>NZ_LT629692.1:1834285-2139999 GCF_900100885.1 Microbacterium pygmaeum
CGCTCGGAATGGGGGAGCAGCGCATCCTCGTCGGCGACACCGTGCAGACGCGTCGCAACGACGCGCGAACGGGAGTCGAGAATCGCGCGCAATGGGTGGTGCGCGGGATCCGGGATGACGTCATCACGCTCGAGTCGGCAAGCATTAGCGGCGAGCTGAATGGCGTTAGTCGCGGGTACGCGATTGAGCACCTTCAACTGGCGTACGCGACAACAGTGCACGGCATCCAAGGCGAGACGATGGATGCTGCGGTGGTGGGACCGGATGTCGAGGCGGCTGGATTGTATGTCGGACTGACGCGAGGTCGCGACCAGAACGTCGCGATCACGGTTGCGCGGACCGACGAGGAGGCGATTGCGCAAGTTGGCGCGACGATGATGCGCGGGACGACTGAGCTCACGATCCAGGATGCGATGCGCGCCGCGATTGTCGAGCTGCGGTGGGCGGCGCGAGAGCGGGAGCTCCAACCCTCCGCGCATCGGACCGCATCGAGTTCGTCGCCATCGCTCGGAGGGCTGTCGCCCTAAGGCACTGCACGCGTGCGTCTTCTGGCTTGCTCGCCCGTATGGTCTCGGCATGACTTTGACGATGAAAGGTCGGGGGGAGATTGACGTCCCTTTCCGCTGGCAATTGCTTCGAGGACCATCCGCTCAGCAGTTAGGGCGCTCCATCGTCCACGAAAGCGGATCAGTAGGAGGCGCATCGAGCAGCCCCTCGAGCCGCTTGAGCGTCGCAAAATGGCGCGCAGCGCGTCTCTTTCACTGTCCAAACCTCGTCGCGCGGCCGACCGAGCATTCCTCGGCGTCGCGACACGTCGGACGCGGGCGCCTCAGGCGACAACCAGGTTTGTGCTAGACATTTGTCACGTGCAGCAAATCGCGAGCATGAATATGGGGGATTCTGGCAAGTGAACTGGGGTGCGCTGGTGCCATTCATCCGTGATTGGGTGCTAATCGCCACCGTGCCCGTTTGGCTTCCACTAGGAATCACAGCCCTTGTGCGCGGGTCTGTCGCCGACGCCAAGGTCGAGCTCCCTATCGCGGCCGCGCTCTTCGCGTACGCGCTTGCACTAGCGGCGGCTTTCCTCGACGACCTTTCGCACACCTCCAGCCCGATCAAGGCGTTCACGGTTCTGCGACCGATTTCCGTGTTGATCAAGTGGGCAACCGTCGTGATCGCATCGGCGGCGATTGGAGTGCTCGCACTCCAGGAGCTCCTTCGCGGATCCGGGGAGCTCACCTTGGCTACGGCTGATACTGTTTTCGTATCTGCGGCCCTAGCCGCCGCCTGCTTCCTGCTGTCATTCTTTGTGGTGTTATTTGGTGATGGCGCTCGCACGCGAGGCATACCGCGCCGTTCAAGATCGGAGACTGACTCATGATTGCTGACATCCTCGTCTGGTCGTCGCTGGCTCTCGTTGGCGGCTCGATTGCAGTTCTTGCATCCGCTTTCGTAGGAGCTGCGCGCAGCCGGAGAGCGTCGCGCAACGCATCAGCGGCTCACGCAGCCCCGGCGGCGGAACTGGACGCCAGCGCTACTTCGACTCCGGATTTTACTGCCAGGCTTCGGGATGTCGTCGAGTTGGCATACGTCCGCGTTTCGCACGAAACCCAACGCTATTCGCAGTCTGAGGCTAGTTACGCGGAGCTCCGAGGTCACATCGTCGAGACGTTCGCCCGGTTGGAGACTCAACTCAGCCCTGCGCTTGTATACAACGCTGGTAGCAATTTTGAGCGCGAGATTCGGGCGTCGTCGGCATCGGACCTTTCCAACTTCGAGATAGAGCAGTTCGGTCGAAGACTGTCGAGCAACTTCGAGTACGAGCCTGCAATGGGAGTAAGAGTTGCCTAAGAGAGACCGCGAGGCGGCCAGTGCGTCGAACCTCGCATCACAGGCGGAGCGCCTGATCGAGTTCGCGTTGCAGAACCCTGATCAGTTCCGCCTAATTTCTGAGGTGGTCGCTGAGCGTGCCCAGACGAAGCTCGACCAACGGCGGACGCACGAGTACACCGCTTCGCTAGTCGAACAGTTTCATGCTCTTTCCGCTCGTGAGAGCTTCCGTCCGGGGGACCTGGTGGTCTGGAAGCCGCGCCTGAAGAATCGCGTACATCCTGCTTACGACGAACCTGCGGTCGTTGTAGAAGTTCTCGAGACTCCCGTAGTCAACGCTGAGGTCGATCCGAGCTCGACCTATTTTAGGGAACCGCTCGATATCGTCCTCGGGTTCCTCGATGATGAAGACGAAATCCTCGTCTACCATTACGATTCTCGCCGCTTTGCAAAGGCACCGAACCAAACACCGAATCGTGTCGATGTCTGAGATGGGTCGTCGCGCCCGCCCGAACAAGGCAGGCTTCTAACACCCGGTCAGCCGGTTTGAGACCTCACAGTCGTAGTCGCTCCGTGTGGACGAGGCGCGGGTCGAGGAGCTGGTTTGACCTTCGACGATGCTGTTCCGCCACGAGGGGGTGCCCCCCGCGCCGAGATGCCGTGACCGACGAAGAAGTTGTCGCCAAGGGCCCCGGCGTGACTCTCTCTCAGATGGACGCTGTCTGCGCTCAGGTGGAGGTGCGTCGGGTTCCTTTCAGCGGCTCCTCACTATTCTGGCCTCGTCGGGACATCTCATCGAACGTGCTCACGCCTGCAATTCCGCATTAGATGGACTGCCCGGGCAGATTGGTTGACTTCTCGAAATCCCGCATTCCGAAGGATGTGGTCGATTGTGCAAAAGCGGACCGTCGTGATCATCTGGCGCTGAATAGGAAGTCTCGATGCGGATTCGTCATGGCCAACCAGACTGGCAAGATGTGAGGCATGACGCGAGCAGACAAGTACCCGGATCAAGCCACAGCCGCCATGGACCGCCTCCAGGAAGAGGCTCGTCAGACAGACGATGCCCGCGATGAGGCGACCTTCCGTGAGGAGCGACTCGTAGGCGAGATTGACGCCGCGTACGAAGCGGGCGACCACGCGAAAGTGGAGGGGTTGCAGGCGCTGCACCAGCAAGCTGAGGTCGACATCGTGAACACCACTAGCGACTTCGAAGCGGTGATGGACCAGATCGGTGACGCTCAGCGCTTCTGGTACGAGGAGGATGATGATGATGATGATGACGACAACGATGACGACTGAGCGTGGAGCCAGAGGAGCACGCCCATGACGCGATTCGCCGACGTCGACTGGTACTGCGACCGCTGTAACGCGCACCTCAACTATCAAGACGGTTTCAACGACAACAAGTACACGTGGAAGTGCACCGAGTGCCAGCACAAGAACAGCATTTCCAGGGATAACATCTATTCATCTGAGCAGGACTTCCGAACGGGCGGAGATCCGGTTGGCTATTGAGGCATAGCAGGGACGACTACATGCTGAACCTCGGCGCCGCGGGATGCACACGGCCGCTATCGACGGTGACCTTCAGGAGGTCGAGAGTATGTCAGGCCGGGATCGAACCCCGGCGCATGGGACTGCCGCACGTATAGGGATAGGGGCTAGCAACGCAGCCAGTGCGGCTGGCGAGATCATGACGGTCTCGAATTCGATGGGCGTCAAACGTCCCAAGCGGTCCTGCCGGCGGCGTGGGTGTTAGGTGCGCTGGATCCAAGGTCGAGATCGCGATCAGAGTTGTTCGAGGGCGATCCAACTGCGCCGGTGAAGACGTTCCTTCGCAGGAGTGGGAAGAACGATTCCATGGCGGCGTTGTTGACCGCACCGCCGACGCTGCCGATCGACCCGACCATTGCAGTGCTGGTTCGCGATTCGCCAAAAGCTCCGCGCTCTGCACTACGACCAGCGATCGGTGTGAAGAACGTGTCCGGCGCACAGGTGCGCGCTCGAGCGTCCTGCGTGAACTGCCGGATCTCGCCGGTTCGCGGCCGACTGGTCGTTCAAACGTCGACGCCGAAGGCGCGCAAGAGCGGGACGCGGGGAATCATCCGGCGCGGGCCGAGCTGGACCGTGGGAATGGTCCCGTTCTCAATGCCGAGCTTGATCGTGCGGTAGTCGACGCCGACAAGTTTCGCGGCGTCCTTCATTGTGAGTGCAAGTGAATTGGATGACGCGCTCATGACATTCTCCTTCGGTGGGCAACTAATGACATCACTTGCTCACGCACTGTACACCCTTGAATGCTTCATGTCATCGCTTGCTCAGAGTCGGACGAAATGACACACTCGCAGCATGCCCACACTCGCCATCGAACATGTCGACGCGGAGATCGTTGACGCGGGCGACGGCGTCCACATTCCACGCTCGTGGGGTGCGATCGTGACCGGCCTCACTGACATTCCGGGCGCGGTCCATGCGCGCATCGCGTACGACCCGGTACTGCGGCGCACGGTGGCCGAGTCGGTGCGCGTCGACCGGAGCGGGCTGGGGGACGAGGTGACTACGACCCTGCTCCGCGACATCCGTGTGCAGGCGATCGTGCAGTGGGCCGCTACTCGCGTCGTTCGCATCGACCGCGATGGGGCAGATCCTGAGTCGTACGTCGAGTACATCACGCGCCTGCGCGCGGATGAGGGCCGTTCCGACGACGACAATCTGCGTGAGGCGGTCAGGCTGTACCGACTTGCGTCGGTGATCAACGACGCACCGCTCAAGCTCGTCTCGGACGAGCTCGGTGTCAGCATCAGCACCGCGACGCGAATGATGAATCGTGCCCGCGTCGCCGGTCTTGTCGACGAGGAGACCGGTCGCGAGGTCTACCTCCAGGCCCGGGAGCAGCAGCTTCGCGAGCAGGCCACGGGACCCGTCGTCGGCCCGGGGTCATCCGGCCCGTCGATCGGACGCTGATCGTCGAGTCTCGACGCTACGTCACGCTTCGGTCGTGCGGATCCTGGCATGCGAGCAGGGACTTCGTGATGCGCCCTCAAAGCCCTCACGCCGCGGCGACCACCCGGATTCCCGCCGTCGTGGCGGCTCGGGCCAGCTCGTCATCGTAGGTGACGATCTCCTCAGCGCCGATCCTCAATGCGGTCGCACGGTGTATCGCGTCGTTCGAACGCGGCGGAGCGCGAGTGCCGGCGGCGAGCAGATCCCCTCGCGTTATGTTGACCAGACTCACCGCATCGATTACCGCCCTGATCGCCTCGACGGAGACGATCGCCGGATGTCGGCCCGCGACACAACTCAACTCGGTGTGCAGAAGCCAGGACGTCGCCAGGCGTCGAGAGGAATCCGTAGGGCGGCGACGAGCGCTTCGGACTCGGCCTCGTCGACTACTAGTTTCATCGCGGCCGAGGTCTCCAGATAGGCCACCGTCACCAGCGGCCCCGACTGTCATCGAGCAGCTCCCAGGAATTCACCGGCGAAACTGCCCGTGCGATGTCCGCCAGCGCGTCAGTGCGGGTGCGGCCCGGCCTTGCCTCGCCTCGCGCGATCAGCCCATCAAGCGGATCGCCTCCCACGGGACAATGAGCGCGGCCAGGTCGCCGTTGTTGCTGACCAGCACCGATTCGCCGGCTCTACCCTGCGGACGATCTCGCCACTGCGGTCGCGCATCTCGCGATGTGTCAGCGTCTCCAATGGCAATCTATGTAGCGCGCTATGGCATACGCGGCAAATCCACGTGTGCTGACTTAAGCAATCTGCTCACCGTCCGGAGCCTTAGATTCGAATACTCGAGCAGTATGCTCAGATTTGACATGTGGGAATTTGAAGGTTGATGCCGCTGGATGACGGTCTTCTCGCGATGCCTGTCAGAGTGCGGCAGAACGGCTCATTCTTGGCCGCTTTTTGGCCGTACTGATTACGTAGGTAGCTGTTTTCGGACGTCGCTCGGTGTAGGCAAGCTCCCGAACGGCCGCATGATTCCGCGGAATTTGTTGATCAATGCCGGAGAGCACAATGCTCAAATCGTGTTCGAGTCCCTCCAGGGGCATTAAGCAACATGCGTGATCTCATAGCTGCGCGTGACGCCCTTTTCCGGCGACCCGCCACTGCTTTTGAACAACCCCCGCCTACAGGCAAAACCAAACGCCAGCAATCGGTGACAGTGGATTCCGCCGCGTGCAACTCTGAGGACGTGCAACTCTATTCGGACTTCGCTCCTCGCAGAACGCGGCAGCTTCTTTTCGACCTGTTATCGCTTGCGTTCGTCGTGGGTTGGGTGTGGTTGGGATCGGCGATCTACGCACTGATCGACGACCTCGCGCAATTCGGTGCGCAGATGGAGAAGGCCGGGGCGGGCTTTCGCGAGACGATGACGGAGGTGGGGGATAACCTCGGTGGCGTACCGCTCATCGGATCGAGCATCCGCACCCCGTTCACCCGCGCCAGTGACGCTGGCGGCGCGCTCGAAACGGCAGGGGCGAGTCAGCAAGAGCTCACCCATCAGCTCGCGCTGACGGTCGGCATCGGAGTCGCGTTGCTGCCGATACTCATGATCGCTGCGGTCTGGCTGGCGACTCGCGGTCGGTTCATCCAGAGGGCGGGCCGCGCCAAGGCGATGGTGCGCGCTGGGGTCGGTATCGACCTCCTGGCACTGCGAGCACTCTCACATCAGAAGATCGGAACCATCGCAAAGATCGACCCAGACGCGGCGGGGGCCTGGCGTCGAGGTGACGAAGCGGTGGTGAGGCGCCTTGCCCGGCTAGAGCTGGAAGCCGCCGGCATCCGCCTTCCCTCCTGACAGAGGGTGAAATCGCTTCAGCTCCTCTGCACGTAGTGTCGCACCCTGTCATCTCGCTCGACCAGATACCGGTCGTCTTCGGGGTAGTAGACGGCCTTCTCGATGTCGTCTCCTGCGAAGCCATGAATGCTGTCGAAACTGTCCCATCGTGAGATGGTGACGATCTCGGTCAACCCATCAGCGAGGTCGCGCGTCACCGTCCAGGCGTCGCGGTTGCCGGGCGTTGCGCGGTACTCCTCGATGCCGGTCCGCTCGACATAGTCGACGTACTCGTCGGTGTCCGCGGTGCGGATGACACCGCGCCACATGCGGATCACGTTCTGCTCGTCGGTCATGGACGCCATCCTCGTCCTGGTCGATTCGGTAAAGGGGCGGGGGTCGCCGCGGATGGCACTCTGGGTTCATCGGCTGGCGGGACTACGGAGATTGCAGGCGAGCACCATCAGAGTCGTCTCATCTTTGGGGCGGGAAGGTGTGGGAGGTGCCCCTGACCGCTCAGACGACCCGTTCCCGGCGCCGGCTGCCCACGTGGGTTTGGATCGTCATCGGGTTGCTGCTGCTCGTTCCGGTGCTCATTCTGTCGCCGTTCGTCGCACCTATCGCACTCGTGATCCTCGTCACCGGGATCGTGTCGCTGAGCAGGGGCTCCCGAACCTGGCTGCGGCTCAAATCTCGACGTGCTGCGATCGGAGTCACAGCCGGCGCCGCCGCTCTCCTCCTCATCACGGGCGGGATATCTGCCGCAGCGCTCGCGGGACAAGCCGAGGCTCCGACGGTGGCCGAGCCGGCTCGATTCGCGGATAGCAGCCGAGTGAGCCCGGCTACGGCTGAGGAATCGCCGACGCCCACGAAGACTCCGAAACCAAAGCCAACCAAGACGCCGACACCGACTCCCACTCCCGTGACGACGACCCGCGAGGAGACCGTGACCGAGGCGGTCGCTTTCGAACAGGTATCGGTCGAAGACGCCAACCTTCCGCGCGGACAGACCGCAATCACAGCGGGTGGTCAACCAGGCCAACGGACTCTCACTTACACAGTCACGACAGTCGATGGCGTGGAAACCAACCGAGAACTGAAGTCGGACGTCTTGACGGTGGCCCCGGTCACTGAAGTCACGTCCGTCGGAGTTTACGACGCTCCACCTTTTCCGGCGCCCGCCGACTCCGGCTGCGATTCGAACTACGCCGATGCCTGCGTTCCGATCGCCAGCGACGTCGACTGCGCCTGGGGGAGCGGCAACGGACCCGCCTATTTCGATGGCGTGGCTCGCGTCGTCGGCTCCGACGTCTACGACCTCGACCGGGATGGTGACGGACTCGCATGCGAGCAGTAACACGCCCGAGCACACGACTCGTTGTCGATCGGCTAGCGACCTAGGTCCAGTGCGCCCGAGAACGGTGCCTCCTACTCTCGGTGGCACTGTATCCACCGCTCGGGAGGCCCCTTCGTGAATCGTCGTCCGCTGCGCGCTGTCGTGCGCGCCATGTCCATCGCCGGAGCAGTCGCTCTCGCCGTCGTCGGGGTCGGCGTTGCTCCGGCTGTTGCTGCACCGCCGCCCGTCACCGCGGGCAGCGTGCAGGTGCTCGACGGCAATGGCGACCCTATCGTCGGGGCGGGTATCTCGCTCAGTGTCGGCGCATTCGGCGTGGAGCACCGCGCGGTGACCTTGGCCGACGGCCGGGTCGATCTCACGACCATCCCCGGGGTCGATCCCGCCGGCGGCCCGTACGTGATGTGGATCTGGGCGAACGGCTACGCCGGGTATTGGGACGGCGCGACCGACCCGGACGCGACCGTGCCCGTACAGGTTCAGGCGGGAGCCGATCCCCTGGTCGCAACCGTCGCAGCCACCAACCCGCCGCCGAGTTCGACCACCGCCGGCATCTCGGGCACCGTCACCGACGCACTCACCGGCGAACCGATCGTCGGCATCCAGGTGACCGCGACCGATGACGGCACGGGTGGCGACAACAGCGGCGCGGGCCAGACGGTCCTCGACGGGACGTACTACGTGAACTTCGGCGGTGGCAGTCTGCCCAGCACAGCCGAGGTGGCCTTCACCTCCCTTGCCACGAGCGAGGCGGCGCCGTTCGGCTACGAGGAGCAGTTCTACAACGGCATCAACGCGTCGGCGTCCGAAGCGGAGACGCCCGTTGACGTGACGGCCGGAGCCACGGTGTCGGGCATCAACGGACAGCTGCTGCCGAATGGGCAGCTCACCGGCACGGTGACGGATGCCTCAGCCGGCGGGATCGTGCCGCTCGGGGATGCGCAGGTCAGCGTGTGGAATCGGGCGAAGCAGGTGATGATCGCGTCGGGGTCGACGAACCCCGACGGGAGTTACGCCTTCGCGGTGCCGCAGGGCAGCTGGGTGGTGCAGTTCGACAAGATCGTCGACGGCAACGTCGTGTCCACGCAGTACTACGACGGAGCGACAACGTTCGAGGCAGCCGCCGACGTGGAGGTCGTCGCGAAGCTCAGCACCGACGGCACCGATGCCCAGTTCGGCACCGTTCCGCTGACGCCCGTCACCCCAGTCACCCCGGTGACGCCGACGCTTCCCGCGACCGGCCCGGAGGACACGGCGCCCCTGCTCTGGGTTGCCCTCGCGACGATCCTCGGTGGCACAGTCCTCGTCGCCGCTACCGCCTTCATTCGACGGCGTCGGCCCGCCCGCTCCGGCAGCTGAGACGGATCAGAGGTGCCTTCGCGATCCGCGGAGGCACCTCTGCGCTGTCATAGGTCTTCCGGCGCGAGATCCCCCTGGCCGTCTTCGCCGAGCTCGGCCGCCAGCGGATCATCGCCTTGCGTCTCCGGGAGGACCGTCGCGCCCGGAAGGTCGAACGCCGGGATCTCATCGTCATCGTCCGGGATCTCTGCGGGATCGGCCCCGGTGTTGGTGACCGGGTCGAGGTCTTCCGGGTCGGCGCCTTCGTCAAGCGCGGTGGTCCGGTCCCACTCGGCCTGGGCCGGGTCGAGCGTCGGGTCCGGCTCGATCGAGGTGTCGTTGTCGCGGAGCGGCTGGATGCTGTCGGCGGGGTCGACGGAGGAGTCGGCGTTCTCGCTGGGTGTACTCATCGGTCCAGCTTCGTCGCCGGGCTGCATCCCGTCTGCCCCTTGACGTGGGCTGTGCTGTCAGAGCAGTCCATGCTCGAGCGCGCCGGCAGGCAGCGCCGACATCAGCGCGCGGATCCGCTCTTTCCCCGAGACGACCTGGCTCTGCGCACGACCCGACCTAGGCCCATGTCGCCCGTCGTCCATCCCGGCGAGGCTTGTGACATGCGGAGAGAGATGCTCGCCGCACTTCGAAAGGGATTGCAATGACCGACGAAAACACGACGTTCGCAAAGGTGATCGCGAAGGCCTGGGGCGATGACGCCTTCCGCGCGCAGCTCCTCGCCGACCCGACCGCCGCTCTCGCAGCCGAGGGCATCACCGCACCTGCGGGCAAGTCGTTCGCGATCGTCGAAGACACCGACGATGTGGTGCATGTGGTGCTGCCCGCGCGTCCGACCGAGCTGTCGGACGACGAGCTCGACTCGGTCGCCGCCGGCATGACCACGTACCTGTGCGGCACGAGGGAGGGCGGCTTCTCGCTGTAGCCGCCGGGAGAGAACCGACTGCGGGACGGATGGCCGGGGGGCAGCCGTCTGCGGGACGGCCGGCTGTGGGAACAGCCGGGGAGGACCGCCGCGGGAGCTCGGGCGCTCCCGCGGCGGATCTCCATGACCACGAGCGAAAGGGAGCGATCGATGAGCATCGCCGACACCACCACCCGTCCCGGCTCCACGTCGGGGTCGACCACCACCATGACAGTCGATTCCGACGCGGAGGCCGACCCGCGCTGGATGGTCGACCCGCGGGTGGTGCTGCGGCCCCTCGACGCCGACGGACTGGTCGTCCTGCGAGGAGACGAACCCGTCCTGCTGCGAGGCGACGTGTTCAAGGCGATCGCGGAGCAGCTCGACGGCACGCGCACCTCGGATGAGGTCGTCGCCGCGATCGGCGCGCGCGTCCCGGCGGCCCGCACCTATTACGCGCTCGAACAGCTGCGCCGGCGCGGCGTGATCGTCGAGGCCGCGGCATCCGACTCGCTCGCCCGACGCGCTCTCTGGTCGGCCGTGAGCGGCACCGATGCGCCGGCCGACAGTGCTCGCAACACCGTCTCCATGTTCGCAACCGCGGACGTGCCCGATGCTGTCCTCGAGGCTGCCGCAGGGGGGATGCGGGCGGATGCCGCGACCGTGCAGATCTCGCGGGTACTGCCCGACCTCACCGACGCACCCGATCTGCTCGTCGTGCTTGCAGCCGACTACACGGACCCCGTTCTCGAACAGCTCAACCGCGACGCGCTCGCCGAAGGGGTTCCGTGGCTCCTGGTGCGACCCGACGGCAGCGCTCCGTGGATCGGGCCGGTGTTCCGGCCCGGCGAGTCCGCGTGCTGGGAGTGCCTGATGAACCGTCGCCGGATGCACCGCCGCATCCATGCTGTGCTCGATGCGGCGGACGGGCACTGGATGCCCATGCCGATCGTCTCCACCGAGCAGACCGCCGAACTGGTCGGCCGCATGGTCGCGATGGAGGTCTCGAAGGTGCTGCGCGGCGTCCGTCCTCCGGCAGAAGAAGGCGCCCCCGAAGGATCGGACTACATCACCGAGCTGCGGGTCGCAGACTGGTCGATGACGCAGCACGTCGTCGTGCGGCGGCCGCAGTGCCCGGAGTGCGGCGACCCGACACCGCCCGCGAGCGCGCGCGTCGAGCCGCGCGCCGAGCATGTCCGCGGCGGGAACGACGGTGGACTGCGGACCGTGAGTGCCGAGGAGACCTACCGCCGGTACCGTCATCACGTCAGCAGCCTTTCGGGCGCGGTCGTTGAGCTGGCAGAGCAGCCCACCCCCTATGAGGGCGTGCACGTCTGGTACTCCGGCTCGAACCTCGGTCTGGCGCCGAAGGATCTGCTGACGCTCGAGCGGTCGCTGCGCGCGGTCACGGCGGGAAAGGGCACGACCCGCGAGCAGGCGCGCACGGGTGCGCTGGCCGAAGCGCTCGAGCGCTACTCGTCATCGCGACACGGGGAGGAGCGCACGGTGCGGGGATCGCTGCGCAGCCTCGGCGCAGCGGCGATCCATCCGAACGACGCCATGCTCTTCAGCGACGAGCAGCTCGATGACGCCGCCCTGCGACAGCGCACGCGCACCTCGTGGTTCAACTCGGTTCCGGCTCGGTTCGACGAGGATGCGGACATCGAGTGGACGCCCGTGTGGTCGCTGACCCACGAGCGCGAAGCCCTGCTGCCGACGGCGTACTGCTACTACGGCACGCCCGGGGACCGCGGGATGGGCATCGTCGCCGACTCCAACGGCTGCGCGGCCGGGAACACCCTCACCGAGGCGATTCTGCAGGGCTTCTTCGAGCTGGTCGAACGGGATGCCGTCGCGGTCTGGTGGTACAACCGCCTGCAGCGGCCTGCGGTCGACCTCGCGAGTTTCGACGATCCATGGATCGACGCGATGGTGCAGGAGTACGCATCGAAGGGCCGCGAGGTGTGGGCGATCGATCTGACCACCGACCTGGGCATTCCGACGTTCGCCGCGATCTCGCGGCGCACCGTCGGCGCATTCGAGGCGCCGCTGCTCGGATTCGGCGCGCACCTCGACCCGCGCATCGCGATCCTGCGAGCGCTGGGCGAGATCAATCAGATGTCGCCGGTGGATGCCGACCTCGAGGATGCCACCAAACGCGCATCCGATCGAGAGCTCATGACCTGGTTGCGCACAGCGACGATCGAGAACCAGCCCTACCTCGTGCCCGATCCTGCAGCGCCACGGTGGTGTGCAGACGAGCATCCCGACCAGACCGGCGCAGACCTGGCCGAAGACGTGCGGATCTGCCGCGAACGGGTGGAGCGCTCGGGCATGGCGATGTACGTGCTCGACCAGACCCGGCCCGACATCGGCCTGCCGGTCGTGCGGGTCGTGGTGCCCGGGCTGCGGCCGTTCTGGTCTCGCTACGGGCCGGGACGACTGTACGACCTGCCCGTGCAGCTCGGCTGGCTCGATCGGGCGAACACCCGCGCAGACCTCAACCCGATCCCGTTCTTCCTGTGACCCCCTCGACACCGGCGGCGCTGCTCGCCATCCGCGACGTCGATGCCGTAGGCGTCGCGCCTACGCCCTGCACACCGGAGGCACGAGTCTATGAACGGCTGCGGCAGTCGCCGGCCGGGGCCGACGAGCTGGATGCCATCGCCGCTGCCGCAGGCGTCGATGGTCTGGCTCGCTGGATGCTCTGGAGCGGCCGCGCGCTCAGACGCGGGCAGCTCGTGTACCGCGTGGTGGATGCCGGCGGTGCGATGCTCGCCGATGTCCTCGCGTTGCGCGCGGACGCGCCCGACCTGACGCGGGTGCTTCCGGCGCCCACTGCCCCGCTGCGGCTGTCGCGGTTCGCGATCCTGCGCCGTCGTGGCAAGACACTCGTGCTCGAAATGCCGTTCGCGACCACGCGCGCCGAACTGGCGGCGTGTGCGGTCGCGTTGATCGCCATCGCCGACGGCACCCGCACGCTCGAGGAGATCGCCAAGGATGAGGCCGATCCAGCGGCGGTGCGGACACTGCTGGCGGCGCTCGCCGTCTGCGGGTTCCTCGTCGACGTCGACGCCGACGGGTTTGCCGCAGAAGACCGCGACCGGGTGCGCTCGCAGTGGGAATCGCACGACCTCGTGCTGCACGCGCGGACGCGGACCGCGCGCGCGGGCGAGCATCGCGGCGGCACCTTCCGATTCGTGCCCGAACGGGCGGCGCCGCCGGCGCTTCGGCATCCGGTCGGCACTCCCGCCATCGCCCTCGCACGGCCCGACCTGGACAGGCTCATCGCCGCCGACGTGCCGTTCGCCTCCGTGATGGAGGCGCGCACGTCGCGACGCCGGTTCGGTCGGCTGGATGCGCGGCAGCTCGGCGAGTTCCTCTACCGCACCGTGCGCGTGCGCACGCAGATTCCCGCCGGCACCGATCCACGCGCGTACGCACGCACCGATCGCCCGTATCCAGGCGGCGGCGGCATGTACGAGCTGACGACCTACCTCGGAATCGCGGACTGCGAGGGCATCGCCGCCGGCCTCTACCGCTACGACCCGGTCGCGCACGGGCTGGACCTCGTCGCGCCACCGGGACCGGCGATCGACCGCCTGCTCGATGATGCTCGCGGCGCATCGGCCGCCGAGGACCGCCCGCCCGTGCTCGTGCTCCTCGCCGCCGATTTCAGCCGGTTGTCGTGGAAGTACGAGGGCATCGCCTACGCGACGACGCTCAAGAACGTGGGAGTGCTCTTCGCCACGATGCAACTCGTTGCCGCCGCGATGGGACTGGGCAGCTGCCCCCTGGGCGGCGGAGACTCAGAGACGTTCGCGGCGGCGACCGGGCTCGACCCGCTCGAAGAGACCACGGTCGGCGAACTGATGCTGGGAGCATAATGGCGCACACCGCACACACACCTGGGGGGTCAATGTGAGTACGCCGACGTACCGGGCCGGTGCTGTCGGGCAGCTGTCCAGTCCCGAGCAGCTCGATACCGAAGTGCGGCTGGTGCGACCGGCCGGCTGGATCGCCCTCGGCGCCGTGGGCCTCGTGCTGGTGGCGTTCATCGTGTGGTGCTTCGTGGGCACGGTGACCACGACATTCCCGGCGGCGGGGGTGCTGGCCACCCAGTACGGCACGGTCAACAGCGTCGCGCCCGATGCCGGGTCGGTGTCGGAGGTGTTCGTGAGCCAGGGCGACGAGGTGGCGGAGGGCGACCCGGTGGCCACCGTGTCGACCGAGAACGGAACGGTCGCCGTCGAGGCGGCCGCCGGCGGCACGATCGTCGAGCTGCTGGCGTACCCGAGTGACCCCGTCGCGGCCGGGGCGACGGTCGCCAGCATCCAGCCCGACGATGAGGACCTCCGCGTCTACGCGTTCGTGCCCGTGGACGGGGCCCAGCCGATCAAGCCCGGGATGCCGGTGCAGATCTCGGTGACGACCGTTCCCTCGGAGGAGTACGGCCTGCTGAAGGGCACGGTGAGCCGCGTGGGGACCCATCCCGTCACTCGCGCCGGGGTCCTGGCGCTGCTGAACAACGAGGAGATCACGGACATCGTCGTCTCGGGCGTTCCGGTGTTCCAGATCGAAGTCGCACTCACCGAGGGAGACACACCGACCGGCTACGCCTGGACGACCGCGGACGGCCCGCCCGAGGAGCTTGCCGCTGGGACGCTGGTCAACTCCACGGTCATCACGGCCGTGCAGCCGCCGATCTCGCTGCTGTTCCCGTCGATTCGGGCGGCGGAATGACGTCGGTGGGAACGGCGCCCGCCGCGCCCAAGAACACGCCCCCGCGGTCGCGGCGCACGCACGTGCCTACGGTGATCCAGATGGAGGCGGCCGAATGCGGCGTCGCCTCATTGCGGATGGTGCTCGCCTCGTACGGTCGATGGGTGCCGCTGGACGAACTGCGCACGGCCAGCGGCGTTTCTCGCGACGGGGTCAAGGCGAGCAGCGTGCTCAAGACGGCCCGCACGTACGGCATGACGGCGAAGGGACTGCGCCAGGACCCCGACGAGATCCGGGCCGGGAACCTGCCGGCGATCATCTACTGGAACTTCAACCACTTCGTCGTGGTCGAGGGCTACGCGCCCGGCCGCTGGTTCCTCAAAGATCCCGGAATCGGATCGCGCACCGTCACCGACGAGGAGTTCGACCGCTCGTTCACCGGCGTCGTGCTGCACCTCGAACCCGGACCCGGTTTCGAGCGCGGCGGCACCCCGCCCCGCGTGCTGCCCGGGCTCGCTCGGCGACTGCGCCACTCGATCGCGGGACTGCTCTACGTCGTGCTCGCGGGGCTCGCCCTCGTCATCCCCGGCCTTGCCGCGGCCGTGCTCACCAAGGCCTTCATCGACCAGGTGCTCGTCGCCGATCAGCCCGGCGCCATCGGACCGATCCTGGGGCTGCTGTTCGGCGCCGCCCTTGCGATCGGGGTCTTGACCGCGCTCCGGCAGCGCTCCCTGATGGCGCTGGAGACGAAACTGTCCTCGCACAGCTCCGGGGCCTTCCTCTGGCACCTGCTGCGCCTGCCGATCTCGTTCTACTCGGGCCGCTCGGCCGGGGAGATCTCCGGCCGCGTTCCCCGCAACGACCGGCTGGCGGTGCTGCTGTCGAGCGAGATCGCCGCCGCGCTGATCGATTCGGTGGTCGTGATCTTCTATTTCGCGGTGATGTTCGGCTACAGCCCGGCCCTCACGCTCGTCGGCATCGCCGGGGTGGCGATCAACGTCGTCGTCCTGCGGGCCGTGGGTCGGCGCCGACGCGACGAGAACCTGCGTCTGATGCAGGACACCGGACTGCTGCTGGGCAGCGCGATGAGCGGCATCAAATCCATCGAGTCGATCAAGGCCGCCGGTCGCGAATCCGACCTCTTCACCCGCATCAGCGGCCTGCACGCACGCACGGTTTCAGGGGCGCAGCGGATGGGACGCGCATCGCTCCCGCTCCTTGTCATCCCGCCGTTCCTGGTGGCACTGACCACGACCGCAGTGCTCGGCTGGGGCGGTCTGAACGTGATCACGGGTGCGATGAGCCTGGGCACCCTCATCGCCTTCCAGGTGCTGATGAACCGTGCCATCGAGCCCGTCGGTCGCTTCGTCCAGCTCGGCGGCACCCTCCAGGAGATCGGCGGCGACCTCGAGCGGCTCGACGACGTGCTCGCGAATCCGGTCATCGACGACGACGATGCGGGCGCGTCCGGCCCCGGCATCCGTTTGGCCGGGATGCTCGAGCTGCGCGATGTGACCTTCGGCTACAGCATCCTCGAAGCACCCCTCCTCGACCGGGTGAACCTCACGCTGCGACCGGGCAGCCGCGTCGCCCTGGTCGGCGGGTCCGGCAGCGGCAAGTCGACCATCAGCCGACTCGTCGCGGGGCTTTATGAACCGTGGAGCGGCGAGATCCTCTTCGACGGCCGGCCGAGAAGCGACTGGTCGCGCGACACGATCACGTCGTCACTGGCACTCGTCGACCAGGACATCCGCCTGTTCAGCGGCACCGTGCGCGAGAACCTGACGATGTGGGATCCGACGATCCCGACGGCGCGGGTGGTGCAGGCCGCGCACGATGCGTCGATCCACGACCAGATCGCGCGGCGCCCCGACGGCTACGGCACCGTGGTGCGCGAGGGCGGCGCCAACTTCAGCGGCGGCGAGGCCCAGCGACTCGAGATCGCCCGTGCCCTGGTCGCCGAACCCCGCATCCTCGTCCTCGACGAAGCGACCAGCGCCCTGGATCCCACGACGGAGCAGCTCATCGACGGCAACATCCGCCGCCGCGGCTGCACGACCCTGATCGTCGCGCACCGGCTGTCGACGATCCGCGACTGCGACGAGATCATCGTGCTCGACCGCGGCCGGATCGTCGAACGCGGCACGCACGACGGCATGATCGGCACGGGCGGCCCGTACAGCGCCCTGTTCGCCGCGGACGGGAGCGCGGTCTCTTGAGCGATGTGCAGACGGATGCCGCGGGCGAGGCTGTCCTCGGCGCCAACCGGCCGCTGCTGCTGACCGATCCGATGCGCTCATGGCAGGTCGTCCGCGGGGTCGTCGAGCTGTTCGCGATCGGTGGGGAGTCCGACCCGCCGACCGCCCGACTGCACATTGCCACCGTGACGACTGGCGAGCGCCTGTTCGGTGTCGCCGACGACGCCGGGATCCGCCTCCTCGCCGTGGGAGGCGTGGACACGGTCGTGCGGGCCCGGACCATCGACGAGGATGCCGCGACCGACCGGCTGGCGTGGATCGGCGTGCTCGCCGATGCGGATGGTGGGACCCCGGAGTCGGCGGATGCGGCATCCGATCCCGATCCACTCGCGCGGCTGATCGCCGCGGTGCACCGCCGACGGGCCGAGATCGAGGCGGAGGGTGTCGCGCGCGTGCGTGCCCAGCGCGGCGGGCGTGCGAGCGCGATGACCGGTGCACTCGACGGGCTGCGGGCGCTGGTGGACCGGCAGGATCCGATTCCGGTCACCGCCGACGATGATGATCCGGTCGACGCGGCGTTCGCCGTGGTCGCGACATCGCTGGGCCTGACCTCGACGGCCCCTCCGGCGGGGCGTGGATCGGCGGATCGGGTGACCCTGCTGGCGCGGTACGCGCGCGTGCGGACGCGACGCGTGACCCTCACGGGCGACTGGTGGCGACAGGACTCGGGTCCGATGATCGGATTTCTCGCCGACGGGCACCGCCCGGTCGCGCTGGTGCCACGCGGGGCCACGCGGTACGAGCTCGTGGATCCGCGAGCCCGGTCCCGCGTCGTGGTGAATGCCACCATCGCCGCCACCGTCGAGCCCGACGCCGTGGTGGTGTACCGGCCGCTCCCGGATGGGCCGCTCACGATCGGCGGGCTGCTGCGCTCGGCCCTCGTGCACACCCGGTCCGACGTCGCATGGCTGGTCGCGTACGCCATCGCCTCTGCGCTGATCGCCCTGGTCGTCCCGATCGTGACGGGTCGCATCGTCGGCGTCGTCATCCCTGAGGCGGACGTCCCGGAGCTGGTCCAGCTGACTCTGGCGCTGGCGATCGCGGCCATCGCCGCGGCGCTCTTCCAGTACGCCACCGCGACCGCCGTCGTCCGCACCCAGGGACGACTGGACGGCTACCTGGTGCCCGCCGTCTGGGGACGGCTGCTGTCGCTGCCCACCGCGTTCTTCCGGCGCTACTCGGCCGGTGATCTCGCCGTCCGGGTGCAGTCGGTGGACGCCATGGTGCGCGTGGTCGGAAGCGGCGCCGTCGTCGCTCTTCTGGGCGTTGCGACCGCCGTCGTGAGCCTCGCACTGATCTGGTTCTACAGCGTCTCCTTCGGCATCATCGCGACACTGCTGGTGGCCGCTCTCGGGGTCGTGGTGTGGTTCGCCGGCCGTGCGCAGTACCGTCGGGCGCAGGCTGTCGAGCGCACGGCGGGGCAGCTCAGCGGCCTCGTGCTCGAGTTCGTCTCCGGCATCAGCAAGCTGCGGGTCGCGGGTGCCGACGAGAAGGCATTCGGGCGGTGGGCAGAACGCTTCCGGGCGCGTCGCGTCGCGTGGAACGACGTGCGTCGCGCGCAGAACGTCGTCACCGTCTCGATCGCCGTCTTCCCGGTGCTGTCATCACTCGTCCTGTTCGCGGTCGTCGGCCTCAGCGAGCCGGATGCGATTTCGGCGGGGGTGTTCCTGGCGATCAACGCGGCGTTCGGCCAAGTCGTCGCGGCGGTCGTGTCGATCACCCTGGTCGTCACGCAGCTGGTCCAGGCGGCGCCGGCGATGAAGCGCATGGTGCCGGTGATCGCCGAGGTTCCCGAGGACGACGCGAGCAAGACCGACCCCGGCGTGCTGCGCGGCGCGGTGGACTACAGCGGCGTCACCTTCCGGTACCTGGAGGACGGCCCGGTGGTGCTCGACGACGTCTCGATCCGCATTCCGGCCGGCAGCTCGGTCGCCCTGGTGGGGCCGTCGGGCTCGGGGAAGTCCACGCTCGGGCGTCTGCTGCTCGGCTTCGAGGTACCCGAGGAGGGCGGGATCTATCTCGACGATCAGGATCTCGCCGGACTCGACCTGCGGGCGGTGCGCCGTCAGCTCGGCGTGGTGCTGCAGTCGGTGGAGCCGCTGCCCGGATCGATCCTCTCGAACATCCTCGGCGACGCTGTCGACCTGACGATCGACGACGCCTGGCGAGCCGCTGAGCGTGCGGGCCTGGCGGAGGACCTGCGGGCGATGCCGATGGGCATGCACACGGTGATCACCGAGGGCGGATCGACGCTGTCGGGCGGGCAGCGGCAGCGGCTGCTGATCGCACGCGCGCTCGCCGGCGACCCTCGGGTGCTGCTGTTCGACGAGGCCACGAGCGCGCTGGACAACGTGACGCAGTCGATCGTCGCCGAGAGCCTCGCGGCCCTGTCGGTCACGCGCATCGTCATCGCTCATCGCCTGAGCACCGTGCGGGACGCCGACCGGATCTATTACCTGGAGCGCGGCCGCGTCCTCGAGTCGGGCTCGTTCGACGAGCTGATGGCGCTGGGTGGTCGATTCGCCGCGCAGGCCCAGCGCCAGCTGGCGTGACCCCGCCGGGGTGGGTGGAGCCTGATCAGTGCAGGTCGATCAGTGCAGGTCGTCGGCCGCTGAGGCCAGGAACCGGATCACCGCGAGCACCCGGCGGTGATCGTCGGCGTCGACCGGCAGCCCGAGAGCGTCGTAGATGTTCGACGTGTGCTGCACCACGGCCTTCTCCGACAGGAACAGCGTGCTCGCGATCCGGGCGTTGCTGCGGCCCTCGGCCATGAGGGCGAGGACCTCACGCTGACGCGGGGTGAGCGAGCCGACCGCGCCGCTGGCGCGGCTCGCGCGGGCCAGGAGCACGGAGACGACCTCAGGGTCCAGCGCCGTTCCGCCGGCGGCGACGCGGCGGAGGTCGGCCGTGAACGTCGTGACGTCGGAGATGCGCTGCTTGAGCAGGTATCCGAATCCGCCGCCGTTTGAGTCGAGCAGGTCGGTGGCATACCGGCGCTGCACGTGCTGAGAGAGCACGACGACGGGGATCGCGGGGTGCCGGGCGCGGATGCGCAGCGCGGCGACGAGACCCTCGTCGGTATGCGTCGGCGGCATCCGGATGTCGGTGATGACCAGGTCGGGAAGCCGGGTCGCCACCGCCTCCTCAAGAGTGACGGCGTCACCGGCGACGGCGACCACATCGAACCCGTCGTCGTCGAGCAGGCGCCGGAGGCCCTCGCGAAGCAGGACTTCGTCTTCTCCGATGATCACGCGCATGGCAGCTCCACCATCAGTCTGGTGCCGTGGTCGCGGGGGGAGTCGATGGCGAACTTCCCGCCGAGTACATCGACACGGTCGATCAGGCCCCGAAGACCAGACCCCTGGCTCATGCTCACTCCGCCGACGCCGTTGTCGCGGATGTCGATCATCAGCCGATTCGCCTCCGCGCGCAGCCGCACCCGCACGGACGTGGCGCCGGAGTGCTTGACCGCGTTCGTCAGGCCCTCCGAGACGATGAAGTACGCCGTGTGGGTGGTCGTCGCCGAGATCGTGGTGTCGTCGATCTCGGCATCCAGCGTCGCGGGAATCGAGAGGCGGTCCACCAGGTCCTCCGTCGCCGCGGTCAGCCCGCGCTCGGTGAGCGAGGAGGGCAGCACGTTGTGCACCAGTCGCCGGAGGTCTGCCGCCGCTTCGTCGATGCCTCGTCGCAACTCTGCGGAGGCCTCGCCGGTCCGCGGCGACGCGTCGGGGGAATTGGCGATGGTCTGCGCGGCCAGGGCCAGCAGGACCAGCTGCACCTGGATGCCGTCGTGCAGGTCCTGCGCGATGCGGGTGCGCTCGCGGTCGGCGGCCTCGATCAGCCGGACCCGCGACTGGGTCAGCGCCTCGTTGCTCGCCATCAGCTGCGCGGTCAGCCGCTCGCGGTCGACGGCGATCGCGAGCACGTCTCCGGCGCGCTGCACCGGAGCCGGATCGGCGATCATCCGTGCGTCGTAGCTGATGGCGCCGACGAGCCGGTCATCGACCCGGATCTCGGACCAGCCCCGGTCGGGGTCACCGCGCTCCGAGTCGATGGGGAGCCCGACCTCATCGACGTAGGTCGCCTCGCGCTCGGACCAGTAGACGACGCGCAGCGACTCGTCGCCGAGCGTGCTGGCCAGCGCGCGGGCGACCGCGGCGCCGGTCGCACCGGTGCTGCCGAGCCACGCGCTGAGGGGCTCCAGCTCTCCGGTGCGGGTGAAGCCGCCCAGGAGCACGCCGAGCAGGAAGGCGATCGGGATGCCGGCCGAGATGACGAGCTGGATGCTGCCGCCGACGCTCGCGTCGAGGCCGAACGCTCGCGCGAGGGGGCCGGCCAGCGCGAGCAGCAGCACGGCGATCGTGCCGTAGCCGAAGAGCGGCAGCAGCACGCGGCGATGGCGGCGGTCGGCTCGGAGGAGCCGCTGCACGAGCACGATCGAGGTCATCACCATGACGGCGATGCCGAGCGCCTGCTGCGTCATCGTCGCGATCGCGAATGCCTCGGGTGCACCGGGGGACAGCAGAACGCGCGCAAGCTGGAGCGCCACGGACGTCACGTACCCGAGAACCACGGTCACCATGGACAGGCGGCCCCGCACTCGACCCGAGGGGAATGCGTGCAGCAGGTGCACCGTCACGGCGAGCGGCGCCGTGCCGAAGACCGCGCTGACGGTGACGAGCTCCACCACACCGGTGTTGCCGAGACCCGCGAGGTACAGCGCGAGTCCGCCGCCGAAGATGAGCGCGCCCATCGCGTTGTCCGGTCGGCGCCACCACGCCAGCAGCCCGGCTGCCGCCCACACCCAGAACACCGCCGTGAAGAACTGCACAGCCCACATGAGACTGTTCGGGTTGCCCACCCCGACCGCGATCGGCAGGAGCCCCAGCAGCAGCGCGCAGACCGCGAGGACGACCAGGGCGACCCGCAGTGACGCGCCGCGGCCGGTGCGCAGACGTGCGGGTATCGACTTCGCCGGCATCGGCGTGCGGATTCCGCTGTCTGACATCGAAGGTGGCTGCTTCCCCATATCGCCGAGAGTCCGGCATCCTCATCGTGGCTCACGAGGGCGCCGTCGCGCTATGGACCTGGGTCGTGTGTGTTCGCCGGCGGCCGCTGATCCGGGCTGGATGGGGGAGGTCTGGGCTAGCATCCGAGCGTGAAGACCACCTGGGCGACCGCGCGGGCGTGGCGGCTGCGCCGGCACTTCCTCTCGGGTGAGCGCGGCACCGACGTCGCCGAGGTGGTGGGCCGCCTCACCACCGTTCCCGCGTGGTCCGGGGACCCGGAACTCGCCGTCGCCCTGCGCCTGCGTGACCCGCGACCGGGAGCTGTCGGCGCGGCCCTCGCCGCGGGGACGTTGATCCGGACGTACGCGTTCGGCGGAGCGACGCACCTCATGCGTCCCGAAGACGCCGGTGCGGTGCTCGCCCTCCGGGCATCCGGTCGACAGTGGCAGCGGAAGAGCTGGCAGAGCCATTACCGCCTGCGACCGGACGACTGGCCGGAGCTTCGCGCGGTCGTCCGCGATGCACTCGCCGCGGGGCCGCTCACCCGGCCGGAGCTGGCGGCCATCGTCACCGCCGATCCGCGGTTCGCGCACCTCGGGGGCGCGTTCACCGACGCATCCCACACCTTCCTCAAGCCGTTCGCGTGGCAGGGCGACCTGGTGCTCGGGCCGATGCGCGACGCAGAGGTGACCCTGCAGGGCCTGGCGGGTTCGCCGGGGTGGACGGGAATCCCTGACCTCGACGACGCGGGTCGCCACTGCATCGTGCAGTACCTGGCGGCGTACGGCCCGGCGCCCGCCGAGCAGCTGCAGTCCTGGTTCGGCGAAGGCCTGAGCGCCGGGCGGAAGAACATCGACCGGTGGGTGAACGAGCTGGGTGACCGGCTGACGCGCATCGACATCGACGGAGCGCACGCGCTCGCGCTGTCGGAGCATGTCGACGACGTCCGAGACGCACAGCCCGACGGGCGAGTAGACCTACTTCCCGGGCACGATCAGTGGGTGCGCGGGCCCGGCACAGCCGACACGCACATCGTGCCGGCGCCGCTGCGTCCGGCGGCCACGAAGGGGATGAACCTCGTGCTTCAGGACGGGCTCGTGCGGGGGACGTGGAAGGCCACGGCGCGGAACCTCGCGATCACGTGGGGCGGTGAGGGGCCTGCTCCCACTGATGCCCTGCGGTCTGCAGCGGAGCGCGTGGCTGTGCTGCTCGGGCGGCCGGACCTCGATGTGGTCTTCTCGACGACGCCCTGACCCGTCGCACCGCAGCCGACCGCGAGCGGCCGGCTGCGGCATCCGACTCAGGTGACGGGCATGCCACCCGTCACAGCGATGGTCTCGCCGACGATGTAACTGGATTCCTGCGAGGCGAGGAAGACGAATGCGGGGGCGAGCTCGACGGGCTGACCGGCGCGGCCGATCGGCGTCTGCGAGCCGAACTCCTCGATCTTCTCGTTCGGGACGAACGCAGGCTGCAGCGGCGTCCAGATCGGGCCGGGCGCGACCCCGTTGACGCGGATGCCGCGCTCGATGAGCTGCTGCGCGGTCGCGCGCGTCCAGTTCGCGATGCCCGCCTTGGAGACGGCGTACTCCGCGAGCGACGGCGACGGGTCGAAGCCCTGGACGCTGGATGTCGTGATGATCGCCGCGCCGGGCTTGAGGTGCGGTGAGGCCGCCTTGGTCAGCCAGAACAGCGGATAGATGTTGGTCTTCACCACGGCGTCGAGGGTCTTGGTCTCGAAGTCGTCGATGCTGTCGACCGTCGGCATCGTGCCGGCGTTGATGACGAGGATGTCCAGGCCTCCGAGCTCATCGACCGCCTTCGCGACGACCTCGTTGTTGACCGACTCCTCCTGCAGGTCTCCAGGCAGCAGGACGGCGGTGCGGCCCTCGGCGCGGATGAGCTCGGCGACCTCTTCGGCCTGCTCCTGCTCGGCAGCGAGGTAGCTGAGTGCGACATCGGCCCCTTCGCGCGCATAGGCGATCGCGACGGCGCGACCGATGCCCGAGTCGGCACCGGTGATCAGCGCCTTGCGGCCGGGCAGGCGGCCCTTGCCGATGTAGGTCTTCTCGCCGTGATCGGGTGCCGGGTCCATCTTGTGGATGTCACCCGGGGCGCCCTGCTGCTGCGGCGGGAACGGGGGGCGCGGGTACTGAGTGGTGGGGTCCTGGGCGGTGTACATGTCAGCCATGCTTCGACGCTAATCACGGCCCGCCGCGGCGGGGTGGGGTTGCGTCCCGCGCCGGAGTGGACTACTCGGTGCCCTGAGCCTGGGCGGTCCCGTCGGCCTCGTCGGCGGGGAGGCTGTGCCAGATGTCGAAGGTCACCGACTCGGCCCCCTGGGAATCGCCGGCGGCGAGGAGCTCGATCAGCTGTTCGTGGCGCTGCACCGACTCGCGGGCGTCGCCGGTGAAACGCAGCAGCTCAGCGCGACGCACGAGAGGGCCGAACTGCTCGAGCACGGTCTCCAGCGCCCGGTTACCGACCGCGGTCACCGGCACGCCGTGCAGCTCGTCGTCGGCGTCGAGCGCCGCAGCCACGTCGCCGGCGGTCAGCGCCGTCGCGAACCGACGATTCGCGTCCCGCATGCGCGTGACGTCGTCGTCGCTGAGCCGGCCGGTCGTCTCGCGCACGGCCAGCGCGTGCATCGCCGCGATGACATCGCGTGCATCGCGGACGGCCTCCGGATCGATCGTGCTCACAGCCGTCGATCGGCCGGGCACCGCGACGACGAGTCCGCTGGCGGCCAATCGGAGAAGCGCCTCGCGCACGGGCGTGCGACTGACGCCGAGCCACTCGGCCAGTTCGCCGTCCTTCAACTGCTCGCCGGGCTCGAAGGTCCCGTCGACGATCGCGTCTCGGACCCTGCGGTACACGTCATCGCGAAGCAGCGAGCGGTCCACGGTCAACGCATTCTGGGGGACGGGCATGCAATATATTGACGCTTTTCCTCGCCCCGAACCAAATCCTTGCGCGCGCTTTCTGCATGCAATATATTGCAGCGAATGAGTGTTCCACATTTTCACACAACGCGTCGTAGACGCGAGATCGGAGAGAGACCTCATGACTGATTCATTCGACGGCATCCGGAATGTCGTCCTGGTGCACGGCGCATTCGCCGACGGCTCCGGATGGCGCGCCGTGTACGACGACCTCACGGCGCGTGGACACCGGGTCACGATCGTCCAGATCCCGCTCACGTCGCTGGCGGACGACGTCGCGGCCACCACTCGTGTGCTCGACTTGCAGGATGGCCCCACGGTTCTGGTCGGCCACTCCTGGGGCGGGACGGTCATCACCGAGGCGGGCGTGCATCCGAACGTGGCGGCGCTGGTCTACGTCTCCGCGCTGGCCCCCGACGCCGGCGAGACCACGGCTCAGCAGTACGAGGGATTCGCTGCGACGCCGCACTTCGTCATCGACGTCGGCGACGACGGGTTCGGCTTCCTCAACGAGACGACCTTCAAGCTCGGCTTCGCGGCCGACCTGAGCGACGCGGATGCTGCATTCCTGGGCGCCTCGCAGGTCCCGATCAACATGTCGGTCTTCGCGACTCCGGTCACGAACGCCGCCTGGCACGACAAGCCCACCTGGGCGGTCATCGGCACCGATGACAACGCGTTCGATCAGGCGATGCTGCAGCACATGGCCACCCGCATCGGCGCCCAGATCACGAACGTCGCCGCGAGCCACGCCCTGTACGTCTCACAGCCCGCGGTGATCTCAGAGGTCATCGCCACCGCCGCGCAGAACGCGGCGGTTCCCGTCAGCTGACGAACGCGGTCGGCAGAGATTCCACATCGCGAGCCTACGCGGCGCGCGAGACGGCGGCCTCAGGCATCCCATCGCGGCACGAAAAAGCCCCGACCGTTACCACGCGGCCGGGGCGAGACGGATGAGAAATCCGCCTATCACCTTCAGCCTACCTCGGATCCACCGTCACCTCGGCCGTCCAGACCTCGATGCTGTGCCCGTCCATCGCGAATCGGACGACGCTTCCCGCGCCGAGGCCACCGACCGACGCCGCCTCGATGCGCTCGCCGACCCGCAGGTCCAGCGACGGCTGGAGCGGTGCCGGCGTGCACGCCACCTGCGCGAGACCGTCCGCTTCGGACCCCACCAGGAGGCATGTCAGACCCGAGTCGTCCACCGCCGACCAGACCGAGAGCTCCCGGAACGCGCCGAAGGACTCCAGCTGCGCGCCGACCATGCCGAAGGACGTGAGGTCGACCAGGTCGATGATGTCCTGCCGCTCCTGCTGGGTCGAATCCGTCGGGACGAGCACCGCCTCACCGTGCGGGACGGTCAGTGCGTTCGCCGCCCACAGCAGCAGCAGCACGACGCCGATCACGAAGACGTTCCGCCGTGGCGGCGGTGACGGCTTCGGCTCCGGCGGGACGTGCGGTGTGCGGCGCAGCGGGTCGGACAGCTCGTCCGGCACATCGGCGACGACCAGCGGGTGCGTGCGCGCCTCCAGCTCGTCGAGCCGTCGCAGCGCCACAGGGTCCGCGTCGATGTCGGCGTCGAGCCCATACGCCCGACGTCGCAGGGTCTCGAGCTCGCGAGCGAACTCGGGCGGCAGCGGCGACGCGTCCACCCTTCGATCATCCTCCGGTTCTGCCGCGCTTTCCAGAGGGCCCGTGTCGGTTACGGACGAAACGCGCCGCCACCGCCGGCGAGCACGCGGCGTGTCCCGTCCGTAAACGGCACGCACGCTGGGAGCCCTGAGCCGCTCCGCGACCGTATGCCAGCATGAAGGCATGGCCGCCCGCTACGTCAGTGACATCGCCCGCGCCAACTGGAGCTCGGCGATCGCCGGGGTCGTCGGTCTGGGCGTGTCGGCGATCTACATCTTCACGACCGAGGGATACGACGGCGACGTCCCGACGGTGCTCATCCTGTTCTATCTCGTGGCCTGGCCGACGTTCGTGGCGGCCTACCTGATCTGGACGCACGTCATGTACGCGACCCGGGGACCGCGGACACTGGATGCCGCTGCCCGACGCGAAGCGGAGAAGCTCCGGCGCTGGTGGATCCGCGTATTCGGCTACGGCGGGGGGTCGAGCTGGGCGCTCACCGGGGCGCTGGTCGCGGTTCTGCTGACCATCGTGATCGCGCAGAACCCGGCGTTCCGCAGCGACTGGCTCTATATCGTCCTGGGTCTGCTCTCGGTCGCCAGCTCGTGGGCGCTGATGGTGTACTCCTTCGCACTGGAGTACGTGCGCCTGGCGGTCGCCGACGACGAGGACGAGCCGCACATCGAATTGACGGTCCGCGGCGATCCGCGATTCGCGGACTACCTGACGTTCGCCGTGCTCCTGTCGGCGATGGCGGCGACCGTGTCCGCGTCGGTGCGCTCGCGGCGAGCGTGGACCCTGGTGCGCATCAACGTGCTGTTCGCATTCGCGTTCAACTCCGTCATCGTGGCGATGATGGTCTCGCTCCTGTTCGGCGGGTTGGTGAGCTGACCCGTGGCCTCCCTCGATGATCTGCGCAGGATCACGGCGACGCTGCCGGGCAACGACGAGCGCACAACGACCGGCGGCGCTGCGTGGTTCGTGCGCAACAAGCCCTATGCGTGGGAGTGCCGTCCGTGGCCGAGCATTCCCGACGACGTCCGGGCGATCGTCGCCGCCGAGCTCGTGGTCGGCGTGAAGGTCGCGGAGCGGATCGACGCCCTCGCGCTCGTCGAGATGGCGCCCGACGTCTTTGTGCGCACGACCACGCCCTGGGGTGAGCCGAAGATCGCGTTCCGCATGGCCGGCATCGAGCAGGATCATCTGGTCGAACTCGTGACCGAGGCCTGGCGCGTCCAGGCGCCGAAATACCTGCGTGCGGAGTTCGACGAGCGGGCGGAGCGGATCGCCGCTACAGGCGAGCGCGGCGAGTGATCGTGTCGGGCGCGAACTCGCGCACCGCGTTCGGGATCGTCGCCGCGCAGGTGCTCAGCAGTGGCGCGGACATCTGCTCGTGCACGCGCACCGTCAGCACGTCGTCGCCGTGTTCCAGCTCGACCGCCCACCCGCCCTCGATGCGCTCCTCGCTGAGCGGAGTGAACGCGTCGATCCGCAGATCGCCGGTGTGGCTGCGCGCGAACGACTGCGCGGCCTGCACGACGTTGGTGAGCGAACTGCGCCCGCGGTAGTAGCGCTCCACCACCTCCCCGTGCCGGTAGCTCTCGACGATCTCAGCCGCCTGCGCGGCCGGCACGCGTCCGTAGTACAGGCCGTACGGGAGCACGATCATCGTTGCGGCGAAGCGGTCACCGCCGAGGTGCGAGCTCTCCCAGGTCGCGTCGGGATACGCCGCGGCGAGGGCCTGCGCGACGGGTCGACCGCGCACGGCGCAGCACTGGTCGTGACGGGCGTGCGTGCACACCAGCAGGGCGGGCTCGGACGAGGGGATGCCGGCGCTGCCGTCGAGGGGCACGTGCAGAAGTTCCGCGGGGTCCTCGACACTGCCCCAACGGATCGACTCACGGCCGGGGCGCGCATCGGCGAGCGCCCATCGCCAGCTCGTCTGCGTCCGACGCGCGTCCGCCCGGCGCCCGAACTTCCGAATCGCGACCGGCCGGATGCCCTCGCCCTCCGCGCGGCGCGCGAGCGCCCGGCCGAGCTCTGGATCGAGCCGTGACTGGAACAGCGCATGTGTTCCCCATGCGCCGTCGATCTCGATGAGCAGCCATCGCGCCCCGAACCCGCCGGTGCCGGCGAGCGGGTCGTCCCGCTCGAGCGACCGATCGCTGCACGGCTCCCACCCGCGGGACTCGTCGTACGTCGCCGGAAGCGCAGTCGCGCTCATGCGATGCGGTTCATCCGGCCACCACGACGCCTTCGCGCAGCAGCCGGCGCGTCACGACCAGCGACGAGGCGGGATCGAGCCCCGGCAGGGATCCGGCGCGCTGGTCGCTCGCGCGCAGGGCGTGGACGGCTTCCGAGGCTTCTGCCGGCAGCGTGATCGTCGCGCGCGGCAGCACGATGCGGACGGTATCCGCGTCATCGGTGATGCGGGCAGTCAGGGCGCCACGCCAGCGCACGACGGTGTCCGGGGCGAGGTTCCCGATCAGATCCACCGTCGCCAGCGGACGGACCGGTGCCGGGCGCACCGCGCTGTGGAAGGCGCGCTGCAATGCTGCCGCAACCCGGCCGTCGTCGGCCGCGCGGTCCAGCAGGTGCTGCGCCGCGGCGACGGTCTTCGCCAGATCCGGGGCGAAGGCTGCAGCATCCGCGAAGTCGACCCCCAGGGGCAGCGGAGCGCGCAGCTCGGCGTCATCGCCGGCCCGGGCGAGCAGCTGCGTCAGCACGTCGTGGCGGGTGGCGGCGCGCACGCCGATGGTGAGATGGATGGAGGTGCCGCCCTGTGCGACCGCGGAGTGGATCCATCCGCGGGGCAGATACAGCACATCGCCGGGCTCGAACACGGCGTCGATCGTCGGAGTCGACTGGGCGCGCTCGGCCACGGCTGCGCGATGATCGGTCCAGGGCTGATCGGCGAGCGGATGCCGGTGCACCGGTTCGTGGATCGTCCAGCGCTTCGCCCCCGCGATCTGGATCACGAAGACATCGTGCGTGTCGTAGTGCGGGTCGAACCCGCGCGAGGATGCCGGCGTGACGTAGGCGTTGACCTGCGCGGGGTGGCCCAGGTCTTCGATCAGCTGACGCGTGAACCCGGAGATCGGCTCCCACGTGCGATGCAGGCCCTGCAGGACGAGGGTCGCGCCGCCGGCGAACTGCTCGAGGACCTTGGCCGAGTCCAGCTGATCGCCGACCTCGGCGCCGAATCCGCCCGAACCAGTGAAGGATGCGGGGGAGAGGACGGAGCCCTCGGATGCCATCCGCACGAATGGTGTGCGCAGCCCGCGGTCGGCCACCAGCTCATCGACCGCGTCAGTGCTGAAGAGGTCTTCGAAACCGTCTTCGGAACGAGCCAGAAGGGGACGCTCGCCCCAGTACTGGTCGGCGAAGGCCGCGGGAGAGATGCCGGTCAGACGCGTGAGCGCGGGCCGGTCTCCCGGCCCGCGCTGCTCGGTCATGCTCAAGCGGATCCGTCCGCGCCGCCGTCGTGTCCGCCGGCGTTCGCGCCGCCGTCGGCGGGGCCCTCTCCGGCGTCCGCCGATCCGTCGGCGCCGCCGTCGTGTCCGCCGGCGTTCGCGCCGCCGTCCGCCGGACCTTCGCCCGCGTCGGCCGCGCCGTCGGCGCCGCCGTCATGTCCGTTCGGGTTCGCGCCGCCGTCGGCGGGGCCTTCACCGCTGGATGCGTTCGTTGTGGTGATGTCGTCGTCGTTGATGCTCATGGCAGCCTCCGAGATAGATGCGGCGCGGGTGCGCCATCGCCGACGATACCGGCGGCCGCGTGCGCAGACGAGTGCTTGACAGGATGTGACGGATGCCGCATCCGGCGCGGGTTCAGCCGCGGGCGTCGGGCTTGTCCAGGCCTGCCCAGAACGCGAGGATCTCAGCGGCGAGGGCGTCAGGCTGTTCCAACGGAATGAGCGTGCGTGCGCCGGCGATCGTTACGGCTCGCGCGCGCGGGGCGAGGTCGGCCGCGCGCTCGGCGTCGGCCGGGCTCCAGTCGCCTCGGTCGTCGGACGCGACGAACAGGCTCGGCACGCGGGTATCCGCGAGCGCGGCGGTGACATCGAGCCGGTCGACGATGAACGAGCGAAGCGCGGCACTCATGCTCGCCTTCGTCGGGCGCCGGAGGCTGTCCGCTACGACCTGAAGCGTGGTGGGGTCGGCGGCGGAGGCATCCGTGAGCATGGCACCGACGATCGCTTCCCGGACCGGACCGACCGGGCCGGCCGCCCGCAGCAGCGGCGCGAGCAGAGCGATCTTGCGTCTCAGGTCGGGCGCGATCGGCTCCGTCGGAGAGCTGATGGCGACGAGGCTGCGCAGCGAGGTGGCATCCGTCGCCAGATCCAGCCCCACGTGACCGCCGAAGGCGTTGCCGACCCAATCGACGGGCTCGCCCGGGCTGAGCACGTCGAGGCAGTCGCGGGCGGCATCCGCGGCCTCGGCGATGCTGGACCTGCGGCGGAGGGGCGCGCTTCGGCCGAGCCCCGGCGGGTCGATCAGCACGAAGCGCCGCGGAATCGCCGACCCGGAGGCCAGGGTCGGCACGATGCGGTCCCACGTGTGGCTGTCGACGAACATCGAGGACCAGAGGACGGTCGGTCGACCGGAGCCGATGCTGCGCGCGTTCAGTGCACCGAGCCGGGTATCGATCCGCTCGACGTGTTCGAGAAGAGTGTGCATGTATTCATGTTAGCTTAACTAACATGAATACGCGACGGTACGACATGCGGACGCGTGACAGAGGCGCGGAGGCCACCGGCGAACGCATCGTCGACGCTATGCTGACCCGCTTCGCGTCAGCGCCGTACGAGCACATCCGCATCGAGGACGTCGCTGCGGACGCCGGGGTGACGGGTCAGACCGTGCTGCGCCGGTTCGGCAGCAAGTCGGAGCTGATGAAGGCGACCGTGCAGCGCGAGCTGGCACGCATCGCGGCCGCCCGACAGGACGCGGCGCACGCGTCGCCGGCCGAGACCATCCGCGATCTCGTGCTGCATTACGAGCGGTACGGCGCACTGATCCTGAAGACCTATTCGGAGGCTCCGCTCGTTCCCGGTCTGCCGGAGATCGCGGCTCGCGGACGCGCCTTCCACGTCGAGTGGTGCCGGCGCGCGTTTCCCGTCGACGAGACGCTCCGGCCACGCGACCGCGAACGGCGGATCGCTCAGGTCATCGCGATCTGCGACGCGACGACGTGGCGCATCCTGCGCTTCGATGGCGGACTCGACCAGGCGCAGACGGAGGTCGCCCTCCGGGAGCTGCTGCTGCCCCTCATCGACATCGGTGGCAGCGACGCTGGCGCGTAACACCTGTCGGATACGATCCCCGATGTGTGCACGAGGATCTTCTGGAACGACAACGCCGTGGCCAAGACCGTCAGCCGCTGTATGGACTGGTCGGTCAGTGACGAACCCGAGCTGTGGTTCGTTCCGCGCGGGACGCGCCGCGTGGGTGGCGCCGACGCGGACAGCCTGGAATGGACGTCGGCGCACGCGAGCCTCGTCACGAGCATGTGGAGGCTCGGCACCGTCGACGGACTCAACGAGAAGGGCCTCGCAGCGCACGCGCTGTACCTGGACCCGGAGGACGTGGCCTTCGCCGATCCTGACGAGCGACCATCGGTGACGAACGCGATGTGGGTGCAGTATCTGCTGGACACGTACGCAACCGTCGCCGATGCCGTCGAGGCGATCGATCGGATCCGGATCACGTCGCCGGCATTCCGGGGCGAGCAGCTCGGCATCCACATCGCCTTGGAAGACCCCTCCGGTGATTCGGCCGTGATCGAGCCGCTCGGCGGCAAACTGGTCGTCCACCACGGCCCGGAGTTCACCGTGATGGCCAACTCGCCGACCCTGGACAGACAGCTGGAGAACCTCGCGCGATATCGGCCGTTCGGCGGCGAACTGCCGCCGCCGGGCGACATCACCTCGGCCGATCGGTTCGTGCGCGCGGCGTACTTCTTGCACTATCTGCCTGAGCCGACGAGCGTCGAGGAGGCCGTGGCCGGGGTCTTCCAGCTGATCCAGAACGTCTCGGTGCCGTACGGGGCCCCGTACTCGGACGGCGGCGTCTACCCGACCTGGTGGCGGGCCGGTGCGGACCTCACGAACCGCACCTACTTCTTCGGCTCCACCCGCAGCCCGAACATCTTCTGGGTGAGCCTGGACGAACTGGCAGAGACGACGGAGGTTCTGCGGATCGACCCCCGGCAGCTTCGCCTGGTGGGCGATCAGACCGCCGGCCTGGAACCGGCACAGCTGGTGTACGGCGCGGTCAGCTGAGCGCCGCGAGAGCGTCGTCGAAGACGAGCGTCTGCGTCACCTCGACGGCGCGGTCGTATCGGCGACCGCGCAGCGCGACGAAGACGGCGCCCACGACGTCGATGTAGCCCAGCGTCCGCGGTCCCAGCCGAACCGCGTACCGGTCGATCTCGACGATCTCCCACTGCAGGGCGGCAGAAGCCGCAGCGGGAGCCGGTGGGCGACGGGTCGGCAGCTCACGAAGGGAATCGGGCGAAACGAAGGGCGGAAACGCGTCTTTGTGCGACGGCGCGTGTGACATCTCCAGCGTCACGGCTGCTCCTCTCCTCGGCGAGGTTCTGAACGTTCCCGGCGAGGTAGCTCAACTGTGGCGCGCCGCCCGCGACGGCGCAGACGGTTGACGGGGATCGACGATTGGGCTACATCGGGAGATGGAAGGGCGTGCAGTAGCGTGGAACGGTGATCGGAGGCGTGAGACATGGCTGACGAATTCGGTGCGGCGCTGACAGCGTTGGACCGGGCGGGCAACCCTCCGCAGGCGTTCTGCGATGTCGTCGCCGACACCTTCCCGGTGACGGGGGCGGCCGTTTCGACGCTCGGCGATGTCCTGGGCAGCGAGACGCTGGCGGCCACCGATGCCACGGCCGCACGGCTCGACGAGCTGCAGTTCGATCTCGGCGAAGGTCCCTGCTGGGACGCCGTGACGACCGGGATTCCGGTGCTGCAACCCGACATCCGGCGCTTCGGCGGCAATCGCTGGCCGACCCTGGTCAGCGCACTTGCCACCGAGCCCGTCGCATCGATCTTCGCGTTCCCGCTCGTGGTCGGCCCCCTTCGCTTCGGTGCCATCGACCTGTATTCGAATGAGCCGGTCACACTGGATGCCACCAGCGCCAGCCGCGTCAGCGCCATGGCGGAAGTGGTCAGCAGGCGCGTGCTGCAGCGCGCGCTGGAAAACCTCGGACTGCAGACCGAGGACGGCGGCAACGCGTTCTCCCGGCGGCTGATCCATCAGGCGACCGGCATGGTCCTGGCGCAGATCGGCGTCACTGCTGAGGATGCACGGCTGGTGATTCAGGGTCATGCCTTCTCGCAGGGTCGGCCGATGATGGAGATCGCCCAGGCGATCATCTCCGGCGACCTGAGGTTCTCGCGCCTGAACGGGCGGATCGAGGTGGACGAATGACCGAGATGATGCGCGAAGCGCAGTTGCTGCGCACCTTCGCGACGCTGGCGGACACGCTGGTGGATGACTACGATCTGGTGGATCTGCTGCAGACGCTCGTCGACACGTGTCGCGACGTCCTCGACATGTCCGCCGCCGGTATCCTCCTCGCGGACGAACACGGTGAACTCGAGCTCGTCGCCTCCACCAGCGAAGCGAGCCGCCTGGTGGAGATGATGCAGCTCAGCGCCGCTGCCGGCCCGTGCATCGAGAGCTTCCACAGCGGTCGGCGCGTCGCCGTGGCCGAGATCGCGGACGGCCCCGACGCCTGGGCGCAGTTCCGTGTCAGTGCGCTCGAGCAGGGCTTCCACGCCATCGACGCCCTGCCGATGCGGCTGCGGACCCACACGATCGGAACGCTCAATCTGCTGCGGACCTCGGCGGGCCTCGCGCCGGAGGAGGACATCGTGGCGGCGCAGGCGTTCGCGGACGTGGCGACCATCGGCATCCTGCACGAACGCTCGCTGCGTGAGAGCGCGGTGCTCGCGCAGCAGCTGCAGAACGCGCTCAACTCCCGCGTGATCATCGAGCAGGCCAAGGGCGTCATCTCGCAGGTGCGCGGCGTCCCGATCGAGCAGGCGTTCCAACTCATGCGCGACTACGCACGCAGCCGGGGTCTCGGACTCAGCATCGTCGCGGCGCGGATCGTCGACCGCGAGCTCGACTTCTAGAGCATCCGCTCAGGCGACGGTGCTCCCGCACATCGGGCAGGTTCCGGCGGCCGAGACCTCGACGAAGCAGTCCGGACACATCGCGCGCGGGGCGTGCTCTACGGCCGCGGGCGCACGACGGGCGGCGGAGCGACGCACCGCCGGCTGCTCGAGCACCGGCTTCGGCCGCTGGAAGACCGGAACGTGCTCACGGCAGTAGAACCGCACGTAGCCGCTGTGGTTGTTCGGATGCCGGTGCTTGACCGCCCACAGCTCGCTGCGATCGCGGGGTGCGGAGTCCGCGCCGCACTCGGCACAGCGAGTCGGATCGCCCGGCACGAGATCTGCCACGAGCGTCGGGGTGTCGTAGGGGATGCCGCTTCGCCAGTCCGATGAGTCGGTGATCTTCATGTCGTCCTTTGCGCGGGAGCGAGTTTGCCTCTCTCCAACGGTAGGCGACATTCAGCCGGGTCAGTGCGCTTCGTCGTACGCCTCGGTGACGGATGCCGGAATCCGGCCGCGCTCGGAGACCTGGTAGCCGTTGTCCTTGGCCCAGGCGCGGATCGCGCTGTAGTCCTGCTGGCCGGAGCGGCGCCGCGCCCGCGGTGCAGCAGCGGTGCTGCCGCGCGCGGCGGAGATGGAGCGGGCGGCCGACACATACGGCGCGAACGCGTCGCGGAGGGCCGCGGCGTTCCCGTCGGTCAGGTCGATCTCGTATGCGACGCCGTCGAGGGAGAACAGGACGGTCTCGCCTTCGCCGACCTCGAGGAGCGTTCCATCGATGTCGTCCACGAGCTGATGCACGATTCTGCGGGCCATGGGGTCACCTTACTCGCCGGTGCGGGGCTGGTCAGGGAAGGATGCCGGCCCGACGCGCCTTTGCGACGGCGGCGTGGCGGGTCGACGCATCCAGCTTGGCCATCGCCGCCTGCAGGTACGACTTGACCGTCCCCTCCTTCAGCGAGAGGGTGATCGCGATCTCGGCGTTGGTGGCGCCCAGCGCCGCGCAGGCCAGGACATCGGTCTCGCGCGGCGACAGCGGTACCGTCAGGTCGACGCTCGGCCCGGTGTCGTCGTTCGACAGGGCGGCCAGCTGCTGCTCGAGCCTCCCGAGACGACGGCGGACCTCGGCATCTTCCACGGTGGCCGCGATGCTGCGCAGTTCGGCGAAGCTCTCGCGCAGCTGCTCGCGTGCGGCCGGGGCGAGGGTCGTCGGCTCCGCCGCCGGCGGCACCAGTGACAGGCGCCGCTGCACCTCGTCGCGCACGGCGAGTTCGGTCGCCAACTCGCCCGCGACCTCGAATGCGGGGCGGGTGACGACCTCGCCGACGGCGGTGGTGCCCCACGAGCCGCAGTACAGCACCCCGCGGGCGCGGCCGGAGACCAGCACCGGGATGGCGAACAGTGTGGAGATGCCCTCGCCGAGGATCACACGGTCGTAGTCGTGGGTGATCGTGCGTGACGTGCCGTAGTCCAGCGCAAGCCGCGGACGCTTCTCGACGAGCGCCTTGCCGCCGAGGCCGCGCGTGGCGTGGACGACGAGCCCCTCGAGCGAACGGGTGCGCGCGCCGACGATCGATGTCACGTGGACCGCGTCGTCGCTTTCGAGGCCGCCGAAGGCGACGGGAAAGCGGGATCTGCGGGCGAGCTCACCCACCGCACGCGCGACGACCTGCTCATCGGTCTCGCTGTGGGCCGGTGCGAACACGCACTACCTACTTCCGGGGGTGTCGGCGTCTTCGCCGCGTTCGTAGCGTCGACGATACCATCCGGCCCGTCGCTGTCGACGGGCCGGCATCCCCCTGCGGCGCACCCCGCGCCACGTTCATGAGGCAAGGAGGCCACATGTCCGATCCACGGACCGATACCGCCCCACCCGGTGGCATCGACTACATCGCGGTCGAGGAATCGGCCCCGTTCCAGACGCTCAAGCGGACGCAGCGCAGCTTCGTGTTCCCGCTGTCCATCGCGTTCCTCGTCTGGTACTTCGCGTACGTCCTGCTGTCCTCCTTCGCCCCGGAGTTCATGGCGCAGCGCGTGTGGGGCGACATCACGATCGGTCTCCTGCTCGGTCTCGGCCAGTTCGTCACCACGTTCGTGATCACGATGACGTACGTGTCGTTCGCGAACCGGAAGCTCGACCCGCAGTCGGCGCAGATCCGTGCCGAGCTCGAGAAGCAGGGGGATGCCGCATGAATGACATCTTCGGTGCCATCCATGCCGCCGTGCAGACCGTGGAGAACAACCCCGTCCTGAACATCTCGATCTTCGGCGCGTTCGTCGCGGTGACGCTGTTCATCGTCATCCGCGCGAGCCGGAACAACAAGACCGCGGCCGACTACTACGCGGCCGGTCGCTCGTTCACCGGCCCGCAGAACGGCTTCGCGATCGCGGGGGACTACCTCTCCGCGGCATCCTTCCTCGGCATCGTCGGAGCGATCGCGGTCAACGGCTATGACGGCTTCCTGTACTCGATCGGCTTCCTCGTGGCGTGGCTGGTCGCGCTGCTGCTGGTGGCCGAGCTGATGCGCAACACCGGGAAGTTCACGATGGCCGACGTGCTCTCGTTCCGGCTGCGGCAGTCGCCGGTGCGGATGGCCGCTGCCATCACGACGCTGGCCGTGTGCTTTTTCTATCTGCTCGCGCAGATGGCCGGCGCCGGCGGGCTCGTCTCCCTGCTGCTGGGCATCAAGGAGACCATCGGGCAGTCCATCGTGGTCGCGGTGGTCGGCGTGCTGATGATCGTCTACGTCCTCATCGGCGGGATGAAGGGCACCACCTGGGTGCAGATCGTCAAGGCCTTCCTGCTGATCGGCGGCGCGCTGGCGATGACGATCTGGGTGCTGGCGATCAACGGGTTCAACCTGAACACGCTGCTGGAGAGCGCAGTGGCCGCATCGACCACGGATCCGAAGGACGCGATCCTCGGCCCCGGACTGCAGTACGGCAAGAACCCGTGGGACTTCATCTCGCTGGCGATCGCGCTGGTGCTCGGCACCGCAGGGCTGCCGCACGTGCTGATGCGCTTCTACACGGTGCCGACGGCGAAAGAAGCACGTCGCTCGGTCGTCTGGGCGATCTGGCTGATCGGGATCTTCTACCTGTTCACGCTGGTGCTCGGCTACGGCGCCGCATCGCTCGTGGGTTCGGAGACGATCCTCGCCTCGCCCGGTGGCGTGAATTCGGCGGCACCGCTGCTGGCCCTCGCGCTCGGCGGGCCGGTGCTGCTCGGGTTCATCTCGGCGGTCGCCTTCGCGACGATCCTCGCGGTGGTCGCCGGTCTCACCATCACGGCGGCGGCGTCGTTCGCGCACGACATCTATGCGAACGTCGTGAAGAAGGGCAACGTCCCGCCCGACGGCGAGGTGAAGGTGGCCCGGCGCACCGTGATCGTGATCGGCGTCCTGGCGATCCTCGGCGGCATCGGCGTGCAGGGCCAGAACGTCGCGTTCCTGGTGGCGCTCGCCTTCGCGGTGGCCGCCTCGGCGAATCTGCCGACGATCCTGTACTCGCTGTTCTGGCGCCGCTTCACCACGCGCGGCGCGGTGTGGAGCATGTACGGGGGACTGGCGGCCGCCATCGTCCTGATCCTGCTCTCGCCGGTCTTCTGGGGCACCGAGACGAGCGTGTTCAAGAACGTCGGCACCGCGATCTGGCCGCTCAACAACCCGGGAATCGTCTCGATCCCGGTCGGCTTCTTCCTCGGATGGCTGGGCTCGGTGACCTCGCGCCGCAGGGAGGATCCACGCCTCGCGGCTGAGATGGACGTGCGCTCGCTCACCGGATTCGGTGCCGAGAAGGCGACGAACCACTAGCGGTCGTTTTGATCGCAGCGCGGCCCCGGAGATGGACGGCTCCGGGGCCGCGTCGCGCGGGCGGCCTACTCGCCCGCTGCCTGCTGTTCGAGATCCAGCAGGAACCTCTTGACCTCCGGGTGACCGCCGTATTCGCCGATCGAGCCGTCGGCGCGCACCACCCGGTGCACCGGGACGATGATCGAGAACGGCGTCGTGGCGCACGCGGTGCCCACGGCGCGGCTCGCCCGAGGGCTGCCCGCCGTGATGGCGACCTCGCCGTACCCGGCGGTCTCGCCGTACGGGATCGCGCGCACCGCCTCGAGGGCGTCGCGGGTGAACCCGCGCACGAGCCGCCAGTCCAGGGAGAGGGCGAACTCCTGGCGCCGGCGATCGAAGTACTCGTCCAGCTGCAGTGCCGCGGCGCACGCGGTCGCGTCGGTGTCGTCATGCTCGGGAACCGCACCCAGGCGCCGCGAGAGATGTTCGAGCTGCGCCTCCAGCGACGTGCGCAGCGGATGCAGCGTCACGATGCCCTCGTCGGTCGTGACGATCAGCACATCGCCGATCGGCGTCTCGTGCAGCCGGTAGCGCGGGGCGGGAGAAGCGGTCATGCGACCATCCTGGTGCTCGGCCGCGGCGAGCCTGGTGCATGCGTCCGGTTTGTGGATCGCCGACGCCCTTCGTGAGCTGGGGAGGAACGGCTGATCACTCGGCGTGTCGCCAAAACCGCGAAACTCGGTGCGGATGCCGGGGCCACGCGATCCCGGCGCTTAGGGTGGCTCGTGTGTGGCGAGCAGATGGCAGCGCCGTGGTCGGCGAAGAGGATGGCGTGTCCACGGCATCCGTGACGCCGAGCGACCTCGGTCTCTCGGAACCAGGAGTGACGGTGACGCACGTCGCGCAACCCGAGCGTGATCGACTCCGTGCGCAGGCGGCCGAGCTGGGTGGCAGGTCGACGCTCCTGCACTTCCAGGACGCCACCGACGCCGGCATCGAGATCACCAACGCGCACCCGGGCAGCCTGCCCCAGTTCATCACCGGTCGATCGACGCTGCTGTCGAACCTCTTCCGCGATGAGGTCGCCGTCCGCAATGCGCGTCTCGCCGCCGAGCGGATCACGGCCAAGAACGTCGAGCTGCGCACCGCACGCGGCATCGAGACCGTGCACCTCGCCGTCGGGCTGGCCTCGTGGAGCGTCGGCGGGCTGCACTGCACGGCTCCGGTGCTGCTGCGACCGCTCGGCATCCGTCGCCACCACTCCGACTTCGAGCTGAAACTGCACGGCACGTTCAGCGTGAACCCCGAATTCGTCCGTGCGGCGCGCACCCACTTCGGCATCGACCTCGACGGCGCGGCGCTCGCCTCGCTCGCCTACGAGGGCGGCGTCTTCAAGCCGCAGCCGGTGATCGACCACATTCGTGCGCTCGCCGCATCGATCGAGTCCTTCACCGTCCACCCACGGCTGATCGTGTCGACCTTCGCCGACGTCGGCGCGGCGATGATGCGCGACGCCGGAAACCTCGATCACCCGGTGCTGAACGCGCTGGCCGGGCACCACGACGACCGCGAGGCCCTCACGGTGCGTCGTGAAGTCGCGGCGCTTCCCGGACCGGACGAGCGGGCACCGGCATCCGACACGCTGCTGCTGGACGCGGACGCCGAACAGGAACGCGTGCTCGGGCGGATCCGCTCCGGCCAGTCGCTGGCGGTGCACACCCTGCCCGGGACCGGCGGCACCCAGACGGTCATCAACGCCGTCGGCGCGCTGGTCCGCGACGGCAAGCGCGTGCTCGTCGTGAGCGCCCGGCGCTCGACGCTCGAGGGCATCCGCCACCGCCTGGCCGGCATCGGACTGCCCGGCTTCGCCGTCTCACCGCGTCATCTCCAGCGCGACCTGGTCCGCTCGATCGTGCGCAACGAGAAGGCCGAGCAGCCGAAGGTGGGCGACATCGACGATGCGCTCGTCCGCCTGCGCGGCGTCCTGCGCGACTACCGCTCGTCGGTGACCGCGCAGCATCCGACCCTCGGGGTCTCGGTGCTCGACGTCCTGCGTCGTCTTGCGGACCTCGCCGCCCTCACTCCGGCGCCGACGGCGACCACCCGCTTCGACCTGCGCGTGCTGGAGAGCCTGGCATCGGCGCGCTCCGACGCGGCCGCGTCGCTCGCCGCCGCAGCGCGGCTCGGCGAGTTCCGCTTCGGCCCCGATGACTCGCCCTGGTACGGCGTCTCGTTCGCGACCACCACCGAGGCGCGCGCCGCGCACACGCTCGCCGGCAAGCTGCACCGGCACGACGTGCCGAGCCTGCTGGAGCGCGGCTACGAGCTCATCGCGCAGACGCGGATGCGGCCCTTCCACACGATCTCCGAGCTGGGCGTGTACCTGCGGCTGCTGCAGGGGATCCGCGACTCGCTGGACCGCTTCAGTCCGACGGTGTTCGAGCGGCCGCTGGGCGAGCTGATCCAGGCGCACGGTCCGCGCCGCGACTCACCGGACATGAACGGCACGCAGCGCCGCCGGCTCAAGAAGCTCTCCCGCGAGTACGTCCGGCCCGGCGTGCACATCGCCGACATGCACGAGGCCCTCGTGCGCGTGCAGCATCAGCGCACCGCCTGGCAGCGCTTCGTGGACTCGGGGGTCATCCCCGCGGTGCCGATCGGCCTGGCCGACGTGCACGTGGCGTGGCAGCGCGTCGATGCCGAGCTCAGCGAACTCGACGCGATCGTCGGACTCGGCGAGGCGGACCGGCTGGCGACGCTTCCGATGGCGCGGCTCGTCCGTACGCTGGCAGCCCTGGCCGCCGACTCGGAGGTCTTCGACAACCTCGTCGAGCGCGCGACGCTGCGCACGAAACTCGCCTCGCTCGGCCTCGAGCCGCTGCTGACCGAACTGTCCGTGCGCCACGTACCGGAGGCCGTCGTCGGTGACGAACTCGAGTACGCGTGGTGGCAGTCGACGCTGGAGCATCTGCTGCGCACCGATCGCGCCCTGCTGGGCGCCAACACGGCCGTGGTCGATCGCCTCGAGCGGGACTTCCGCCTCGTCGACGAGGCGCATGCCGCGGCATCCGGCCCGCTCCTTGCCGCACAGCTGGCTACGCAGTGGCGGATCGGCATCGTCGACGAGCCCCGCGAGGCCGCCGCGCTCAAGGGCGCGCTGAAGCAGGGCGGCGCGAGCGCCGCCGACCTGACCGCCGTCGCGCCGAAGCTGCTGCGCGGCTTGGCCCCGCTGTGGCTGTCATCGCCGTACGACGTGCCGCAGATCCCGGACGAGCCGGCCTTCGACGTCGTCATCATCGCGGATGCCGCGGCGCTGTGCGTCGCCGAGGCCGCCCCAGCCCTGCGGCGGGCGCGCCAGGTCGTCGTGTTCGGCGACCCCGTCACGCAGAAGCCCACGCCCTTCCGCATCTCGTCGGGTCACGTCGCGGACGAGGACCCGTTCGAGGTGCCGTTCGATTCGGCCAGCGTCTTCGAGCAGCTCGCCGAGCTCGTGCCGGTCGAGACACTCACGCGCAGCTATCGCGCCGGCGGGGAGGATCTCGCCGAACTCGTCAACGGCGCCTTCTACGGCGGCGAGATCGTCTCGCTGCCGTGGGCCGGGTCTTACCTCGGCCGCGGGAGCCTCAGCGTCGACTACGTCGAGGGTGGCACCGGCGCACCCGATCCGGTCACCGGCGCAGTGGAGAGCCCGGACGCCGAGGTCAACCGCGTCGTCACCTTGGTCGTCGAGCACGCGGTGAACCGCGGTACCGAATCGCTCATGGTCGTCACCGCCAGCACCCGGCATGCCGAGCGCATCCGCGCCGCCGTCGAAGCGGCCTTCGCGGGTCGCTCCGACGTCGCCGACTTCGTCTCGCGCGACACCGCCGAGCCGCTGTCGGTCCTGACGCTCGAGGAGTCGGTGGCGGAGAGCCGCGACCGCGTGATCTTCTCGCTCGGGTTCGGGCTCACCAAGCACGGTCGGGTCCTCAGCGACTTCGGCGACCTGTCCACCCCCGACGGCGAGCGGCTGCTGACCGTCGGCATGACGCGCGCCCGTCGGTCGATGGTGATCGTGTCGTCGATCCGTCCGTCGGCATTCGACGATGGACGCCTCGAGTACGGCGCGGCGACCCTGATGAGCATCCTCGGCGGGATCGCGGCGCGCTCACGCGACGCACGCCTGGAAGACCTGGCCGACCCGCTCACCCTCGCGCTGGCGCGCGAGCTGCGCCGGCTCGGCGTCTCGGTCGACGTCCACTATCGCGGACTCCTTCCCCTGGTCGCGCAGTACGACGGGCGGGCGGTCGTCGCCGAGAGCGATCCGGAGACGATCGGAGAGTCGCTGCGGGAGTCGCTGCGCCTGCGCCCGCAGATCCTCCGTCGCCTCGGGTGGCACTACGTGCGCGTGCACTCCTTCGACCTGTACAGCGACCCGGCGGGGGTCGCCGCGCGCATCGCCGCGATGCTCGGCGTTCCGGCCGAGGCGCCCGCCGCCGATACCGATACGCAGCCGATCGATGTCATCGAATGAGCGTCAGCGGATAGAGAAGGTGCCCGGCGCCCGCCGCGCCAAGCTCACTCCCGCACCGGGATCCACCGGCGAACCGGTGCCCGCCGACGACGAGGGCGATGGCGCCGCGCCGCCCGAGGGCGGCGCGGGCGCGGCGTCGGGTCCGAACGACCAGCGCCTGCGGCAGGACGTCCCGCCGCACTACTGAGTGAGGCCGGCTCAGGCCTTCGGCTGCGCGCCCAGCAGGTCGCGGATCTGGATCAGCAACTCCTGCTCGGTGGGCAGATCGGATGCCTCTTCCTCCGAGACCCCTGCCTTGGCGGCGGCCCGCTCCTTGAAGCGGTTCATGGGGTAGACGAAGACGAAGTAGACGATCACCGCGACGGCGAGGAAGTTGATGACCGCGCCGATGATGGCGCCGATCGGGAAGAAGACCTCGTTGCCGGTGAGGCCCATGACCGTCGGGCCGAGCGTGTCGAGGCTGTCGGCCTGGAAGATCAGCGCGATCAGGGGATTGATGATGCCGGCGACGATCGAGTTCACGATCGCGGTGAACGCCGCGCCGATGACGACGGCGACCGCGAGATCGATCACGTTGCCGCGGGTGATGAATTCCTTGAAGCCCTGAATCATGTGCTGCTCCGCTCCTGTGTCCGGCGTGCGCCGATCATGAACCGGTCGAGGCGGGTGATGCCTTCGACTCCGACTTCGATGATGTCGAAGTTGCGGAGGACCCGCCACCCGAGCTGCTGCCACCGCCGTCGGAGGAGGTGGACGATGACGAGCCGCTGGCGGAGGAACCGGCGCTCTTCTTGTCGGCGGCGCGCGAATCGGTGCGGTAGAAGCCGGATCCGTTGAAGGTCACACCGATCGAGCCGTACTCCTTGCGCAGCTCACCGCCGCACTCCGGGCATTCGGTGAGCGTCGGGTCGGCGAAGGACTGGACGGCGTCGAAGCGGTGACCGCACGACTTGCAGGCATAGGCGTAGGTGGGCATCTGTTCTTTCGGCGATCAGCGCCGGGTGGGCGCGAGGACGAGGGTCTGAGTCGGTGTCACGACGCCGGTGACCGGCTGGTCGTGGACGTCGCGGGGGACCTCATCGAGGATCTCGGAGTCGAAGACGACCGCGTACACCGGCGGGCATCCCTCCATGGATCCGATGGTCTTGTCGAAGAAGCCGCGGCCCCAGCCCATGCGCATACCGCTGCGGTCGACAGCTGCGGCCGGGATGACGAGCAGGTCGACGTCGTTGACGGCGATCGGTCCGAGGACCTCGCCGACCGGCTCCGGCAGGCCGAACAGCCCCTCCGTGATGTCGAGATCCTGCGTGGCGACCGACCAGTCCAGCAGGCCGTCGTTGCGCGTGATCGGAAGCAGGACACGGATGCCGCGCCGCACGGCGCCTTCGACGAAGTCGCGGGTCCCGGGCTCGGTGGTGGTGGAGAGGAAGCACGACATCGATCGCACTCCGAGCCGCTCCACGAGATCGTCGAGCTGTGCGGTGAGACCTCGGGCCGCGGCATCCCGAGCCGCATCCGACAGCAGCTGACGCCGCTCGCGCAGCTCCGCGCGCAGGGCGCGCTTGCTGTCTGCGATGGCGTCTGACATGCGTCGATTCTAGGCGGCTCACGGCAGGGCGCTCCCCGCGCGCTGGATAGAGTGTGCGCATGCCCCCCACACGTATGAAGGCCGTCATCCCCGCCGCGGGTCTCGGCACCCGCTTCCTCCCCGCCACGAAGGCGATGCCCAAGGAGATGCTCCCGGTCGTTGACAAGCCGGCCATCCAATACGTCGTGGAGGAAGCGGCGCAGGCCGGGATCGACGACATCCTCGTGATCATCGGGCGCAACAAGAACGCGATCTCCAACCACTTCGATTCGGTGCCCGAGCTCGAGGTCAAGCTCAAGGACAAGGGCGACGACGAGCGACTTCGCCGGGTCATGGCATCCAGTGACATCGCCGACATCCACTTCGTCCGCCAGGGCGAGCCGCGCGGTCTCGGCCACGCCGTCTCCCGCGCGCGGGCGCACGTCGGGGACTCGCCGTTCGCGGTGATGCTGGGCGATGACCTGATCGATGAGCGCGACCCGCTGCTGTCGACGATGATCGCGGAGCACGAGCGCACCGGTGCGACGATCGTCGCGCTGATGGAGGTCGACCCCGACCACATCCACATGTACGGCGCGGCCGCCGTCGAGATGACCGAGAACACCGACATCGTCAAGGTGACCGGGCTGGTGGAGAAGCCCAAGAAGGAAGAGGCGCCGTCCAACCTCGCGATCATCGGACGCTACGTGCTGACGCCTGCCGTGTTCGACATCCTGGAGCGGACCCAGCCCGGCAAGGGCGGCGAGATCCAGCTCACCGACGCGCTGCAGGAGCTGGCCACCGCCCCGGACGGGCCCGGCGTGTACGGCGTGGTGTTCCGTGGCCGTCGCTACGACACCGGCGATAGAGTTGACTACATCAAGGCCATCGTGCAGCTCGCCGCCGATCGTGAAGATCTCGGACCTGAACTGCGGCCCTGGTTCAAGGAGTTCGCGGCGACCCTGTAGCGCTGCCCGATCGAGGGGGGTCCGGTGGATCTGAGCACTCCTCGTTCGTACGGTGCGGTCTCGATCCGTCTCGTGCGTCCCAGGGACGCTCGGGGTCTCCAGAACGAACTGCTCTCGAACCGTTCATGGCTGCGCCCGTGGGAGGCCACGAGCCCCGACGGTCCGGTCTCGTTCGACATGCGCCAGGGCGTGCGACGTCTGCTGCAGCAGTATCGCGACGGTGCAGGCATCCCGTTCGTCATGGAGCAGGACGGCGAACTGACCGGCCAGCTGAACGTCTGGGGTGTCGCGCGTGGGTCGCTGGCTTCGGCGACGATCGGCTACTGGGTGAGCGAACGCTTCGCCGGGCGGGGGATCACGACCACCGCGGTCGCGATGGCGACCGACGTGTGGTTCCTCGAGATGCACATGCACCGGATGGAGATCTGCATCCGCCCGGAGAACCGCTCGAGCCTGCGTGTCGTGGAGAAGCTGGGCTTCCGCTACGAGGGGCTGCGCCGCCGCTTCATCCACATCAACGGCGACTGGCGCGACCACTACGCATTCGCGTTGACGCGGGAGGACGTGCCCGAAGGGGTGCTGCAGCGGTGGGTGCAGGGACGCGCACCGCAGGATGCCGCGAACGTCCCTCCCGCGGATCGTCTGCACGCCTGAGACGACACGCGACAGGATGCCGGGGCTCTGCCGTCTCGTCACCTACCGTGGACCCCATGGGCGGGCAGGTACTGGGCGGGGGCGTGATCGTGCTCGTCGCTGTGCTCCTGTGGATGGTCTACCTGCTGCCGACCTGGCACAGCCGCCGGCAGTACGACGCCGCCGAGCGGAACGCGGTACGGCTCAATCAGGCCCTGCGGGTGCTGGCCGAGACGAGCGAGACACCGCAGGAGGTCCGCCTCGAGCTGAACGCCCGCACCGCGTTGGCGCAGCAGAAACTCGCCCGGCAGGCAGTGGCCGAACGTGAGCAGGCCGCGCTGGAGGGTGCACGGGCCGACCTCGAGCGCGCCCGTGATGAGCGTGAGGCCGCCCGTACGACGCCGGCCGCCCGTCAGGCGCGTGCCCGTCGTCGCACCAGACTCATGCTGACCGTCGTGGCTGTGGCGGGTGTCGCGCTCGCAGGCTGGGGCGGCTGGCAGGTCGTGGCCACCGGATCGCAGCTGGTGCTCTGGACCGGCGTGGGTGTGGCCGCCGCGGGTGCGCTGCTGCTGCACCGCATGCGCCGTGTGGGCGCCAGGGCTGTCACCCGCACGATGAGCGTCCCCGCCGTGCCGGCGGTCGCCTCACGTGTTCAGGACGTCGCGCTGGCGACCGATCGCAGGGGGTGGGCTCCTCGGGAGCTGCCGCGTCCCTTGACCGCTTCGGCCGGGTCGCGGGCCTCCGCCGTGCTGGATGCCGAAGAGGCCCGCGACGCCCTGCGCGCCGCCGCGCTGGAGGAGTCGATGCGCCAGCGGGCTGCTGAACTGCAGCCCCCGTCGATCGAGACGGCGAGAGAGCGCCGCGCGCCGGAGCCCGCCTTCGCGCGGACGGGCACCGTGGACGACGCCGAGATCGAAGCGCACGTTCGCGAGCTGCTGCGCGCCAGAGCTGCCGGCTGATCCCCGTTCAGCGCTGGAAGAGCACCCGACCGGCGCCGAGGACGAGTTCGCGCTGAGGAGTGCGCACCAGCGCATCCATCGGGTTCTCGGCGTCCACCAGGACGATATCGGCCCGATCGCCCACCGCGAGGTCGTTCGTTCCGAGGCCGGCGAAGCGTCCGGCGCTGCTCGTTGCCAGCTCCATCACCCGCAGCAGGTCTTCGTCGCGGACGAGGCTCGACGCCCGGGCGTACTGCCACGCGATGCCCAACAGGTCTCCGGTGCCGTAAGGGCTCCAAAGGTCGCGGATCCCGTCCGTCCCCAACCCGAGTCGCACTTCCGCCTCGTCGAGCTCATGCAGTGGCAGCTGTGGCAACCGCAACGGTGCGACGCTGGTCATCGTGATGTCGAGGTCGCCCATCGCCTGCAGCAGGTCGCGCCGCCGCGACGCGTCGACCTGCGCGAGCGCGAACCCGTGCGCGACGTTCACCTTGCCACGCAGCCCGAGCGCCTGCGTCCGGTCGATGATCAGGTCGAACTGGAACGCACCGAGTTCGGCGGGATCGTGCAGATGGATGTCGATGCCGACGCCGTAGTCATCCGCGATCGCGAACAGGGCGTCGAGCTGCCCGACCGGATCGCGGTCGATGCTCGCCGGGTCGAGGCCCCCGATGTGCTCGACGCCGGATCGGGCGGCATCCCACAACAGGTCCACGACCCCCGGCCGGCGCAGGACGCCGTCCTGCGGGAACGCGACGATCTCGACCGTGATCGCGCCGCCGTACGCGGCGACAGCCTCGCGGACGACCTCGATGCCGCGCAGGCCAAGGCCGAGGTCGACATCGACGTGCGTGCGGATCGCCGTCGTGCCGTGGCGCACCAGTTCGCCCAGCACGGCGGCGGTGATCTCGAGTCCCGGGATCCCCAGTTCATCGCGCCGCGCGCGTTCGTGGCGGATGCGGCCGTCCGTGCCGCCCTCTCCGCCGTAGGACTGCCAGGGCAGACCCCACCACGACTTGTCGACGTGCGCGTGGGCGTTCACCAGGCCGGGGAGGGCGAGGAGACCCTGCCCGTCGGTCGCTTCCGCGCCGGGATCAGCGGGCGGCTCCAGTGCGGTGATCACGCCGTCGGCGATGCGGATGTCGACGGCCGCACCGCCCCAAGGACGCACATTCTGCAGGAGGGATACACGCTCGAACGGCGGATGCGGCATCCACCCATCCTGGCCCGCTCGCGGGCCTCGCGCACGCACGGGCGGCCGCGATCAGCGTGATAACCTATCGGAGGTTCACGGGCCTGTGGCGCAGCTGGTAGCGCACCTCGTTCGCATCGAGGGGGTCAGGGGTTCGAGTCCCCTCAGGTCCACGTTGTGATGTCTCGCGACATATGTCTCATATGTCGCGAGACATCTGTCGTTTCTGGGGCCATCGGCCGGCTGGTTTGAGGATGTTTCGCCAGTAGCCGCGGGCGGGGTCGATGGTGTGTTCGCTGAGGACTTCGCCGGTGTCGAGGTGGACGACGGTGACGGTGGTTTCGTCGGTGATCGCGAGGATGCGTTTTCCGGTGTGGTCGCGGCCGATTCCGAGGTGGTGCATGCGGCCGGCTCGGCGGATGCTGACGTGACCGTCGGTGTCGATGCGGTCGTAGCGGAGCCGGTAGCGGTCTGGGAGTCGTCCTGCTCCGGGGAGTGCTTTGGGCGTCGCCAGGTAGGCCTCTGAGGGGGTCTTGCGGTCCAGAGCACGGTGTGGGCGGTGCTCGTTGTATTCGATGCGGAGCCGGTCGAGTTGGGTTTGCAGCTCGAGGACCGTGGTGGCGGTGGGTTGCTGGGCGAGCCAGCGTTTCTGGGTTTGATGGAAGCGTTCGATCTTGCCTTGAGTTTGCGGGTGGTTCGGTTTGCCGTTCTTCTGTTTCACTCCGAGCACGGGCAGGAGGTGTTCGAAGGCGTTACGGCCGCCGCCGTGTCGGGCGGTGTAAACCCGGCCGTTGTCGGTCAGGGTCGAGGCGGGAACCCCGTATTCCTCAGTGGTGGTGAGGAATGTGGTGACGACGTCGTCCCCGGTGACGGGGGTGTGGACGGTGCAGGAGAGTAGCTTGCGGGAGTGATCATCGAGCCAGTTCAGGATCTCGACGTCGGTGCCGTCGGTGAGGCGCCAGTGAGTGAAGTCCGACTGCCAGGTCTCGTTGGGTTGGGCTGCTTCGAAGCGGATGTACGAGGAGCGGGGGCGTTTGCGGGGTTCCGGGGTTATGAGTCCGGCGCGGGTCAGGATGCGGTGGATCGTCGCCGGCGACGGGACGTGCAGGCCTTCACGCTCGAGGTGCCATCGGATCGTGACCGGTCCGGCATCCAATCCTCGAGCGGTGAGATCCGTGCGGAGTGCGACGATTCGGTCGACGACTTCGCGCGGCGTGGATCTCGGATTGCTTCTCGGCCGCCGGGACTGAGGATCGACGGCGTCGAGACCGTGCTCGCGGTAGCGTGCGAGCAACCGGTGCAGCTGTCTCCGCGACAGCCCGTACTGCTCGGCCGCTTCGGTCACGGTGAGCTGCCCAGCGACGATCTTCAGGACCACAACCCGGTGCTTCGACATGCACCGAACTGTGACTCATGACCCGAGACACCAGCGTCGTATCACCTGGGACCTATGTCATGAACTCAGGCACCCTCAGGTCCACGTTCTCGAGAAAACCCCCGCCGCGGCGGGGGTTTTCTCGTTCAGACGCGGTCGGCGTCCAGCACCACCATGATCTTGCCGGCAGTGCCGTCCCCGGCGGCGAGGCCGGTGAACGCATCGTGAGCCCCGTCCATGCCCACGCTATGGCTGATCAGCTCGGCGGCGGCGGCGGGGGCCCCCGACATCCACTCGGCGGCGGCGCGGAAGTCGTCGTTCGAGTAGGTGAAGCTTCCGACGATCGAACGCTCCGCGGTGCTGATGCGGAACGCGTCGAGAGTGAGCGTCGGCGAGCCCATACCGACCAGGCAGACGCGGCCGCCCAGGCGCGTGGCGCTCAGCGCATCATTGAGAGTCTCGCTGAGGCCGACGGCGTCCAGCGCCACGTCGGCGTGCCGCCCGAAGATTCGCTCTGCGGCATCGGGCACGCTCTCTTCGCGTGGGTCGACGACGATCACGTTCAAGCGCTCGAGCAGCGCTCTTCGGCTGTCCATGACCTCGGTGACGAGGATCTTCTTCACTCCCGCCATCTGCAGGGCCAGGACGATCGACTGACCGATGGGCCCGCCGCCCAGAACGATGACGGCGTCGCCCGGCCCAGCATCGACGCGGCGCACCGCGTTGACGGCGACCGCGAGCGGCTCGATGAGCGCGCCGTAAAGGACCGGCATCGATTCGGGCAGAACGACGACGTTGCGGGCAGGCACGACGATGCGCTCGGCGAATGCGGCGATGAGTTCGGGCGCGACACCCAGTACCCGCTTCCAGGGGTCGTGCTGCTCGCGGCCTGCATAGGTCTGGATGTCTTCCGGCGGGAGGATCACCGGGTTCACCGTCACAAGAGTGCCGAGAGCGAGGTCGCTGCGCTCGACGTCGGCACCGATCGAATGCACGACGCCGACCGTCTCGTGCCCCATCACCTGACCGCGCACGCGACGACCGTTCTCGCCGGTGAACCCGTGCACATCGGATCCGCAGATGCCGGTCGCAATGACCCGCACCTCGACGTCTTCCGAGCCCACGATCGGGTCATCCACGGTGGAGATGGTGAGTCGACCGAAATCCTCGAGAACGAGAGCTTGCATCGTTGCGAACCTCCTGGTTCACAGACGTGAACCGCGTCTTTTGTGTGCGAACCAGATCAGACTGCGGCATGCAACGCGATATGTCAACGAGCGTGAGTGATCGCCGGCTCCAGGCCGAGATCGCCCTGCAGTCGCTGCGCCGTCCTCTGCAACGCGGGAAGGAGATCGTGTGGCCAGTTCTCGCTCGAGCGGTACAGCGGCATCGTGATGCTCATCGCGGTGATAACACCCAGCGCGCCGGTGTGGAGCGGCACCGCGACGCAACGGCATCCCTCGACGAACTCCTCATCATCAAGCGCGAATCCGCTCAGCGCGCACTCGCTGAGCGTAGCGAGCAGTCGTTCGGGTTCGACGACCGTTCGGGTCGTCAGCTGCGCGAGGGGAGCGGCGCTGACGCGCTCGGCTCGCTCGGCCGGCGCGAGCTGGCTGAGCAACGCCTTGCCGATGCCGGTCGCGTGCGAGGGCAGTCGCATGCCCACCGAGGACACGAGTCGCATGGGGTGGGCGGACTCGCTGATCGCGATGTAGACATTCTCCAGGCCGTCGAGGCGCGCCAACTGGACGGTCTCGCCGGTGTCTCGCGCGAGTGCATCCATCAGAGGCTTCGCTCGCTCGACGAGATCGTCGTGGCCACGGTACGTGTGGCCGACCTGCCAGGCGCGCAGACCGACGCGGTATCGGCGCGCGGCGTCGCGCTCGATCCAGCCCGATTCATGCATCGTTCCCAGCAGGGCACTCGCGCTGGATTTCGGAAGCGACAGGGCGTCGGACAGGTCGGCGAACGTGGCCGATCCGGTGGCCGACAGATAGTCGAGGACGGCCAGCGCTCGGCTGGCGGATTTGACGGATACCGCGACGCTCATTGACAGCCTTCCACCAGATCGTGAATCATGTGGGACACCAGTATGACCATAGGTTCACACATATGAACCTGCTACGCAAGGATGCCAGCCACTGTGGACTTTCTCGACTCCGATCGCATCGTCTCCGTTCGTGCTTACGTCGTCCCGGGGAACGTACAACCACCCGCGGTGCCGGATCCGTCGCTTGTGAGCGAAGAGGTTTACAACTGGCAGCGGCAGAAGGTCGCCAACCCGATGACGAAGTATCCCGAGTTCCGGGACAACCGCACGGCCGCGATCGGCAGGAACGCTGGGGGAACGGTGATCGTGCAGGTTGAGTCGGCCTCGGGAGTCGTCGGGATCGGCACGACCAATGGCGGGGTGGTCTCGGCATCGATCGTCGAGCTGCACCTCGCCGACGTGGTCGAGGGGGAGTCGCCGTACGCTCACGAGCGGATCTGGGACCGGATGTTCCGCAGCACCCTCGCGTACGGCCGGAAAGGCGTCGTCCTGCATGCCATCTCCGCGGTCGACCTGGCCGTCTGGGACCTGCACGGCAAGCTGACGCAGACCCCCGTGTGGTCGCTACTCGGCGGCAGGACGCTGGACGCGATCGAGGTCTACGCGACCGGTCCGAGCGCCGCAGCTATCCAGAACCTCGGCTTCTGGGGTGCGAAGCTGCCGCTCACGTGGGGACCCAGCGAAGGGGTCGACGGCTTCCGTCGCAACATCGCGCGTGCCGAGGCGGCGCGAGCGGCGGTCGGGCCGGATTACCCGCTGTTCTACGACTGCTGGATGGCGCTGGATGTCGATTATGCGGCGCGGCTCGCAGCCGAACTCGAACCGCTTGGGTTCCTCTGGATCGAAGAGCCGTTGCTGCCCGACGACTACGCCGGTCACTCGGAGCTGCGGCGTCGGATGCCCTCGACGATGATGCTCAATACCGGAGAGCACGAGTACACGGCGTTCGGCCACAAACTTCTGTGCGAAGCCGGCGTGGACATCCTTCAGCCTGATCCGAACTGGTGCGGTGGCATCACCGAGCTCCGGCGCATCGCCTCGATCGCCGTCGCCTTCGGCAAACGGATCATTCCGCACGTCGGCGGCCAGTACGCCTACCACTTCCTGGCATCATTTCCGCAGACGTTCGTCGCGGAGTTCCCCGTGATGACGGATGACTGCACCGAGATCCGCACATTCCACACGCCGCTCCTGCTCGGGGAGGCTCTTCCGGTCGACGGTCGCATCGTGCTCGACGACAGCCCTGGCTTCGGTCTCATGCTCAGCGAGGATGCGAATCTGGTGCGCCCCATGACCCGCGAGACCCTCGCCGCGTTCGCATGACCCGCCGCGCGCGCATCGCGGTTCTCGGAGCCGGGTGGTGGTCGAGTACCGTTCATCTGCCGGCGCTGGCAGGCAATCCGCGTGCCGAGCTCGTCGCGGTCTGCGACCCGAATGCATCTCGGGCCCGCCTCGCTGCATCGACCTTCGGTGGGAGGCCGTTCACCGACGTCGATGACCTGCTCGCCCGGATCCCGCTCGACGGGGTGGTCATCGCCACCCCGCACACGACCCACTTCGCAGCCGCAGAGGCCGCACTGCGGGTCGGCGTGAACGTGCTGGTCGAGAAGCCTCTGGCGACGACCGCCTCGGACGCCTGGGCTCTCGTGGAGCTCGCCCGCGAGCGGTCTTGCCTGCTCGCGGCGGGCCTGACCTACCAGTACGCGGCCGCCGCGCCGCAAATCCGCGATGCCGTGCAGACCGACATCGGCGAGTTGCGGAGCATCAACGCCGAGTTCTCGTCGACGACGCTCGGCCTGTTCCGCGTCGTCGATCCCGAGGATGCGCGCCTCGACGATGCTGCGGCCCCGCACGGTACGACCTACTCCGACCCGGAGACCGGCGGCGGTCAGGCTCACACTCAGATGACGCACCTGCTGGGCGGCGTTCTGTGGGCGGCGGGGCGCCAGGCAATCGAGGTGTCGGCGTTCACGGCACACCACGGGTTGGCCGTCGATCTCGTGGATGCCGTCGCCTTCAGTCTTGACGGCGGTGCACTCGCCGCCGCGTCGTCGACGGGCACCACCCCGCCTGGCGTTGCCCCGCGCCATCGCATCAGATTCCACGGCACGAAGGGGATGGTGGAGTGGGACATGCTGCGCGCGGACGCGGTCGTGCATCTGGAGGGCGGACTCATGCGTGCGATCGACAATCCTGTCGACAGCCCCTCATATGCGAAGGGGCGGGTCACCGAATCCTTCGTCGAGTCGATCCTCGACGGGACCCCCACGCCTGCGCCGGCCTTTGCCGCGGCCGCCTCCGTGGCCCTGATCGAAGCGACGCTGCGCTCCGCGCAAGAGCGTCGGGTCCTGGAGGTCAGTCAGGCGCCGGCTGCGCTGTTCGATTCCCTCCCCAGCTGATACGTCGTTCCCCTTGCGCGTGATCACCCCGCCTGCATACACTAAATGAAACCTTTCAGTTGCATCCTGTCACCGAAGTCAGGTCGAGTGGGCTCCTTCCCGCCGATGAGAGGCGGGAGCCGATGAGCATTGACAGCGGACTGCGGGAGCGCCTCCGACTCGGGCTCGCCGCGCCCGTCTTCGCGGCGCCGGGCATCGTAGGACTGAGGACGCCATCGCTCGAGCAGGCTTCTTGGAATGTCGTGCGGGACGCAGTGCGGACAGCCGAGGCGCTGGGTTACGACTCAGCCTGGTTCTCGGACCACCTTTTCCTCGGCCGCGACGGCGCCTTTTTCGAGAGCTGGACGGCGATGTCGGTGGCTGCGGGGTTCACCGACCGCATCCGTCTCGTCAACAATCACTTGGGTGTGGGACTGCGTGATCCGCGCGTGCTTGGGAAGATGGCGACTTCGCTCGCTGCGATCTCGGGGGGCCGGGTCGATCTCTTCCTCGGCCGCGGGTACCGCGAGAGCGAGTATCGCGCGTATGGACAGCTGTGGCCCACGGACGAGGTCCGCACAGACCGCCTCGCGGAAGCGATCGACGTCATCGGGGCGCTGTGGCCTGGCGAACCCGTCGACTTCGCGGGCGAGTTCTGGTCGCTGCGGGACGCCGTCGCGAAGCCGACGGATGCGCCCCCGCTGGTGTGGGTAGGCGGGCCATTAGACGCCGAGACGCTTGCCGTCATCGCATCGCGCGCCGGCGGATGGAACAGCTTTCCGCTCGGTCTGGGTGACTACCGCGCCGCCGCCGAGCAGGTCGACGGCGCCTGCGCGGCGATCGGACGTGACCCTGCGACTGTTCGAAGATCGCTCGAGACGCAAGTGCTCGTGCTCGAGAGCGACGATGAGCTGGACGACTGGATCGATCGCTGGGCGAGGCTGCGGGAAGCGTTGCATGGCGGAGGGCACACCGCGGACGAGATGCCCCCAGCGGGAGCCTTCGCGCGGGAGAGCCTGCAGCGCCTGTGCCGCGACCAGTTCATCGTTGGAACCCGTGATCACGTCGTCTCACGCATCCGCGAATACCGGGATGCGGGTGTCACCGACCTGGTCTGCTGGTTCATGGACGCGCCGGGTACGGGCTCCATGACCGTGCTGGCCGAGCTGCGTTCGCGCTGGGAAGTGCCTTGATGCTTCCCACTTCGAAACGTTTCAGATACGGTAAGGGCAATCACACAGAAGCGAGAGGGTCTCGATGACGAGACGAACGACTCCCTTGGGGGTGGCCCTGGTAGGTGCAGGGTTCATGGGCGGCAGACACCTGCTCGGCTACGCTGCCCTCGACGCGGCCGGCTACGACCGCATCACCGTGGCGGCGATCGTGGACGTCAATCCCGAGACGGCGACCGCGCGGGCTCTGGAGGTCGAGCAGCTGCTCGGCAATCGGCCGGCGGTCTACACGCGGCTCGAAGACGCCTTCGCCGATGCGGCCGTAGAAGCGGTCGACATCGTGACCGATCCGCGCACGCACCACACAATCGCCGCTCAGGCGTTCGACGCGGGGCGTCACGTGATCTGCGAGAAGCCGCTCGCTCTGACCGTCAGCACGGGTCGTTCGATGGTCGTGGCCGCCGAGCGAGCCGGGCTCGTGCTGGCGACCGCGGAAAACTATCGCCGCGGTGGCTCGAACCGGCTGGCCAAGGCCGTCATCGACTCGGGCGCGCTGGGCGAGCTCTTCCTTTTCCGCGAGGTGCGCGTCGGAGGGGATGACAGAGTCATCATCAGCCCTTGGCGGCACATGAAGCGCTCGGGGTCGATCGGCCTGGACATGTCGATCCACTACGCGGACATCATCGAGTACCTGCTCGGGCCCGTGCATACGGTCTGGGGCCGCGGATTCATCGCCGAGCCCCAGCGCGTCCCCGCCGGCGGCGGCACGCCGATCATCGCTGACGGCGAAGACTCACTGGTCGTGGCCATGCGGACCGAATCGGGCGTCGACGTGCACTTGGCGTATATCCCGTCCGGTCGGGGCCTGGCCTACGGCGAGCGGGTGCTGCACGGCCGGAACGGTTCCCTGGTGATCCCTGCCGACCGTACGGACGGGGACGTCGTGCTCCATCTGGCGGACGGCACTCGTCGAGGAGCCGAGATCGCCGACCTGCTCGGAGAGGATTTCGCGCTCGATGCCATCACCCGCGCGGTGCTGGGAGAGGACGGGACCGGCGGAAAGGGCGCGCCGTGGGCGGGGGTGGATGCCGGGCATCTGGCCATCGAACTCGCCGACTTCGCCGATGCGGTGCTCGACGGGCGCCCACCGGAGGTCGACGGCGTGGGGGGACTGCGAGCACTCGCGATCGTGCACGCGGCCTTCGAGTCGGGCGTCCTTGACCGCGCCGTCTCGGTGGACGAAGTGCTCGAGGGATCGCTGCACGCCTACCAGGACGACATCGATGCGCAGTTCACAGAGGTGGCATGATGACCGACGCGCCGTTCCATCAGGTGGCATACGTCGTGACAGACCTCGACGAATCCGTCCGCCATTGGGCCGACGTGCTCGGCGTCGGTCCGTGGAGTGTGTGGACGATGGGCCCCGATGTGGTCACGGAGGCGCTGTACCACGGGGCACCCGCGCGCTTCGGGTTCCGGCATGCCCTCGCGTGGTCGGGTTCGGTCCAGATCGAACTCGTCGAGCCGTTCGAGGGCCCGAGCATCTTCGATGACCAGCTCACCGCCCGTGGCCCCGGGCTCAACCACATCGGCCGGCTCGCCGACGATCACGCCGCCGCCAGCGCCGCGCTCGTGGAACGCGGCTTCACGCCGCTGCAGAGCGCCTCGTTCGGCGCGAGCGGCGACGGGCGGTTCGCCTACTTCGGGTCACCGAACGGGGATTCGATCGTCGAGCTCATCCACCCGCCGACGCGCCGGTTCACCCCCGACTACATCTACCCCGTGCAGGAAGGCTGACGTGCGCTCCGCTATCCCGATCGCAGAGGTCCAGACGTTCGTCTCCGGGCCCTCCGTCTTCGTGCGCGTGACGACCGAGTCCGGCGTGCGCGGCATCGGCGAGTCCACGGCGTTCGCCTTCCCACTCGCTGTCGTCGCGGTGGTCGATGCGCTGCGGCCCGCTCTCGTCGGTGCTGATGCGCTGCAGACGACGGACCTGTGGCTGCGCATGTACCGTGCTCTGGGCTGGCGCGGAATCACGCTCGGCGGCGCGATCAGCGCGATCGATCAGGCGCTCTGGGACATCCGTGGTCGTGTGTTCGAGGAGCCAGTCTGGCAACTGCTCGGCGGCCGCGTCCGCCGGGCAGTGCGCGCAATGAAGGTCCTTCCGACAGGCACCCTCGAGGAGGTCGTCGGGCACGCGCGCCAGGCGCAGGACGAGGGATACACCGCGGTGAAGGTGCTGCTGCATCAGCATGACCACCACACGATGGGCCACGCGGCCCGCATCTCAGATCTCGTCGGGCGGATGGCCGCCATCCGCGAGGCGACCGGCGACGATCTCGACCTCGGAGTGGAGCTGCACCGCAATATGCAGCCCGGTAACTCGATTGCGCTCATCCGCGAGCTGGCTACATACCGCCCTCTGTTCGTCGAAGACCCGATCCCGCCCGACAGCGCCCTTTCCTTCGGTGAAGTCTCGGCCAAGAGCGACGTACCGATGGCCGCCGGCGAGCGCAACACGACGATCTACGAATTCCGCGAGTACGTCGAGAAGGCAGGCGTCTCCTTCATCCGCCCCGATGTCGGCATCGCCGGAGGATTCACGCACATGACGAAGATCTGCGCGCTCGCTGAAGCGCACCATCAGGGGATCATTCCGCACGCCGTCCCCTCGGGCCCCGTCGCGACGATGGCGCACGTGCACCTCGGCATTGCGGTTCCCAACTGGGAGGTGCAGGAGCACGTCGACCAGGAGCGCGATCCGTTCACCCGGATGGTCGACCAGGTGCCGCGAGTGATCGACGGTTATCTGCATCCGATCGACGCCCCCGGCCTCGGAATGGAGCTCCGCGACGATGACCTGCGTGCCGGCGAGGTGGCCGTCTTCCCCGTCGCGCCCGACCTCCGCGCGGACGGATCGGTGGCGATCCGATGAGCGGTCCCTCTCTGCGGGTCGGCATCGTCTGCAATGCCGATACGGCGCAGCTGTACCTCAGTGGCCCTGACCTCGAGCGCCTTCGGGACTTCGCCGACGTCGACATCCTGGAAATGAATGTGCCGGGGGACACGTGGGGCAGACCGCAGCACGTGCCCGAGCTCGAGCAGGCGCTCGTCGATTTCGCCCGGAACCGCGATGTGCTGGTCGTCTGCCACGGGTCTGCGTTCGTGAGCGCCGCAGTCATCGACGCAGCCCCCGACCTGCGCATCATCGGCGAACTCGAAGGCGACAGGTTCGGTCACCGCATCGACATGGCGGCCGCGCGCGCCGCCGGCATCACCGTGGTCGACACCACGCACTCCTCGTCGTGGCCGGTCTCGGAGTGGGCACTCGCCCTCATCCTGGTCGGCCTTCGTCAGCACGGCCGGTTCCGCGACATCATCGCCGGCGCGCAGATGAGCCACGACGACTACCGCACCGAGCCGCCCGCGCGCGAACTGACCGGTCGCACCGTCGGAATGATCGGGTTCGGGCGGATCGCGTGGCGGCTGCGGGAGCTGCTCGAGCCGTTCCACGTGCGGGTGCTGGCCTATGACCCGTTCACCCCGCGAGAGCTGGCCGATGCCCTTCATGTCGACTTCGCGCCGCTGGAGCGGGTGATGGCTTGCGAGGTCGTCGTCTGCCTCGCGCCCGCGACACCGACCACGACCGGGATGATCGGCGCGCGCGAGCTGGATCTCCTGCCCCGCGATGCCGTATTCGTCAACGTCTCGCGCGGTGTCGTCGTCGACCGGCCGGCGCTCGAAGCCAAGGCCGCGCGCGGAGATGCGTGGTTCGCCCTGGACGCGCACGACCCGGAGCCGGTCGCCGTCGACACGCCCCTCCGAGGCATGCGCAACGTCTTCCTCTCGCCGCACGTCGGCGGGATGACCTGGGAAGCGCAGCCGCGCTTCTTCACGCTCATGGTGGACGAGCTCGAACGGTACGTCGACGGTGCCGAGCCGCGTGCGCAACTCACCGATCGGGCGCTGCAGGGGCGGGGGAGCGGCCTCGCATGATCGTTGACACGCACTGCCACGCCTGGCGGCGGTGGCCCTATGACACGTCCGTCCCCGATCCGCAGACGCGGGGGAGTGTCGACAGTCTGCTGTACGAGATGGACCGCAACGGCGTCGACCACGCGGCGATCGTCTGCGCCCGGATCGGCGGCGGGCAGGGAGGCGACGGGTTCGCCAACGCCGACAACAACGACGACGTGGTCGCGGCGGCGACGCTCCACCCCGACCGGCTCACCGCATGGGTGGACGTGGACTGCGTGTGGCGAGAAGACCACCATGCTCCCGGCGCCGCTGCGCGGCTGCGCGCCGAGCTCGAGCGCACCGGCGCCCGGGGCTTCACGCACTATGTCGATGCGCAGAACGATGGGTGGCTGCGCACCGCAGAGGCCGACGAGTTCTTCGCGGTCGCCGAGCAGCGCGGCGTGATCGCCTCGCTCGCGCTCGGGCCCGCGTGGTTCTCAGATCTCCACGACGTCGCCGCATCGCACCCGTCGCTGCAGATCCTGCTGCACCACATGGGCCATCCGGGCCAGGGGGATCGACGCGCTGCCGACGTGGACGCGCTCCTCGCGCTGGCCGCGTGTCCGTCGATCGGGGTCAAGGTCTCGGGGTTCAACTACAACTCGCTCGGCCGTGCCGAGTACCCATACGACGACGCTCAGGCGCTCTTCCGGCAGATCGTGAAGGCGTTCGGACCGGATCGGCTCACCTGGGGATCGGACTTCCCGGCATCCCGCGACGACCTCACCTACCGCCAGAGCATCGACGTCGTGCGCGTGCACGGCGCCGACCTCGGCGAAGCCGCCCTGGCCGCGATCCTGGGCGGAACCGCCGAACGGATGCTCGCGGCATCCCGCGTCTGATCAATACGAACCACCCGCCACCGGCCCACGACCACCAGACCACAAGACCACCGCACGACCGCCAAACGAAGGACGAACTCCATGCCCTCCACCCTCATCGCCCGCTACTACGTTCAGCCGGGCAAGACCGACATCGTCGAGCAGGCGCTCGGCCGGATGGCCCAGGCCGTCGCCGCCGACGAACCCGCCTGCCTCCTTTACAACGCCAACGTCTCGGTCGACGACCCGAACATCTACTGCCTGTACGAGGTGTACGAGGACGAGGATGCACTCGTCGCGCATCGCGAGACGGCTCATTTCAAGGAGATCATCGAGGGGATCGTCGTGCCCGTGCTCGAGAAGCGGGAGCGCGAGGTCTACCGCCGGATCCTCGGATGAGGCTTCTGCAATACGCCACCACGACTGATCAGGGTCCACGGCGTCATCTGGGCGCCCTCGTCGAAGGAACAGTGGATGACGGCACGATCATCGATCTCTCGGCCGCCGGCCGGGCAGCACTCGCTCACGAGGGCCTCTCAGCAGCCGGCATCCGTGATCTGTGGCCGCACCTCGCGCCGGTCACGATGCTCGCCTTCGTTCAGGGTGGCCGGCGCACGCGGGATGCCGCTGACCGCGCGCTGGAATGGATCGCCGAGTCGGGCGCCGACCGGGACGGCTTCGGGCAGGCGATCCGTCACGACACCGCCGGCATCACGGTGCTCCCGTCCATCACCGATCCGCCGATGCTGCGGGACTTCATGGCCTTCGAGAAGCATCTGAAGAACGTCTTCCCGCGGCTGGGGAGAGAGATCCCCGACGAGTGGTATCGGCGCCCCGTCTACTACAAGGGCAACACCGCCAGTATCGGCGCCCACGGGCAGGACGTCGCGTTCCCCGTGTACGCGGACCAGCTCGACCTCGAGTTCGAGTTCGCCGCGATCCTCGGTCGCGACGGCACCGACATCGCCGAATCCGACGCCCTCGACCACATCTTCGGGTACACCGTGTACGACGATTTCTCTGCGCGCGCGGTCCAGGCGCTCGAGATGACCGTCGGACTCGGCCCTGCGAAGGGGAAGGACTTCCACGGCGCCCACGTGCTCGGGCCTGTGGTCGTGACCGCCGACGAGATCTCCGACCCCTATGCGCTCAGCATGACGGGCATCGTCGACGGCGAGACCTGGACGGTCGGGTCGTCGGCGGACATGCACTGGCGATTCGAGCAGATGATCAACTACGCGTCGACGGATGAACCGCTGCGCGCGGGAGAAGTGTTCGGGTCGGGCACCGTGGGCGACGGTTCGGGCGCGGAGCAGGACCGGTGGCTCGACCCCGGCGCGCTGGTCGAATTGACGGTCGAGGGGATCGGCACCCTTCGCAATCGCGTCGTCGCGAGAGCGGACGCTCCGCACCGAGAGGACTATCTATGACGCTCCACGACAGGCTGTTCATCGCGGGGACGTGGCGCGCGTCGTCGCGCACGGCGTCTGTCCACGATCCCAGCGACGGGTCGGTGCTTGCGAACGTCGCGATCGCGGACGATCAGGACCTGGATGACGCGGTGAATGCGGCGGCGACGTCGTTCCCTGCGTTCGCGGCGACCCCTGCGCGCGAGCGCGCCGAGATGCTGCGACGGGCGTTCGAGATCATGTCGAGCGAGATCGATGCGATCGCCACCATCGTCTCGCAGGAGAACGGCAAAGTGCTGGCCGACGCCATCGGCGAAGTCACGTACGCGGCCGAGTTCCTGCGGTGGTTCTCGGAAGAGGCGGTACGGGTGTCGGGCGACTTCCGCGCGTCGCCGTCGGGTGACAAGACCATCATCGTGACGCACGATCCCGTGGGTCCCTCGCTGCTGATCACGCCGTGGAACTTTCCGGCGGCCATGGTCACGCGCAAGATCGGGCCGGCGCTGGCCGCGGGGTGCACGGTGGTCCTCAAACCCGCCCTCGAGACACCGCTCACCGCGCTCGCGATCGCGGACGTCTTCGACCGCGCGGGTGTTCCCCCGGGGGTGATCAACGTCGTCATCGCCAGCCCGGCGGGTCCGGCGGTGAGCCGCATGCTGGCCGACTCTCGCATCCGCAATCTGTCGTTCACCGGGTCTACCGAAGTCGGCAAACTCCTCATCCGGCAGTCTGCCGAGCACGTCCTGCGCACCTCGATGGAACTCGGCGGCAACGCCCCGTTCCTGGTGCTGGAAGACGCCGACCTCGACGAGGCCGTACGAGCAGCGATGGTCGCGAAGCTCCGCAACGGCGGAGCGGCGTGCACTGCGGCCAACCGGTTCTACATCGCACGCCCGATCGCGGCGGAGTTCGCCCGGCGCCTCGCCGATGCGATGACCGCTCTGCGAACCGGGCCTGGGCTCGGCGAGGGGGTTCAGCTCGGCGCCAGCGTCTCGGTCGGGGAGCGCGACAAGATCGCGCGCCTCGTCGACGGTGCGGTCGCCGACGGCGGGGTCACCCTCACCGGCGGCGTGGTGCCCGACGGTCTCGGAGCGTTCTACCCGCCGACTGTCCTGACCGTCGACGCGGACAACCCAATCCTCGACGTCGAGATCTTCGGCCCCGTCGCGCCCGTGGTCGCGGTCGATTCGGACGATGAGGCCATTCGTCTCGCGAATGCGTCGGCGTACGGGCTGATCTCCTACGTCTTCGGCGGCGATCTGCGCCGAACACTTGCCGTCGCGAAACGGCTCGAGGCAGGCATGGTCGCGGTCAATCGCGGCGTCATCTCAGACCCGGCCGCGCCGTTCGGCGGCGTCAAGGAAAGCGGCGTCGGCCGGGAAGGCGGCTTCGCCGGCATCCACGAGTTCCTCGAGTCGAAGTACATCGGAGTGGAGCTGTGATGGTGGGCAATGAAACGTTGTCCCCGTCGGCAAGGGTGTTGTCCTCAAAGCGTCCTTCCCGTGCGATATTCCTTGACATCACCCGGCGCCGGTGGGAGAGTGAGGGCGATCTGAAACGTATCAGACTGGAGCCGACAACATCGTCGATCCTCCGCAGGTTGAATGGGCAGCCGAAGTGAAAAGGAGTGACAGAGTGGTCACGAACAGCAGGATCATCAGGGGCACCGCCCTCCTTACGGTCGGCACCTTCGCCGCCATCGGCCTCACCGCCTGCGGTGGCGGCGGCGGGGGCGGCGAGAGTACTGACAAGACCATCACCATCGGCATGAATTCCGGTCTGGTGCCGACGTTCGAGGGGTACGCCGAGGCGTTCGAAGCAGAAAACCCCGACTGGACGGTCGAGGTCAGTGCGGTTCCCGACGCCCAGCCCGACTATATCCAGCAGCTCGTCACGCAGGGACTGTCGGCCACCACGCCCGACATCATCTTCAATTACGACACGCTGAACCAGACGTTGGCCGGCAACAAACTGCTCTTCGACATGAAGCCCTGGCTCGACGAGGGTAAGGGCGGACTGACCACCGACGGCTTTCTGGAGAACTTCCTCGACCAGTACCGTGTGGGCGACACCATCACGGGGATGCCCGTGAGCGCCGACTCGGGGATGCTCTTCTACAACGCCGATATCTTCGCCCAGTACGGCATCACTGACCTCCCCACGGCCGAGTGGACGATGGAAGATGTGTACCGCGTCGCAGCCGAGATCACCGATGCGTCGGGTGGGGCGGTCTACGGCCTCGGCACGCCGATCGGTGACAGCACCGCGTACTTCACGTTCTATCCGGTGGTGAAGGCCTTCGGCAGCAACATCTACGACCCCGAGACCAAGAAGTTCATCTTCGCCAACGACCAGGGCTTGGAGGCGTGGACCACGCTGCTGGCCCCTTACACCGAAGGGTTCGGCAGTCCGTACTCTGCGGCAGCCGACGGCCTGAACCTGTTCATCGGCGGCCAGACCGCGATGACGGTTGGCGCAAGGCCGAACGTCGCGAACTACCGCGACGGCATGCCGGATGTTGATTGGAACGTGCAGGAGATGCCGAAGGTCGACGGCAACTCAACCACCGGCGGGGGCTCGTACTCGCTGTCGATCAGCGAGAAGTCGACGAACAAAGAGGGCGCCTGGGAGTTCCTCAGCTGGTTCTACGCGACCGACGGCGGTATGAAGGCCGCAGAGCCCAACGGCGTCGTCCCAGCTACGAAGGACGGCCTGGAGAACGGCACGTGGAAGGACGACAGCAACCCCGTGCCTTCGAACCTGATCCCGGTCACCGAGTACGCCGTGGAGAACGCCATCCTCCCTGATGCAATCCCCGACGACGTCCAGCCCAAGGTCGCCCCTGCGCTGACCAAGGCCCTCGAGCAGGTGATCCTCGAAGGTCAGTCGGTGAAGGACGCCTACACCGCCGCACAGGACGAGCTGAACGGACTGCTCGGATAGTGAGCCTGCTCTCTGGTTCGCAGAGGGGGGTCGACCAGTCCGATCCCCCCTCCACGACGACGACCGTGGTGCTCGGGAACCGCCGCTCCAAGCCGGGGCGGCGGTATTCCCGCTACGACGCCGTCGCCGCCTGGACGCTGCTGGCTCCCGCCCTGGTGCTCTTCACGATCTTCATCGTGGTCCCGACGATCGCGGCGCTGGCACTCAGCCTGTTCGAGTGGCACTTCTTCGACACCCCGCAGTGGGTCGGACTGGAGAACTTCGCCCGGCTGGTCGGCGACCCGGATACGTGGAGCTCGCTGGGCGTCACCTTCGAATTCGTGATCCTCGGGGTGATCCCGACCATCCTGATCGGATTCATGATCGCCGTGCTGGTGAATGTGAGCCTGCCCGGCGTGGGCGCGTTGCGGGTGCTGTTCTTCGTTCCCGTCGTCGTGTCGGTGGCCGTCTCGGGCGTCATCTGGGCGTTCCTGTACGACCCGCGTGCCGGTCCGATCGGTGCCCTGTTCCGGGTCTTCGGCTGGACGATGCCCGACCTGCTGAACAGCCAGCTGTGGGCGACTCCCTCCCTGGTAGTGATGATGATCTGGGGCGGTCTGCCGATCGTGGTGATCCTCTACCTGGCTGGTCTCCAGCGCATTCCACCGGACATCTACGCCGCGGCTGCGCTCGACGGTGCCGGCCCGTGGCGGACGCTGTGGTCCATCACGTGGCCCAACGTCGCCTCGACCACGCTCGTGGTCGTCGTGCTGCAGATCATCGGTTTTGTCTCGGGCTCGCTCGACCTGGCCCTCATCATGACCAACGGCGGCCCGCTCGGCGCGACGCGTGCGCTGGGCCTGTACGCCTACCAGCAGGCGTTCGCATTCCAGGACGTCGGGTACGCCACGGCGCTCTCGGTGCTCCAGCTCGTGGTCATCGTCGGAATCGTCTCGATCGGCCAGTTCGTGATCAGGAGGATGAACCGGTGAAGCTCGGAAAGCTCCGGATCGGCAGATACACCGCCATCACACTCTGCGGCCTGGCGGTCGCCTTCCCGCTGTTCTATCTGCTGTCGGGCTCGCTGATGACCTACAGCGAGATCATCTCGTACCCGCCGACCTTCGTGCCGAGCGATCCTCAGTGGGCGAACTTTGCCGCGGCGCTGGACTACATCCGTCCTCGCACGATCCTCAACACGTTCATCTTCGTGATCGGTGTGCTCCTGCTTCAGCTGGCGGTGTGCCTCCCCGCCGGGTTCGCGCTGGCGAAGATCCGGTTCCGCGGCGCGAGCGCGCTCCTGGTCTTCTTCGTGCTGCCTATCTTCGTACCGACGAATCTGATCCTCATTCCGACCTACATCGTCACCTTCCAGCTCGGCCTGATCGGCTCGTTCCTCGGGATGATCCTGCCGATAGCAGGGCAGGCCTCGGTCGGTGTGCTGCTGTTCCGGCAGTTCTTCGCGGGGCTGCCCGACGGTCTGATGGATGCTGCCCGCCTCGATGGCGCGGGATGGTTCCAGACCTTCTTCCGGGTGGCGCTGCCGCTTTCGCGGCCCATCATCGCGGCGTACTCGGTCGTTACGTTCCTGACGGCGTGGAACATGTACATCTGGCCACTGCTGGCGGGGCCGGGCCCTGACACCCGGGTGCTGACGGTCGCCATCGCTCCGCTCGCCCAGTCGCAGTACTCCAACATCTCGCCCTCCATCGGGTTCGCGGCGGCAGTCGTGGCGATGGTGCCGGTGCTCGTGGTGTTCATCGCCTTCCAGAAGTGGTTCACCAAAGGCGTGATCGGCACGGGGCTCGAATGACAGCACTCCGGGCCGTGCAGCTCGGGCGGACGGTCAGCGGATGGTGGAGCTGCGGCGCACGATCAGCCGCGGCGGCAGGAGCACCTGGCGGTGGACGTGGTCGGCGCCCTGTTCTGCCTCCTCGATCAGCAGCCGCACCGATTCGTGGGCGAGCGTCTCGAGGGGCTGGCGGATCGATGTGAGCGGCACGATGGCTGACGCGGCGTAATCGATGTCGTCGTATCCGACGATGGCGATATCTCGCGGGATGTGTATGTCACCCGCGAGAATCAGTGCCTGCATCACGCCCAGCGCGACCAGGTCGTTCGCCGCGAAGATGGCGTCGGGCCGATCTTCGGGTGGCATCGCCACGATCGCCTCGCCTATGCGGCGACCTTCGATCATGGTGTGATCGTTCGTGTCGATGTGCCTCAAGTGCACGCCGGGAGCCTCTTCGACAGCACGCTGGGCGCCGCGCCACCGATCCTCGACCTGATGCAGCGGCCCTCCGACGAAAGCGATCCTGCGCCGGCCCGTCCCGATAAGGTGGCCGGTCGCGACCCGCCCTCCTGCCATGCCGTCCAGAGCCACGGAGCAGAACGTTCCTTCCGTGTCACGGACGTCGAAGAGCACGACGGGCATGCCCCTGCGACCGAGACGCCGGATGCGCTCCGTTGTTCCGTCGAGCGGCGCGATCAGCATCCCGCGGACCCGCTGCTCCTCAAAGAGGTCGATGTAGCGATCCTCGCGGCGGCTGAGCTGATCGCTACTGCCAACAATCACCGTATGGTCGAGCTCCTCGGCTGCTGTCTCGCAGGCATGTGCCAGTTCGCCGAAGAATGGATTTGCGACGTTGAGGACGATCATTCCGATCGTCGTGCCCCCGCCCATCTTGAGCTGGCGAGCGAGGTCGTTCCGGACGAAACCGATCTCATCCATCACCCTCTGCACGCGTTCCAACATCGCGGCCGACACTTCATTCGGCTTGTTCAGCACATTCGATACGGTGCCCACGGACACCTGCGCGCGAGCCGCAACTTCGCGAATGCCGACTGCCCGACTCACATATCACCGCCCGATGTCCGTCATGTATGAAACCGGCGCGCGTGCCTATCGACGTGCGCTCTGAAACGTATTATGACGGACTTCCCGTTGGGGGTCAGCCTACGTACATTGCGTCCAGTGCTGCGGTCCACCACGCGAAACGACGTTCTCCGCCGTGCCGAGCAGCTCACGCCTGCTTCTGCCAGGCGCCAACGCATACCCGACCGTCGAGTCGCAACACGCCGCGCGGGTCGAGCCGTGAAGATCTGTGCGACCCGGGGTGGGCTGAGCGCGCGACACACCTCGGGTCGGCCGAAACGTCACGCTCGGCGCGAAGCTGATCGCCGACCGCAGCCTACGACGGGCAGGGGCGCTCCCGCCGCTTCAGGATGTAGAGCATCTCCTGAGTGGTCGGCAGCGGCCAGAGGTCGTCGGCGATGATCGTCTCGATGGTGTCCGCGGCTGCTCGCACCGCGTTCATCGCGGGCAGCAGCGCCTCGCGGGCGGGCGTTGCCTCGGCCAGGGAGTCATGACCCACCTCGGTCCCGAGCGACGGCGACACCGAGTCCGCGGATCAGACCGCGCAGGGTCAGCCGACCGGCGCCGCCTCCCGCGCACGCAGATCCTTGCGGAGGATCTTGCCGGCCGTGGACTTCGGGATCGCGTCGATGAACTCCACCCGCCGCACCTTCTTGTGCGGTGCGACGTTGTCGGCGACGAAGGCCATCACGTCCTCCTCGGTGAGGCCGGATTCGGGGGCTGCGACGACGAACGCTTTCGGGATCTCCTGCTTGTCGTCGTCGTTCACGCCGATGACGGCGGCGTCCATGATCTTCGGGTGCGACAGGAGGAGAGCCTCGAGCTCGGCCGGTGCGATCTGGTAGCCCTTGTACTTGATCAGTTCTTTCGCACGGTCGACGATTGAGAAGTAGCCGCCCTCGTGATAGACGGCGACGTCGCCGGTGTGCAGGAATCCGTCCCCATCCAGCGTCTCGGCGGTCGCGGAGGGGTTGTTCAAGTAGCCGAGCATCACGTTCGGCCCTTTGACGAGCAGCTCGCCGGGCGCGGTCACGCCGTTTTCGCCGAACTCGGTGATCTCCTCGCCGGTGGCGGTGTCGATGAGCCTGCAGACCTCGTTCGGCAGAGCCGAGCCCACCGAGCTGACCGGAACGTCGAACCGGTCGAAGTGCATCGCGTGCGAGACCGGGCTGAGCTCGCTCATGCCGTAGCCCTGCAGCATCCGCGCGTTGATGCGTCGCCCGGCGATCTCGGCAGTCTCCCCGTCCAGCGGCGCCGCACCCGAGAAGACGGTGTGGACGCTGGAGATGTCGAACTGATCGACGATCGGATGCTTGGCCAGGGCGACCGCGATCGGCGGGGCGATGTAGAGGTACGTGCACTGGAACTTCTGGATGTTCGTGAGGAACTCGACCAGATCGAACTTCGGCATCGTGACCAGGCTCGCCCGCTTTCGCAGCGCGAGGTTCAGCAGCACGGTCATGCCGTAGATGTGGAAGAACGGCAGCACGGCCAGCACCCGGTCGCGCTCGGAGAGGTTCATGTTCGGCACACACTGTGCGACGTTCGCGACCAGGTTGCGGTGGCTCAGCATGACTCCCTTCGGGATGCCGGTGGTGCCCGACGAGTAGGGCAGCACCGCCACGTGGGTGGCCGGATCGAAGCTCACCTCCGGCGCGGGGGACTGTTCCATCAGCAGCTCGCGCAGGTTCGGGTGCCCGTCGGCGCCATCCATCACGATGAGGTGGTCGTCGGCGATGCCGACCGCTGCTGCCGCAGCCTTCGCCTGCGGCAGGAGCGGGGAGACGGTCACGAGCCAGGTGGCTCCGGCATCCTTCAGCTGCTTCTCGATCTCACCCGGCGTGTAGAGCGAGTTGATCGTCGTCACCGTCGCACCGGCGCGCAGAATGCCGTGGAACACGGTCGCGAAGGCGGGGACGTTCGGGCACAGCAGTGCCACCACGGTGTCGGTGTCGACGCCGCGCGCTGCGAGTGCACCGGCGAAGGCGCTGACCTGCGCGCGGAGCGCCCCGTAGGTGGTCTCGGCGCCCGTGGCGGGATCGACGAGCGCGATGCGCCCCAGGTCCTCGTCGGTCAGGCTGCCGAAGAGGTAGTCGAAGACCGACAGGTTCGGGATCTCGACATCGGGGTACGGGCTCGTGAACATCGCGTCTCCTTTGACACTCGTGACAGTGCGCACACCGCAGCTGCGTGCGACGCAGTGTCAGCCATTATGGCATCGAGTACATACCGCACGGTATGCCGCGAGGCCCGGCCTCGCTCAGCCCACGAACGCGTGACGGTGCTCCGCCGCCCGCAGCCGTTCGGCGGCGAGCGCCTCCGCGGCTTCCAGCGGAGTGACACCGCGCTCGGATGCCTCGGCGAAGATGCGCCGGACCGTGCCGCCGATTCCCGCCACCCGCTCCATCACCTCGTCGCGCGTCCCGATGTGCTTGGCCACCGAGTCCAGGTAGATCACCCCGCCGGCGTTGACCACGAAGTCGGGGGCGTACAGGATGCCGCGCGCGGCGAGCCGGTCGGCTCCGGAGTGGTCGGCCAGCGGATTGTTCGCCGGGCCGCACACCGCTCGGGCGTCGAGCGCGTCGATGACCTCGTCGGTCAGCAGCCCTCCGATGCCGGCGGGCACGAACACGTCGGCCGGGATCAGGTGCTCTTCGCCGGCGGAGATCCACTCCGCGCCGAGCTGCAGGGCCAGATCTCGCTTGGCCGGATTGACGTCGGTGACGGTGAGGCGGGCACCCTCGGCGCTCAGGCGCACCGCGAGGCGGCTGCCGACCTGACCGAGGCCGGAGATGGTGATGCGGCGGCCGTCGACCTCAGGGCTGCCGGTGCTGTGCTCGAGCGTCGCCCGGAGCGACTCGTAGACGCCGAGGCTGGTCGGTCCCGCCGGTTCGCCGGATCCGCCGACCGCGTCGGGAAGGCCGACGACGTGCTCGGTGCGCTCGCTGACCACGAGCATGTCCTCGGTCGTGGAGCCCACGTCCTCCGCGGTGCGATACAGGCCCTCCAGCGACTCGACGGCGTCGCCGAGATCCAGGAACGCGTCGCGTCGTCGTTCATCGTCCAGCTGCGTGCCGGGCGGCAGGGCGATCACGGACTTGCCGCCACCGGCATCCAGTCCCGCGGCGGCGTTCTTGAGGGTCATCGCGGCCGAAAGGCGCAGGGCATCGCCCAGCGCATCGCTCCAGTGCGGGTAGGTCCAAAGCCGCGCACCGCCGAGGGCGGAGCCCAGCACGGAGGAATGCAGCGCGACCGTGAGGAACAGACCGCTCCGGCGACCGGTGATCACCTCCACGCGCTCGTGGTGGAAATCCGGCAGGGGAAGCCCCTGAGGCAGGGTCGCAGGCATCGTGGTCCTCGTCGATCAGCCGTCGCCTCTTCGTGGGATGCGACGGGCGCGTACGGATGCGCAGCGTCGCAGCATCCATCTCCATTGCACCACCGGTGAGCCGATCGTTCAACGTCCTCCTTGTTTCCTGAGCAGACTGCGCAGTCCCCTCGCGCCGGCGCGCGGCGAATCGCACGGACTGCTCGCGGAAATAGGCTGGAGCAATGAGCGAGCACCTCCACCCGCGCAGCCGCATCGTCTCCGACGCGCTGCGAGCGGCCGGCATCCCGGGTCAGATCGTGGTCCTTCCGGATGCCGCATCCACCGCCGCCCTCGCTGCGGCAGCGCTCGGGATCGAGGTGGGCGCCATCGCCAACAGCCTGGTGTTCTGGAGCGACGGCGAACCGCTGCTGGTGATGACCAGCGGCGCCCACCGCGTCGACACCGCCGCGCTCGCGGAGCGCCTCGGTCGCGGGTCGATCACGCGCGCGAGCGTCGACCAGGTGCGCGAGGCCACCGGCCAGGCGATCGGGGGTGTCGCGCCGACCGGGCATCCGGCGCCGCTGGTCACGGTCGTGGACGAGGATCTCGCAGGCTTCGAGGAGATCTGGGCCGCCGGCGGAACCCCGCACACGGTCTTCCCGCTGACCTTCGATCAGCTGGTCGCGCTCACCGGCGGGCGCGTGCTGCCGGTCGTCTGAGCGTCCGGCGCCCTTGACGCCCGCCCGGAGGGGGGCGAAGATGAGCGACGGGTTCAGTCCGGCGGTCGCAGGTCCAGGAGGACGGAGGCCGCGGTCACGGCCGCGGCAGCCGACCAGGCCTGCGGCCGGCAGGCAGCTGGGTAGGGGGTCGGGACCGCCGTGTGCGTGCGCGGGTCGCCGGAGTGCAACTCGGGGACGCGGTACGCGAAGCCCTCGGCGGCCGCCAGCAGATCGTCGATGACGATCCGCGCCTGGTCGCGGAGTCCGGCGCGCGCCATACCGTGCGCGACGATCGCCGAGTCGTGGGTCCAGACGCTGCCGCCGTGGTAACTGAGCGGCCAGTACCCGGCAGCGCCGGTCGACATGGTGCGCACGCCGAAGCCGGTGAGCATCGACGGCTCGATCAACAGGGCGGCGACGTCCCGCTCCTGATCCGGCTCGAGGATCCCGGTGCCGAGCAGGTGCCCGATGTTGCTCGTGAGGGAATCCACCGGTCGCTTGTGCGCGTCCAGCGCGATCGCCGGGTATGAGCCCTCCGGCGTGTGCACCCAGTACGCGGCGGCGAACCGCTCCTTCAACCGGGCCGCCCAGGTGCGCAGTGCCGCCGCCCCAGGCTCGCCGAACCGCTCGAGGAGGTCGGCGCCGGCGATCGCGGCTTCATACGCGTATCCCTGCACTTCGCACAGGGCGATGGGCCCCTCGGCCAGCTCGCCCGAGCGCCACTGGATCGAATCGCCGGAGTCCTTCCAACCCTGATTGGCCAGGCCGTGCCCGGTGCGATCCAGGTAGTCGATGAACCCGTCGCCGTCGTTGTCGCCGTGGTGCACGAGCCAGTCCAGCGCTGCCCGCAGGGCGGGAAGCAGATCTCTGACCTCGGCCTCCGGCATCCCCCAGCGCACCGCGTCGGCGAGGAGGCACACCCACAGCGCCGTCGCATCCACCGTCCCGTAATAGACGGGCGGCAGCACGATCCCCTCACCCGGCATGGCCAGCGGCGCCGAACGGAGCTCGTGGAGGATCTTCCCGGGCTGCTCGGCGGTGGCCGGCACATCGCGGATGCCCTGCATCCGCGCCAGGACGCGGAGCGTGGATGCCGCGATGCCGACGTCGATTGGCAGCGCCAGGCGCGCAGCCCACAGCGAGTCGCGACCGAAGAGGGTGAGGAACCACGGCGCGCCGGCGGCGAAGAACTCATCGTCCGGATGCTGCGGCAGTGCCATCCGCAGGGCGTCCAGGTCGCCCAGCGCCACCTCCAGCCACCGGTTCAGGCGCGGATCGGCCTCCAGGTCGGGACGGCGCTGCGTGATGGGCGCCCACGGCACCGGCCGGTCGGCGCCGCGGACGACGAGCGAGGCGTCCTGCAGCGCGGCTACCCACGCCAGATCCATCCGCCCACGGGGTTCGAGGTGCACCCGCCACTCGAGGGTCACGGCGTCCGGCGATGCGGACACCTGCGCATCGGGCGCGCTGACGGCGAAGCTGCGGGTGGCGTCCATGACGACGGCCGATCCCGGTTCGGAGACCGAGGTCTCCCACGCCGGACGAGCGATCCTGACCCCGGCCTTGACCTCCTGGAGGGGGGAGAAGTCCGGCTCGATCCGCACCGAGAGCACCGCATCGACGGCGGTGGGCAGCCCGGACTGCACCGACAGCGTCTCGCCCACGCTGCCGGCCTCCACCAGGCGCGTGCGCAGCAGCCTCAGCTTCGGATCCGGCGTGTCGTCGTCGAGGGAGCGCAGCACCGCGCCGAAGGTGATCCGCGACGCGTCGTGGGCGGCCGTCGAGACCCATTCCGGATGCTCGCCGTCGACGGTGACCACGACCGACCGGATATGGCGCACATCGCCGTGATAGATGCCGTCGATCGGGCGGCCTCCGATGTCGCCGTGTGGTCCCGACCATGCCTGCGTGGGGGCGCGCAGCACCACGACACGGTCTGAGAGCAGCGGCTGACGAGGCTCGTCGCTGACGACATCGCTCATTCCTTGACCGCCCCTTCACTGGTGTTCATGATGCGCTTCTGGAAGATGAAGAACATCACGGCGACCGGAATCGTCATGATCAGCGCCGCGGCGAGCTTGAGCGGATATTGCGTGCCCTGGCTGAGCTGACCGGAGGCGAGGGATGCCACGCCCTTGGTGAGCGTCGTCAGCGCCGGCGACTGCGTGGAGACGATGAAATGCGACAGCTCGTTCCACGATCCCTGGAAGGACAGGATGATGATCGTGATCAGCGCCGGGCGTGCCATCGGCAGCACCACCGACCAGAACACCCGGAACGTCCCGGCTCCGTCGATCCGCGCCTGCTCCTCGACGGAGACCGGGATGGATTCGAAGAAGTTCTTCATGATGAACACGCCCGCGGCGTCCACCAGGAGCGGCACGATCATCCCGGCGTAGGAGTCGTACATGCCCAGCTGGTTGATGACCAGGAACTTCGGGATCAGCAGGACGACGGCGGGAACCGCCATCACGGCGACGACACCGGCGAAGATGACGCCCCGACCGCGGAAGTGCAGCCGCGCCAGCGCGTAGCCGGCGAGCGAGCAGAAGAAGACCCGGCCCAGCGTGACGAAGACCGTCACGATCGCGGAGTTCATGAACCATACCGGGAAGTCGCTGCGCAGGAAGAGGCGCTGGTAGGCGGCCACGCTCCAGGTCTGCGGGATCAGCGAGACCGGATCACTCGCCGCCTCCGCGTCGGTCTTGAAGGACGTGGCCAGCTGGATCAGGAAGGGATAGATGTAGATCAGCGCCAGGCCGATCAGCAGGGCGTAGAGGACGATCTGCCCGACCCGCGTGCGCGTGGACCATTCCCTGCGGATCGGCTTCTGCGGCTTCGGCGGTTCCTGGTTGATCAGCTCGGCTTCGGCGAGCGTGGTGCCGCTCATGATCGTGCCCCTTTCGGCTGGTACTGCCGCGCGCGTCGTTTCGATACCGGCCGGTCACGCAGCACCCAGCGCTGGAAGATCGTGAGGACGACGATGATCGCGAACAGGATGAAGGCGATGGCCGCGCCCTGACCCCAGTCCTGCCCGAGGAACGCCGCTGAGTAGGACAGGTACGCCGGGGTGACGGTGGTCTTGCCGGGACCGCCCTGCGTGCCCGTGTAGATCTGGTCGAAGACCTGCCAGCACCCGATCAGGCCGAGCGTGAGCACGGTGAACAGGGTCGGGCGCAGCTGGGGGAGCGTCACCCGCCAGAACCGCTGCCAGCCGTTGGCGCCGTCCATCACCGCGGCCTCCTGGGTGTCGGCGCCGATGTTCTGGAGCCCGGCGATGAACAGCAGCATGAACGTGCCGCTGGTCGTGAACACCGACATCAGGATGAGGGCCGACATCGCCACGGACGGGCCCGCGAGCCAGTCCCACCACGACAGCCCGAGGAAATCGCCGTCGGTGAGAAAGGCCGGGCCGTTCGTGATGCCGACCGCGGCGAGCAGGTTGTGCAGGACGCCGCTGGGGTCGGCCCACCAGTTCGGTCCGTTGATCCCGATCCAGGAGAGGATCTCATTCACCGCGCCTGAGGCGGAGAACAGGAACAGCCACAGCACGGTGATCGCGACGGTGCTGGTGACGGACGGGAAGTAGAACGCGGTGCGGAACACGCCCCGCCCGCGCAGGATCGCGCGGTTGACCAGGACTGCGAGGAAGAGTGCGAGCGCCGTCTGGAGCGGCACGACCAGCAGCACGTACCAGGCGTTGTTCCGCAGCGAGGTGCCGAAGTCGCGGGTGGGAAGGCCCCCGTCCGTCGTGATCGCAGCGTAGTTCTCCAGCCCCACGAACCCGACGTCGGAGGAGAACGGGCTGCCGCGTCCCGACCAGTCCGAGAAGCTGACCCAGAGGGCCATGAACACCGGGATGAGCAGGAACACACCCAGGATCACGATCACCGGCAGGGTGAAGACCCAGCCGGCGACGGCCTCGCCGCCGCGGAGCCCGGAGCCGGGCGTGCGCGTGCGGCGAGCCGTCGTCGTCGCCGACATGGCGCGATGCCTAGTTCACGACCGCCTCGACGTTGGATTGCACCGTGTCGAGGATCTGCTGCGGGTTCCCGCTCTTGAGCGATTCCAGCGAAGCGTTGAAGTCGGTGATCACGGCGGCGATGCCGTCGTTGGTGGGCACGCCCTGGGCGTAGTCGGCGCCGGCGAGGAACGCCTCGAGCTCGGGGTTGTCCGCGGTCCACTGGTCGGCGGCCGACTGCACCGACGGCATCGGGCCGAAGGCGTCCGAGAAGGCGAGCTGCTGGTCGGCGCTGGTCAGATACTCGACGAGATCGAGCGCGGCCTGCTGGTTCGGGCTGTCCGCGGCCATGCCCCAGCAGTTCGTGAACTGCATCGTGCCCTGGCCCGCGGGACCGGCCGGCAGTTGCGCGACCACGTAGTCCACGTCGGGGTAGTCCGCCGACATCGCGCCGGTGATCCAGTTGCCCTCGATCGTCATCGCCGACAGCTGCTTGCCGAATGCCTCGCCGCCCCATCCGGCGCCGATGTCGGCGGCGTACGCGAAGGTGCCGTCGTTCAGGTGCTCCTGCACATACGTGAGCGCCTCGACGTTCTCCGGGCTGTTCGCCACGGCCTCGGTGCCGTCCTGGCTGACGAGGGATCCGCCTGCGGCGGCCATGAACGAGCCGATGCGCTGGTACTCCGCGCCGAAGGCGAGGCCGACGGTGCCGCCCTGGGTGAGTGTGGCGGCGACCGTGGCCAGCTGATCCCAGGTGGTCGGGATGTCGGCGTCGGTCAGGCCCGCGGCATCCCACAATCCCTTGTTGATGACGAGCCCGAGCGTCGAGAAGTCCTTCGGCGCGCAGTAGAACTGGTCATCGACGGTGAAGTTCTGCACGAGCGAGGGGTAGAAATCGTCGACGTTGGAGAGCTGGTCGCCGTAGGCGACGAGCGACCCGTTCCCGGCGTACCCGGCCAGCGCCTCGGTCGCGAGGTAGAACAGGTCCGGCGGCGAACCGGCGGCGAAGCCCTGGGAGAGCTGCTGCGGGAGGTCGTTGGCGACCTGGACTTCGGCGTCGATGCCGGACTCCTCGGACCACGCGGCGACGGCCTCGGTCACCGCGTCGGTCTCGGCGTCGCCGCTGGAGCCGATCAGGATGGTCAGCGCGTCGTCGGAGGACGTGAGCGCGCCGTCGCCTCCGCCGTCGCCGCCTCCTGCGTTGTCGTCGAATCCTGATCCGCAACCGGCGAGGGTGAGGGCGCCGGTCAGGAGCAGTGCTCCCGCGCCGAGGACTGCCCGGGTCTGGTGCCGTGTCATGTCTCTTCTCCTTTGATGAGCTGGTGCTGCTGACGCGAGGGGTGACCGCCGAACCGATCGGAGCGGGGGCTTTTGATCGTTCAAATCCCGCGGTCGAGTTCACGCTAAGCTCGCGTTTCGTCTGATGTCAAGGGGTTGCCGGGGCGTCTAGGATGGCGATTCGAACGTTCATATCCGACCGCAACGGAGCTCGTGATGGCCAAGCCGCCCACTGTCGACGACGTCGCCCGAGTGGCGGGCGTCTCGCGGCAGACGGTCTCGAACGTGCTCAACGCGCCCGACATCGTGCGCGAGCGCACCCGCGAGCGGGTGAGCGCGGCGATCCTCGAACTCGGATACCGCCCGCACGCCGCTGCCCGGCGGCTGCGGATGCAGCGCAGTTCCACGATCGGAATCCACCTCGACCCGTACGCCGGGGGCATCTCGGGTGTCGTGCTCGACCGGTTCGTGCACGCCCTGACCGAGCGGGCGACCGAGCGGGGCATGCGGATGCTGGTCTACGCGGCGCGGTCTCCCGAAGAGGAGATCGCACGACTGGGCGATCTGATCGACGGTGGCGAGATCGACGCCGCCGTGATCACCGGCACCTTCCACGGCGATGTGCGCACCGACTGGCTCGCTGACCGCGCACTCCCGTACGTCGCATTCGGGCGGCCGTGGACGCCGCAGGGCGAGACCGCGCCGCAGCACCCGTGGGTGGACGTCGACGGCGCGGCCGGCACGCGGGCCGCGACCGAGCACGTCCTGCGGACGGCCGGTCCGGCGGTCGCCTTCCTCGGGTGGCCGAGCGGATCGGGGACCGGGGATGACCGCGAGCGGGGCTGGCGGGAGGGGATGGATGCCGCAGCCGTCGCGCCCCGCAGACGCCTCGTCTCGCAGGAGAGTGTCGCCGGCGCGCGGGCGTGCATCGTCGAGGCGCTCCGGCTCGACTCCGATGCGATCGACGCCATCGTCTGCGCGAGCGACTCGCTTGCGATCGGCGCCCACCTGGCCGCCGCGGACGCGGGCGTCCCACGCCTTCCGGTCATCGGGTTCGACAACACCCCGGCGGTGGAGGCGCTCGGCCTCAGCAGCGTCGAGCAGCTGCCGGAGCAGGTGGCCCGCGGCGCGCTCGACCTGCTGATGGGGCCCACCGGCACCGTCGTCGCCGCCCGCGACAACGCGCCCGCGCCCGCACATGTGCTCGTGGAGCCGCGCCTCATCGTGCGCTGATCCGCGGGATCGATGACCGCTACTCGACGAGCTTCCCCGCGACCGAGACCTCGCGCATCAGTTCGCCGATCTCGGCGGGGATGGCCGGGATCTCCTCACGGACGACGCCGGTGGCGGGCGACCACACCAGGTTGACCTGAAGCCCGGGGTCGAGCTCAGGGTAGTCGCTGCGGTTGTGGCATCCGCGCGTCTCGCGCCGCACGAGCGCGGCCGCCAGCGTGGCTCTGGCCGCCAGTGCGGCGGAGCGCAGGTCGAACGCGTGCGCGAGGTCCTGATAGCCGGCGATGTCGGGATGCACGCCGATGTCGGGGATGCGTGCCTCGATCGCGTCGAGTTCGCGGAGCCCGGCGAGCAGCCCTTCCTCGTCGCGCACCACGCCGGCGTGCTCGGTCATCGTGTTGCGGATCGCCCGCTGCAGCGCCCGCACGTTCTCGGTTCCGTTCGCTGCCAGCAGGTCCGCGATCTCGTCGCGGGCGACCGCGACGGCCGCTGCGGAGCGCCGCTGCGCCGGGAGTGCGGCCGAGTAGGCGGCTGCGGCCCGGCCGACGATGCGGCCGAAGACGAGCAGCTCGATGAGCGAGTTCCCGCCGAGCCGGTTCGCGCCGTGGAGTCCGGACGATGCCTCGCCGATCGCGTACAGTCCCGGTACATCGGTGGAGTGATCGCTGGAGCGCACCCAGACCCCGCCCATCGAGTAGTGCGCGGTGGGCGCGATCTCGATGGGGTCTTTCGTGATGTCGAGCATCTGCAGCTCGAGCATGGTCTGGTACACGCGAGGGAGGCGGGTCATGATCGTCTCGCGCGGCAGGTGGGACACGTCGAGCCAGACGCCGCCGTTCGGGGTGCCTCGCCCCTCCTTGATCTCGGTGTAGCACGCCAGAGCGACCCGATCGCGGGTGGACAGCTCGAGCCGCTCGGGGTCGTAGCGGTGCATGAAGCGCTCGCCGAGTCCGTTGCGGAGGATGCCGCCCTCGCCGCGCGCCGCCTCGGAGATGAGGGTGCCGGCGGCGTTCTCGGGCTCGATGATGCCGCTCGGGTGGAACTGCACGAGCTCGGGGTCGCGCAGGCGGCCGCCGGCTTCGACGGCGAGCCGGAACGAATCGCCGGTGTTCTCGTCACGACGTGACGATGTGCGTCGCCAGATGCGGTTGTGACCGCCGGCTGCGAGGATGACCGCGTCGGCGTGGATGAGGTAGCGGGTCCCGTCTTCGAGGTCGAAGCCGTACGCGCCGAAGACGGCGCCGTCCTCGTTCACGAGGATGCGTGTGACGTAGACGGTGTCGAGGATCGGCACCTGCAGCTGTGCTGCGCGGTTGATCAGGGTCCGCTGGATCTCCAGGCCGGTGTAGTCGCCGGCGAACGCGGTGCGCCGGTAGGTGTGCGCGCCGAAGTAGCGCTGCGAGATGCGGCCGTCCTCCTCGCGGGCGAACGGCATGCCGTACCGCTCGAGGTCCTCGATACCGCGGGCCGCACCCGAGGTGACGATCTCGACGGTGTGCGGGTTGGCGAGCAGGTAGCTCTCCTTGAGGGTGTCGGCGGCGTGCTGCTGCCAGCTGTCCTCGGCATCCATCGTCGCGAGGGCCGCGTTGATGCCGCCCGCGGCCAGCGACGTGTGCGCGTCGGACTTCGGGCGCTTGCCGAGGGCGAGGACGTCGACACCGGCTTCGGCCAGCTCGATGGCAGCGCGCAGGCCCGAGCCTCCGGTGCCGATGACGAGGACTGTGGTGGAGATCTGGCGTTCTGCGGTGCTCATGTCTCCACGGTACGAACTGTCGCTCGATTACTCCAATGCATCTTCATCCTCGTGACGATAGGCATATCGTATGGGAATGAACCTCGAGCAGCTGCGATCGTTCGTCGAAGTTGCAGACGTGGCCAGCTTCACGCGCGCCGCCGAACGGCTGCATCTGGCCCAGCCGTCATTGAGCCGTCAGATCTCCGCGCTCGAGCACGATCTGGGCGCCGAGCTCCTCCATCGCGCTCGGGGCGGGAGCACCTTGACGACAGCGGGTCAGTCGCTCCTCCCGCTTGCTCGACGGATGCTCGCCGATGCCGACACCGTGCGGCGCGAGCTGGCGGAGCTGTCCGGCCTGCAACGGGGCAGCGTGCGCCTCGGCGCGACGCCCTCGCTGTCGGTCGGGCTCGTCGTCGAGGCGCTCTCCGCGTTCCACGCGGCCTACCCGGCGATCGGTCTGCACCTTTCCGAGCAGGGGTCGCGGCGTCTGCTGGAGGAACTGGCCGGCGGCGAGCTCGATCTCGCGCTGATCACGTCGACGAATCCGACCGCGACGGAGCGTTTGACCGTGACCCCGCTCCTCGTCGAGGAACTCGTCCTCGTCTCGGCCCGCAGCCGCCCGGCGGTGACGACGCGGCGCACGATCGAGTTGCATCAGGTCGCGCCGCTGCCCCAGATCGCGTTCCGTTCGACGTACGACCTGCGCAGCGCGACCGACGCCGCGTACGCGTCGGCATCGCTCACGCCCGACATCGTCCTCGAGGGCGCGGAGATGGACGCGGTGCTGCGGTTCGTCGAGCGCGGAGTCGGCGTCGCCATCGTCCCGGCGATGGTCGTGCTCGACCGGCCGGGTCTGCGCTCGGTGCGGTTGAGCGAACCGCGGCTGACCCGCACGATCAGTCTCGCCCGGCCAGCCGATTTCGAGCCGTCGACCGCCGCACGGGTGTTGGCGCGGACCATCACGACCACGGCGACGGCGCTGGCCGGGGCGTCCGCGACGACGCTGCGTCCGGCGGGACAGGCGGTCGGCGCGCCGACGCGTTAGGCGCTCGGCCGCGCGCCGCCGATGCGACGGGAGAGTTCGGCGGATGCCTCGAAGAGGCGATCGGAGAGCTCGACGTCGACCGGAGCATGTCCACCGGCGTCGCCATCGACCGGATATGTCACCGCGATGCCCGCGACCGGCCAGCCGGCATGATCGCGCACGGCGACGCCGATGGAGCCGAGGCCGAGCGTGACTTCGCCGTCCTCGATCGCGAATCCGCGCGCTCTGGCCTCGCGGAGCACCTCGCGCAGCTCTGCGGGGCGCGCCGGTCCTCGGCCGGTGCGATCCGAGAACGCGGAGACATCAGGATAGAGCGCGCGCACCTGCGGCCGGGGGAGCGCCGCGAGCATCGCGCGGCCCGACGCCGTCAGGTGTGCGGGCAATCGCACACCGACATCGGTCACCAGCGCTGGTCGCCGCAGGGCGCGCTCCTCGACGATGTACAGGACGTCGCGACCGTGCATGACGGCCAGATGCGCGCTTTCGCCGGTGCGATCCACCAGCTCGGAGACCAGGGGGCGACCCAGGCGGGCCAGCGGATCCTGCCGCGCGTAGCCGCCACCCAGCTCGAACGCCGCCACGCCCAGTCCCCATCGCCGCTCGGACTCCAGGTGCACGACGAACCCGTGCTCCTGGAGCGTGGCCAGCAGGTGATAGACGGTGGAGCGCGGGATGTCCAGCTGCGTCGCGATCGTCCGGGCGGCGGTCGGGCCGCGCTGACGAGCGAGATGGGCCAGCATGCGCAGGGTCTGATCGGCGGCCGGAACTTGCGGGCGAGAACTGTCTGGCATGACAGACACAGGATCTCATAGACGTCTATCCGGAGCGAGTCCTGCGGTGTGGAATCGGGGAATGAGCACCCACACCGAGACCGTTCTCGATGCCGTCGTCGTGGGACGGGTCCCACTGAGACCCGAGGAGGTCGTCTCCGTCGCGCGCTCCGGCGCGCGGGTGGAGATCGCAGCCGAAGCGCTCGTCCAGATCGCGGCGACCCGAGCACTGGTCGAGGGACTCGCCGATGATCCCGAGCCGCACTACGGCATATCGACGGGGTTCGGCGCGCTCGCGACCACCTTCATCGCTCCGGAGCGCCGGCTGCAGCTGCAGGCGAGCCTCATCCGCTCGCACGCCGCCGGCACCGGGGCGCCGGTGGAGCGCGAGGTGGTGCGCGCGCTGCAGCTGCTGCGCTTGCAGACGCTCGCCACAGGTCGCACCGGCGTGCGTCCGATCGTCGTGCAGACGTACGCGGCGATGCTGAACGCGGGGATCACGCCGATCGTGCGCGAGTACGGATCGCTCGGCTGCTCCGGAGACCTCGCGCCGCTCTCCTCCGTCGCGCTCGCCGCGATGGGCGAGGGGGAGGTCGAGGTGGACGGGGTGCCGCGACCGGCCGGTGGTGCGCTGGCGGCAGCATCCATCGCCCCACTGGTCCTGCGTGAGAAGGAGGGACTCGCGCTCATCAACGGCACCGACGGCATGCTCGGGATGCTGCTGCTGGCGCTGCATGACCTGTCCGTGCTGCTTGAGACCGCCGATGTCGCAGCCGCGATGTCGATCGAGAGCCAGCTCGGCACCGATGCCGTGTTCGCCGCCGATCTGATGGCGCTGCGCCCGCAGACCGGGCAGACCGCCTCGGCCGCGAACCTCCGCGCCTTCCTCGCCGACTCGGCGATCATGCGGAGCCATCGGGATCCCGCCGTGTGCACCCGCGTGCAGGATGCGTATTCGCTGCGCTGCAGCCCGCAGGTGCACGGCGCCGCGCGCGACACGCTCGATCACGCGCGAACGGTCGCGTTCCGAGAGCTGTCCGCGGCGGTGGACAACCCGGTCATCACGACCGATGGGCGGGTCGAGTCCAACGGGAACTTCCACGGCGCACCGATCGCCTACGTGCTGGACTTCCTCGCGATCGCCGTCGCCGACACGGCATCCGTCTCCGAGCGCCGCACCGATCGCGCCCTGGACCCGGCGCGCAGCAACGGGCTCCCGCCCTTCCTCGCGCATGAGGTCGGCGTCGATTCGGGACTCATGATCGCGCAGTACGCCGCCGCCGGGATCGTCTCGGAGCTGAAGAGGCTGGCCGTGCCGGCATCCGTCGACTCGATCCCGTCCTCGGCGATGCAGGAGGATCACGTGTCGATGGGGTGGGCGGCCGCGCGCAAGCTCCGACGCGCGATCGACGGCCTCGCACGCGTGCTGGCGATCGAAGTGCTCACCGGCGCGCGGGCCCTGGACCTGCGAGCGCCGCTGCAGCCCGCACCGGCCACCTCTGCGGTGCGCGACCTGGTGCGAACGGCGGTCTCCGGACCCGGCCCGGACCATCATCTCTCACCCGACATCGAGGCGGTGACCGACCTGGTCCTCTCCGGTGCGGTGGCCGCCGCAGCAGAAGGAGCACGAGCATGACCACGACCGATGCCCGGACCGTGCGCGCAGCGCGCGGCAACGAGCGCACCGCCAAGAGCTGGGGCGCCGAGGCCGCCAAGCGGATGCTCATGAACAACCTCGATCCCGAGGTCGCCGAGCACCCCGAAGACCTGGTCGTCTACGGCGGCACCGGCAAGGCCGCGCGCAGCTGGGAGGCGTATGACGCGATCGTGCGCACGCTCGACGAGCTCGAGCCCGATGAGACGCTGCTCGTCCAGTCGGGCAAGCCGGTCGGGGTGTTCCGCACGCACGAATGGGCGCCGCGCGTGCTGATCGCCAACTCGAACCTCGTCGGAGACTGGGCGACGTGGCCCGAGTTCCGGCGCCTCGAGGCGCTCGGCCTCACGATGTACGGCCAGATGACTGCCGGCTCGTGGATCTACATCGGCACGCAGGGCATCCTGCAGGGCACCTACGAGACGTTCGCGGCGGTGGCGCGGTCGCTGGGTCGCGACGATCTCGCGGGCACGCTCACCCTGACCGGCGGCTGCGGGGGCATGGGCGGCGCCCAGCCGCTCGCCGTCACGCTGAACGGCGGCGCGGTGCTGATCGTCGACGTCGACGAATCGCGTCTGGCGCGGCGGGTCGAGCACGGCTACCTCGACGAGTACACGACCGATCTCGACGCGGCGATCGAACGCGTCGTCGCAGCCAAGGAAGCGGGCGAGGCGCTGAGCGTGGGCGTCGTCGGCAATGCGGCCCTGGTCTTCCCGGAGCTGCTGCAGCGCGGCATCCCGATCGACATCGTCACCGACCAGACCAGCGCGCACGACCCGCTCGCCTACCTTCCCGTCGGGGTGGCGCTGGAGGACTGGGCGGCCGAGGCCGAGCGAGACCCCGAGGGCTTCACCGACCGCGCGCGCGGGAGCATGGCCGAGCAGGTGGCGGCGATGGTCGGATTCCAGGATGCCGGCGCCACCGTCTTCGACTACGGGAACTCGATCCGCCGCGAGGCCGAACTGGGCGGCTACCCGCGCGCGTTCGAGTTTCCAGGGTTCGTGCCGGCCTACATCCGCCCGCAGTTCGCCGAGGGTCGCGGGCCGTTCCGGTGGGTGGCCCTGTCGGGCGACCCGGAGGACATCCGCAAGACCGACCGCGCCGTGCGAGAGCTCTTCCCCGAGAACGCCGCGCTCGTGCGGTGGCTCGAGAAGGCGGGGGAGACCGTGCGCTTCGAGGGGCTCCCCGCCCGCATCTGCTGGCTCGGATATCAGGAGCGCCACCTCGCGGGCCTGAAGTTCAACGAGATGGTCGCCTCCGGCGAGCTGTCCGCGCCGATCGTCATCGGACGCGATCACCTCGACGCCGGATCGGTCGCCTCGCCGTACCGCGAGACCGAGGCGATGGCGGACGGATCGGACGCGATCGCCGACTGGCCGCTCCTGAACGCTCTGCTGAACACCGCGTCGGGGGCGTCGTGGGTGTCGATCCACCACGGCGGCGGGGTGGGCATCGGGCGCAGCATCCATGCCGGGCAGGTCGCCGTGGCGGACGGCACCGCGCTCGCCGCAGAGAAGCTCGCGCGCGTGTTGACCAACGATCCGGGGACCGGTGTGATGCGGCACGTGGATGCCGGATACGACCGCGCCCGCGAGGTGGCCGTGGAGCGCGGCCTGAAGGTGCCGATGCTGTGAGCTGCGCACGCGAGACTTCACGTACCCACGCCTTTCGCGGCTGGAACGAAACATTCGCGAAGTCTCGCGGGAGGGGAGGACGACGATGAGCGCCGTGCTGATCACGAACATCGGCGAGTTGACGACCAACGTCGCGGCGCCGGGCGACCCCTGCGGCACGCTGCACGATGCCGCCGTCCTGATCGAGGGCGACCGGATCGCGTGGGTCGGCCTTGCCGCGGACGCCCCGCGGCCTGACCGGACGGAGATCGTGGATGCGGGGGGCCGAGCCGTCCTCCCCGGCTTCGTCGACTCGCACACGCACCTCGTCTTCGGCGGCGACCGCGCCGAGGAATTCGAGGCGCGCATGACCGGCACGCCCTATGCTGCGGGGGGAATACGTCGCACCGTCGCGGCGACCCGTGCCGCAGGCGATGACGAGCTGCGTCGCCGGCTCGCGGGATTCGTGGCCGAGCTGCACGCGCAGGGCACGACGACCTTCGAGGTCAAGACCGGGTACGGGCTCACGGTCCGCGATGAGGCCCGTCTCGCCAGGCTTGCCGCCGAGGTCACGCCGGAGGTCACGTTCCTCGGCGCGCATGTCGTGCCCGCCGAGTACGCGGACCGGCGCGACGACTACGTCGAGCTGGTGTGCGGCGCGATGCTGGAGGCCTGCGCGCCCCACTCCCGCTGGATCGACGTGTTCTGCGAACGAGGAGCGTTCGCTCCCGACGAGACGCGCCGCATCCTGGCGGCCGGCATCGCCCACGGGCTGGAGGCCCGCGTGCACGGGAATCAGCTCGGCGAGGGGGAGGGCGTGGGGATCGCGGTCGGGCTCGGCGCAGCATCCGTGGATCACTGCACCTATCTCGATGACGCGGACATCGCCGCCCTCGCCGGATCCGAGACGGTCGCGACCCTTCTGCCGGGGGTCGAGTTCTCGACCCGCCAGCCGTATCCCGATGCGCGGCGGCTGCTGGATGCCGGCGTGACCGTGGCGATTGCGAGCGACTGCAACCCGGGCTCGAGTTTCACCAGCTCCATGCCGCTGATGATCGCGCTCGCCGTGCGCGAGATGGGGATGACGACGGCCGAGGCGGTCTGGGCGGCGACCGCCGGCGGCGCGCGGGCGCTGCGTCGCGACGATGTCGGCGCGGTCGCGCCGGGAATGCGCGCCGACCTCGTGCTGCTCGAGGCTCCGACCCGGACGCACCTCGCCTACCGGCCGGGCGTCCCGCTCATCGCCGGCGTGTTCAGGGGCGGCTCGAGGCTCTGAAGCCTCGCCACTTGACCCGATCGGCCCACTCCCGGCGCCGGGAGTGGGCCGATTGGGTCAAGTGACGACGAAGCGGGCGGGGGAGGCTGAGTCAGCGCGGGGTGTCGAAGGTCCAGGATGCCGGGGGCACGGCGCTCGCGACGTCCCAGTCGTCCTCATCCCAGGTGAAGGTCGCGACCGCGCACGTCGGCATGTGCGTGATGCCGTCGTCGGAGAGGCGCCCCGCCAGCACGCTCATGCCCGGGTCGTGGGCCACGATCATGACCGTCGCCGCGCCGGATGCGGCCGCCGTCCGCAGCAGCGTTCCGGCGGGAGCGCCGTAGAGGTCCGGATCCAGTTCGACCTCGATGCCGAACTCGGCGGCGAAGTCGGCCGCGGTGGTGCGCGCGCGCAGGGCGGTGCTGGAGAGGATGCGCTCGGGGCGGAATCCCGATGCGGCCAGACGCTCCGCCATCCGTGGAGCGTCTCGCGCGCCGCGATCGTTCAGCGGCCGGTCGTGGTCGGCGAGGTTCGCGTCGGCCCAGTCGGATTTCGCGTGCCTCACCAGAGCGAGTCGGATCATTCGCGTACCGCCAATCCTGCGATCAATTCCAGCACGCACAGCGCCGCGAGGCGTACGGTGCGCCCGTCGGGTGCGTCGGCGGTGGCGTCCACTTCGACGATGTCGGCGGAGACGAGGCGGGGATCGGATGCCGCGGCCCGCACGAGTGCCCGCAGCTCCCATGCGGCCAGGCCGCCGGGAACGCTGGCCGGGCATCCCGGAGCCACCGATCGGTCGCAGACGTCGACGTCGACATCGAGGTGGACGCGGCTCTCAGCGCTGGAGCCTGCAACCGACAGAGCCTGCTCGAGGACATCCGCGGCTCCCCTCTGGCGCACCGCCTCCAGCGGGACGACCGTGATGCCGTACTCGGCGGCCCGCCGCGCGTAGGCGGCGGAGTTGGCGAAATCGGCGATGCCGATCTGCACGATGCGCGCCGGATCCAGCCCGCCTTCGATCAGGCGTCGCACCGGAGCGCCGTTGGACACCCCGTCGCGCAGGTCGTGGTGCGCGTCGATCGTGATGAGGCCGGTGGCGGCAGCGCCCTCTGCGGTCGCATACGTCGCGCTGTTGTCGCCGCCGAGCGCGACGACCAGTCGCGATCTCGCCGCGAGCTCCGCGACACGCTCGCGCACGAGCGCCTCGCCGACGATTCCGTCGGGCTCGGGGATGTCCCCTGCGTCGGCGATGCGCAGCGCGTTCAGGTCGACGGGACCCTCGATCAGCGTCGGACTGTAGCGGCGCAGTGCATCGCGGATCGCGCCCGGCGTGGCGCGCGCACCAGTCGGCGACAGCGAGGTGCGCCAGGTGGGCACACCGACCAGGGCGAGATCGAGGAGTCCGTCGACCGCCGAGGCAGCCGGCCAATCGCCGGCGCGGGGCCAGAGGTCGTCATGCGCGAGTGCCACCTCTCGACGCTACCGCGCGGAGGCGAAGCTGCATGCGCCCCGGTCAGATCGAGATGTACGCCCATGCGCGGCGCCCGCTGGCCAGCGCGACCTGGATGCGACGGTACAGGTGCACCTCGTACTCGTCGGCGGCGTCCAGTTCGTCGTCGCTGACCCGCAGCACCCTTCCGACGACCTTGTCGCGGGGGTCGCCGGTGGGTCGCACGATCGGGTGCACGGCGAGGCCGGACAACTCGACCACCCGCGAGTCCTCGATCTCGGCGTAATCCACCGTGTAGCCGGGCAGCACGTCGTCCTCGCTCTGGACGATGCGTCCGAACGTGTCGCGCTGCACGTCGGGCTGCTGCAGTGTTCCGTAGCTGAAGAGGAACTGATCGGGCTCTGCGCTCACGGCATCAGGGTATCGAGCGCTCGTCCGCTCAGCCCAGCAGCGCGTGCGCGATCGTAAAGATCAGCAATCCAGCGAGCGCACCGACCACGGTGCCGTTCAGCCTGATGTACTGCAGATCGCGACCGACCATGAGCTCGATCTTCTCCGTGGTCTCCTCGGCGTCCCACCGTTCCACGGTGTCCGTGATGATCGAGGCGATGTCGTGGCGGTAGCGGTCGACGAGGAACACCGCGGCATCCGTCACCCATCCGTCCACGCGCCGCTGGAGCGCGGCATCCGTCGCCAGTCGTTCGCCGACCTCGCTCAATGCCTGCACCGCGCGAGCGCGGAGTCCGCTCCCGGGATCGGCCAGCGCCTTCAGGAGGCCGGCCTTGGCCGTGTTCCATGCCTCGACGGCCAGCTCGCGCACCCGCGGGCTGTCGAAGAGCGTCGACTTGGCGGCCTCGAGCCGTCCGATCGTGTCCGGATCGTGCTGCATGTTCTCGGCGAGGCGGGCGAGGTATCCGTCGATGGCGATGCGGGCCGGATGCCGGGGGTCGGCCTGCACCGCGGAGATGAACTTGACCGCCTCGTTGTAGACGGTGTCATCCACCAGGCGGTGGGCGATCGACGGCACCCAGCCGGGCAGACGCCGCGAGACCAGGCCGGTGAAAGAAGCGTGGTTGGCGGCCAGCCAGGTCGCGATGCTGTCCACGCCGAGGTCGACCGCGCCGTGATGGGCGCCGGATTCGATGATGCGCTCGAGCCAGCCGCCCAGCGGCGGTGCCCATTCCGGGGAGATGAGGTGCTCGCGCGCGAGGTCGGTGATGACGTCCTGCACGTCGTCGTCGCTCAGTGCGTTGAGGATGCCGGTCGCCATCAGCGACCCCTCGGCCGCAACCCGCTCGGCGTGCGCGGGAACGCGCAGCCACTCGCCGAGCTTGGCCGCGATCGCCGTCTCCTCGAGCTTGGTGCGCACGACCTCGCCGCGCAGGAACTCCGTCTCCACGAACTCGCCGAGGGTGCGGCCGATCTCGTCCTTCCGGCTGGGGATGATCGCCGTGTGCGGGATGGGGATGCCGAGCGGATGCCGGAACAGCGCGGTCACCGCGAACCAGTCGGCCAGCGCGCCGACCATGCCGCCTTCCGCGAACGCGCGCACGTACGCCAGCCAGGGGTACTGCTCCTGCAGGGTGAAGGCGACGACGAACAGTACCGCCATGAACAGCAGGGCGCCCAGGGCGACGCCCTTCATCACCCGCAGACCGCGCCGGCGTTCCTGGTCGGCGGGGGAGAGCAGCGCCGTCGGCGTCCGGGCCATCACGGCTCGACCGGTCCGAGCCACGCGCCGGCGACCGTGGCATGCGCGGACTCCGGGTCGGAGGGATGGAACCGACCCGCCAGGACGTCGCGGTACAGGCGGCTGAGCTCGCTCGAGGAGAAGTACGACGAGCCGCCGGCGACCAGCATCGCGTCGTCGACGACCTGCTTGGCCGTCGTCACTGCGCGGTGCTTGAGGCCCGACAGCAAGGCGAACCACTGGCCGCCGTGATCGGCGATCCCGTCGACGTCACGGGCCAGCGCCTCGATCTGCGGCGGGAGCGCGTCGTAGGCCAGTGCCATGTCGGCCACCCGCCAGCGGATGTCCGGGTCGGACGCGTAGGTCTTCCCGGACTTCTTCGAGCGTCGGTGATGCGCGGTGGTCACGGCGAGCTCGAGCGCGCGCCGGGCGATGCCGGTGTAGACGGAGGCCAGGAGGATCTCGAAGACGCTGAAGATGCCGAAGACGAGCGGGTCGGGGTTCGGTCCCGCAGCGATGCGGCGCACCACCCGGTCGGCGGGCGCCACGGCGGCGTGCAGCTCGGTGGTGCGCGACTGCGTCCCGCGCATGCCGAGGGTGTCCCAGTCGTCTCGGACGCGCACCGCGTCCGAGCGCGGGATGAAGGCGTAGACCATCTGCGGCGCGTCCGCGGACGTCGTGTCCAGGCCGTGCAGCCCCAGCTGCGTCCACACGGGGGCGAGCGAGGTGAAGATCTTGGTGCCGGTGAACGCGTACGAGCCGTCCGGCCGGGGCGTGGCATCCGTATCGCTCCCGAACAGCACGAGGTCGTTGCCGGCTTCGCTGATGCCGAAGGCGAAGACTTCGCCGGCGACCGCTCCCTCCTGCACGAAGCGCAGGTCGTCGATGCCGCGATCGGCGAGCACCTTCGCCACGCCCGTCCAGACCAGGTGCATGTTGATCGCGAGCGCGGTCGCGGGGGCTGCGCCGGCGAGCCGTTGCTGCAGAGCGGATGCCTCGGCCAGGCTCAGTCCCGCGCCGCCGAGCTCACCAGGAACGAGGATCGACAGGTACCCCGCCGCCTGGAGGTCTGCCAGATCGGCGTCCGGGAACGAGTTCTCCTGATCGTGCGCCGCCGCCCGCGACCGCACGCGCTCGAGGAGATCATCGGGCAGGTGGGTGCGGGGATCGAAAGAGCTCACGATCTCATTCTCCCGTGATGAGGCCGCCACGCGGCCCTGCGCGCCCTCAGTCCTCGAGCACTCGCAGGAATCGGGCGATCGTCTCGTCCGGTTTGTCCCGATGCGGGGAGTGGCCGGCGCCGACGATCACCGACATCGAGATCGCCGGGTTGGCCAGCACCTCGGAGGCGAGCGGCTCGGTGAAGATCGAGTACACCTCGGGATCCGAGGCGATGACGTGGGTCGGCATGCTCAGCCGGGCTGCGGCACCGCGCACGTCCCAGTCGCTGTTCTGGATGCTGGTCTGCTCGACCGCCCATCGGCTCGCCTGCTGCGCCGACAAGGCCTTCAGTTCGACGTCCTGCTCGTGCCAGTGCGGGTGCTCTGCGCGCACGGCGTCCTCGGACGGGTCGGCGAAGGACCGCTCTTGACTCTCCCGCACGACTGCCCGGTCACGGTCGGCGAGATGGATCGCGGGATCGATGAGGACGAGGCGCGCGGTCCATGCGGGGTGGGCCGCCGCGGCGACCGTCGCGGCGGCACCGCCCAGGGAGTGGGCGACGACCAGGTCCCACGGGCGACCGTCCGCAGCGGTGATCGCAGCGAGATCGGCGGCGTACGCGTCGATCGTGTAGTCCAGGGTGCGCGGGGCCGTTCCGTGGCCGCGGAGGTCCACGGCATCCGCTCTCCATCCCGCCTCGGCCAGCGCCACACCGTATCGCCACATCAGCGGCCCGTTGGAGCCGAGCCCGTGGACGAGGAGGGCGCGACGGTCGGCGGAAGGATCGCCCCACGAGATCGTGGGCAGCGTCACGGCAGCGGTCATGCCCTCAGCGTACGGGCGGCCCGGGCAATGCCCGGGACGGGCGAGAATTGTTGTCATGATCTCGACGGACATGGCAGTGTCACTACGCGCGGCGGGGCTGGCGTGGCATCCGCGCTCGGGTGACCGGTTCCAGTTGAACGAGCCCGAGTTCGAGGCGGACGTCTTCACGGTCAGCGAGATGACCATCGAGCCGCGCGAGTATCCGACCGGGAAGATCCTCGCCTTCAACGGGACCACCGAATGGGCGCTGGACTCGGTCGCCCTCGAGGACGCGCTGTGGCTCCCTCGGGAGGATCAGCTGCGCGAGCTGCTGCGCGGCGCGTTCCGGTCGCTGCGGCGTCTGGAGGACTCGTATGAGGTGGCGATCACGGTGCGCGGCGAGGAGTTCTCCTTCGAGCACCCCGAGCCCGCCGATGCCTACGCCTTCGCCGTCCTCGAGCTGCTGGGCCGCATCGCCTGACCGGAGCCGGGCATGCCGGATCACACGCCGATCGTGAGCGAGGCGGTGTAGCCCTGCGCGACGGAGCCCGCCATGGTGGCGATCTGATGGATGCCGCCGTCCTCGCCGAACACGTTGTCGCTCTGCAGCGAGACCTGCGAGGCGTTGCGCACGCTCTGCTCGTAGCCGCCGGTCGCGTAGACGAGGGCGTTCGTCTCGTCAGGGAGCGCGATCTGACTCGTCTTGACGATCGGACCGGAGGCGACGGCGGTCTCGACGCTGTCGTACACCTCGAAGTGGATGTGCGGCCAGCGGCCGGAATAGCACGCGGGGTAAATGGACGTGAAGGTCACCGTCCCATTCGCGTCGGTGGCCTGCACACCGCGCAGGTAGTTCTCGTTCTCGACTCCGGCGCTGTACAGCGAGTAGTTGCCTGCCTGGTCGCAGTGCCAGAGGTAGACCCCCTTGCCCGCCAGTGCCTGACCTGTCGCCGCATCGCGCACCGTCAGCGCGATCGTCAGGGGGACGCCCTGCGCGACCGTCGAGGATGAGCCGAAGCTCGACCGGATGTCGCTGCGCACGATCCCCGACTCCGCCAGGACGTTCACGCCGTTGGAGCCGTCTGCTGGGTAGGGTCCGCCCGTCTCGTCGGGAACCTCGTCGAGCGGGCCGGATGCTACGGCGGTGGCGCTCGAAGTGGGTGTCGGTGTCGGGGTCGCCGTTGCGGTCTGCGTCGCGGTCGGCGACGCGGTGGCGCCGGAGTCGGATGCCACCCCGCACGCCGCCAGCAGCGAGGTCAGTGCCACGCCGCCGAAGATGCCGAGGGCGCGACGACGGTTGATCATCGTCTGCACGTCGTAGACGAGACCGCGGTGGTCCTCGTCGATGACCTCTCCGTTCTCGTCCAGCCAGCGAGGGTCCAGGTCGGGGCGGTCGTCGGTGCGGGGTTCGGTTGCGCTCATGAGACCAGCAGACGACACGTCGCTATGCGCTGCCTATGACGACCCTGTGCCGCGGTTCTGCATTCGTTCAGGTGATCGTGGACACCGGCTCGGTGTCCGGGATCGGGCTGGGGTCGCGATGCCGCAGGTCGGGGAAGCCGCGCACGAACAGGGCGGCGACGGCGAATCCTGCGACGGCGAAGGCGGTGGCCGCCCAGTACGCGCCCTGCGCACCCACGCCGTCGATGAGGAAGCCGGCGGTCGCCGAGCCCGCCGCCGCGCCGATCAGCTGACCGGTGCCGACCCAGCCGTAGGCCTCCGCAGTGTCGCTGAACTTCACGCTCGCGGAGGTCATCGCGAACACGACGGCCAGGGCGGGGGCAATGCCGATGCCGGCGAGGAACAGCGTGCCGCCGAGCCAGAAGATGTTCAGCGAGAACATCGTGAGACTCAGCCCCACTGCCACGATGGCCAGACGGCGGGCCATCGCCCAGCGTCCGATGGGGATGTGGCCGAAGCTCAGTCCGCCGGTCAGGCTCCCGATCGAGAAGACGGCCAGGACCAGGCCGGCTTCGAGCCCGCCGTGATCGAAGGTGGCCACGACGCCGGCCTCGACCGCCGAGCATGCGCCGATCAGGAGGAATCCGACCACGGTGGCCAGGAGCACCGGGGGCTTGGTGAGCACTTTGCCCAGGCTCCGGCGGCTGCGCGGGATGCGGACGCGGCCGAGCTCGGGGGAGAGGATGAACCACGAGCCGCCGCCGACCAGGATCACCACGATCAGCAGCAGCGCCTGCACCGTGCCGACCTGCGTCGCGACGAGGGTGATGACCACCGGAGCGACGATCCAGATGATCTCCTGCAGCGAGGCATCCAGGGAGAACAGCGGGGTGAGCTGGCGGGAGTTGACCATCTTCGGGTAGATCGTGCGCACCGCCGACTGGACGGGCGGCGTCGACAGCCCGGCGATCACTCCGAGGGCCATGTACGCCGGGACGGCGAGCTGCGCCAGCGCGATCGCCGTGACCGCCAGCGCGCAGACCACCAGGGTGAGCGTGAGGACCCGGCGCATGCCCCAGCGGCCCATCCAGCGGCTTGTGACCGGACCGGCGACGGCCTGACCGACCGACGTCGCCGCCAGCACCAGGCCCGCAGCGCCGTATGAGCCGGTGACGTGCTCGATGTGCAGCAGGATGGCCAGGCTCATCATCCCGTTCGGGAATCGGGCGGTCAGCTGCGCGGCCATGATGCGCCCCACGCCGGGCGTGCGCAGAAGATCCCGGTAGCCCGCCACCCGTCCACGCTAGCCCTCCGGGTTGCCGCGCGCGACACGCCGCGACACGCCCGTCGCGCATTCCACAGGCGAATCCGATGTCGGTGGGGATCCCTAGCGTCCAAGGTGTGGAGGGCTGCCGCGAACGCCGGGGCGCGGCATCCGATTCCAGCGTGATTCAGGGATTTTTCAGGTTCGCGAATCCACCCGCCGCCTGTGGATGAATCGGTGGACAACCTGTGTTGTATCTGGGGAGGGCGGTGGAAAACTACACAGATGTAACTACTAGCCCTTGTGGTGCTATCGAATGTCGGTACCCATATGTAGTATTGGACTCCCCGGTGGGGGTGCTACCGGAAACACAGACTGATTGAGGGAGAAACGGGTCACCATGGCGATCACCGTCTACACAAAGCCCGCGTGCGTGCAGTGCACGGCAACCTACCGCGCGCTGGATTCCAAGGGCATCGAATACGACGTGCTGGACCTCTCGCAGGACCCGGCGGCGCTCGAGCAGGTCAAGGCGCTCGGCTACCTGCAGGCGCCGGTCGTCATCACCGATGAGGACCACTGGTCGGGCTTCCGTCCCGACAAGATCGACGAGCTCGCCAGCCGCCTGGCCTGACGATGGCTGCTTCGGTCGCCGTGCGTCAGCGCAGCGCGACCGAAGGAACCGGCCGCGCTGCGCCGCTGATCGTCTACTTCTCGAGCGTGTCCGGCAACACCGCGCGGTTCGTCGAGAAGCTCGGACTCCGCGCTACGCGAATCCCCCTGCATCCATCCGACCAGCCGCTGGTCGTGAACGAGCCGTTCGTCCTCGTCACCCCCACCTACGGCGGCGGACAGGGCCGAGGGGAGGAGCGGGGAGCCGTACCCAAGCAGGTCATCCGATTCCTCAATGATGAGCGCAATCGGCAACAGATCCGCGGAGTCATCTCCGCGGGGAACACGAATTTCGGCGAACACTTCGGTATCGCCGGCGAGATCATCAGCCGCAAGTGCTCCGTGCCGCACTTGTATCGGCTCGAACTTTTCGGCACGCCCGAAGACGTCGAACGCGTCAACGAAGGATTGGAACGATGGTGGAAGCTGCAGTGACCGAGCTGGCATTCAAGAACGAGGTGCGCTTCGAGGGCATGGATTACCACGCCCTCAACGCGATGCTCAATCTGTACGACGCGAACGGGAAGATCCAGTTCGACGCCGACAAGCGCGCGGCCCGTGAGTACTTCCTGCAGCACGTCAACCAGAACACGGTGTTCTTCCACTCGCTCAAGGAGCGCCTCGACTACCTCGTCGAGAAGGAGTACTACGAGCCGACCGTGCTCGAGAAGTACTCGTTCGACTTCATCCAGCGCCTCAACGACTTCGCGTACTCGAAGAAGTTCCGGTTCGAGACCTTCCTCGGCGCCTTCAAGTACTACACGAGCTACACGCTGAAGACCTTCGACGGCAAGCGGTACCTCGAGCGCTTCGAGGACCGCGTCGTGATGACCGCACTGGGACTGGCCGACGGCGACGAGAAGCTCGCCACCGACCTGGTGGACGAGATCATCTCCGGCCGCTTCCAGCCGGCCACGCCCACCTTCCTCAACTCGGGCAAGGCCCAGCGCGGCGAGCTCGTCTCGTGCTTCCTGCTGCGCATCGAGGACAACATGGAGTCGATCTCGCGCGGCATCAACTCCTCCCTGCAGCTGTCCAAGCGCGGCGGTGGCGTCGCGCTCCTGCTCTCCAACATCCGCGAGGCCGGTGCGCCGATCAAGCAGATCGAGAACCAGTCCAGCGGGATCATCCCGGTCATGAAGCTCCTCGAAGACAGCTTCAGCTACGCGAACCAGCTGGGTGCGCGCCAGGGAGCGGGTGCGGTATACCTCAACGCGCATCACCCGGACATCATGCGATTCCTCGACACCAAGCGCGAGAACGCCGACGAGAAGATCCGCATCAAGACGCTCTCCCTCGGTGTGGTCGTCCCCGACATCACGTTCGAGCTCGCCAAGAACGGCGAGGACATGTACCTGTTCTCGCCGTACGACGTCGAGAAGGTCTACGGCGTCCCGTTCGGCGACATCTCCGTGACCGAGAAGTACCGCGAGATGGTCGATGACGCGCGCATCAAGAAGACCAAGATCAACGCCCGCGAGTTCTTCCAGACCCTCGCCGAGATCCAGTTCGAGTCGGGCTACCCCTACATCATGTTCGAGGACACGGTGAACGCGGCGAACCCCATCAAGGGCCGCATCAACATGTCGAACCTGTGCAGCGAGATCCTGCAGGTGAACACGCCGACCACGTACAACGAGGACCTCTCCTACGACCAGATCGGCAAGGACATCTCCTGCAACCTCGGTTCGATGAACATCGCGCTGTCGATGGATGCGGATGACCTCGGCAAGACGGTGGAGACGGCGATCCGTGCACTGAGCGCCGTGAGCGAGCAGAGCCACATCACCTCGGTGCGCTCGATCGAGGACGGCAACGACCGCTCGCACGCGATCGGCCTGGGGCAGATGAACCTGCACGGCTACCTCGCCCGCGAGCATGTCTTCTACGGCTCAGAAGAGGGCCTGGACTTCACGAACATCTACTTCTACACGGTGCTGTTCCACGCGCTGCGCGCCTCGAACAACCTCGCGATCGAGAAGGGCCACGCCTTCGACGGGTTCGAGGACTCCACCTACGCGAGCGGCGCGTTCTTCGACAAGTACATCGACCGCGCCTGGGTCCCCGAGACCGAGAAGGTGAAGGAGCTCTTCGCCGGCAAGCACATCCCGACGCAGGCGGACTGGTCGGCGCTTCGCGCCACCATCCAGGAGCACGGCATCTACAACCAGAACCTGCAGGCGGTGCCCCCGACCGGCTCGATCTCCTACATCAACAACTCGACGAGCTCGATCCACCCGATCGCCTCGAAGATCGAGATCCGCAAGGAAGGCAAGCTCGGTCGCGTCTACTACCCGGCCGCGTTCATGACGAACGAAAACCTGGAGTACTACCAGGACGCGTACGAGATCGGCTACGAGAAGGTCATCGACACGTACGCCGCGGCCACGCAGCACGTGGATCAGGGCCTGTCGCTGACGCTGTTCTTCAAGGACACCGCCACCACGCGCGACATCAACAAGGCGCAGATCTACGCATGGCGCAAGGGCATCAAGACGATCTACTACATCCGCCTGCGGCAGATGGCCCTCGAGGGCACCGACATGACCGAGTGCGTCTCGTGCATGCTGTGATCACCCTCCGACAGGCTCAGGGACCGAAAGAGAAGAAATGACCCCCGACAAGCTCAAGCTGCTCACGCAGGTGCAGGCGATCAACTGGAACCGCATCGAGGACGATAAGGACGTCGACGTGTGGAACCGGCTGGTCAACAACTTCTGGCTGCCCGAGAAGATCCCGCTGTCCAACGACATCCAGTCGTGGAACACGCTCACGCCCGAGGAGCAGCTGCTGACGATGCGCGTGTTCACGGGGCTCACGCTGCTCGACACGGTGCAGGCGACCGTCGGAGCCGTCTCACTGATCCCGGATGCGATCACTCCGCACGAGGAGGCCGTCTACACGAACATCGCGTTCATGGAGTCGGTGCACGCCAAGAGCTATTCGTCGATCTTCTCGACGCTCGCCTCGACGAAGGAGATCGACGAGGCGTTCCGCTGGTCCGTGGAGAACCCGAACCTTCAGAAGAAGGCGCAGATCGTCATGGAGTACTACCAGGGCGACAACCCCCTCAAGCGCAAGGTCGCCTCCACGCTGCTGGAGAGCTTCCTGTTCTACTCGGGCTTCTACCTGCCGATGTACTGGTCCTCGCATGCCAAGCTCACGAACACTGCAGACCTCATCCGCCTCATCATCCGCGACGAGGCCGTGCACGGGTACTACATCGGATACAAGTTCCAGAAGGGTCTCGAGCGGGTCAGCCAGGCCGAGCGCGACGACATCAAGGACTACACGTTCTCGCTGCTGTACGAGCTCTACGACAACGAAGTGCAGTACACGCAGGACCTCTACGACGGCGTCGGGCTGACGGAGGACGTCAAGAAGTTCCTGCACTACAACGCCAACAAGGCGCTTATGAACCTGGGGTACGAGGCGATGTTCCCCGAGACGACCACGAACGTGAACCCCGCGATCCTGTCCGCCCTCTCACCGAACGCCGATGAGAACCACGACTTCTTCAGCGGGTCCGGCTCGTCGTACGTCATCGGCAAGGCCGAGGCCACCGAAGACGCGGACTGGGACTTCTAGCGTCCCGACGAATCACCCGTCGGGTGTTTCACGACAGTCTGTCGCGGAGAGCGCCCACACGGTATCGTGGTCATCGGACCGAGATGCTTTGATCCCAGACCCTGATCTGGCGTATCGGCGTCTACCGCGATTGTCTGCGTCGCGGATGCTCCTGGCTGTCCTCGGTTTCCGTCGTTCCCCAGACGGCCCGGGAAGCCGAGGAAGTCAGGCCTCAGGCGTGCATTCCGGACACCGTTCTGACACGGTGGAGGCATGACGGATGACACTCCTGTGACCACGTCCACGTCGACCGGTTACGTCGAGTTCGATGCGCTCCGCCTCTACTACGAAGTGCACGGCGAGGGCGGGACACCGCTCGTCCTCCTGCACGGCGGACTGTTCGACATCGACCAGCAGTTCGGCTCGCTGATCGCCGATCTGTCCGCCGAGCGCCGAGTGGTCGCCATCGATTTCCAGGGCCACGGCCGCACGAACGACATCGACCGCCCGTTCGGTGCGGCAGCCTTCGCCGGCGACGTGCTCGGCGTCCTCGACTTCCTCGGCATCGAGCGGGCTGACGTCTTCGGATTCAGCATCGGGGGAGCGGTCGCCCTCGAACTCGCGATCGAGCACCCGGAACGCGTCCGGCGGCTCATCGTCTCGTCGACGACCTTCGCCGCGTCGGGCATGCGCGGTTCCGAGAACGCAGCGGCCGTCGGCGCGATGACGGTGGACATGATCGCCGGCTCGCCGATGGAGTCGGCCTACCTCGCGAAGTCGCCGCACCCCGACCTCGACCACCTCCAGGGGCTGCTCGACAAGCTCGGCGCGTCCTACGCGGGTGGGTTCCCGGACCGCACGCCGGAGGAGATCACCGGTATCCAGGCGCCGACCCTCATCACGGTCGGCGACGCTGACATGGTCTCGCTGGAGCATGCCGTGGAATTCCTGCGCCTGCGCGGCGGAGACGTCAACGGCGACTTCGACGGCGTGCCCGCCTCGCAGCTGGCCGTGTTCCCCGGCACGTCGCACTTCTTCGGAATCGCCCGGACCGACCTCGTCCGCGACGTCGTCCTCGGCTTCCTCGACGCCCCGGAGTCCTGACCCGCTATCGCGAGAGCAGATCCTCCCAGTCGGCGGGCAGGCGATCCGCCGGTCCGGGGACGGACTGATCGGCGGGATGCGCGTCGGGCGCTGCGAGACGGGGGCCGCGCAGCATCCGCTCCTCGACGAAGTCCCAGTACCAGTCCTCACCGGGTTCGAAGCTCTGCATCAAGCGGTGGCCGGACGCGTGGAAGTGCGCGGTGCCGTGCTTGTTCAGCGAGTCATCGCAGCATCCGACGTGGCCGCAGAGTGCGCAGCGCCGCAGGTGAACCCACCAGCTGCCTGATTCGTCGCACTCGAGGCATCCGTTCCCGCTCGGCGCGGCGGCGGGATCGATGAAGTCGCTCAGCTCGGTCATGCCGCGATGCTATCGGGGCCGGGGCATGCCCGCTCTGCTGTGGGCTGATCGACCTGGGAATACACCTGGGCTGTTCCCGTTGAACTTGATACAGGTTCACTCAACTCCTAACCTTGAGTGACGTGAACTCAAGTTTGATCAGGAGAGATTCAGACACATGCCCGGAGACTTCACCCCCGAAGACGCCGAGAACGGCGCCAGCGCGTTCGACGACTTCCTCGCCCGCTACATCGACGGTGAGCGCGCCCGCGCATCCCGTTCGATCGATCTGACGCGCTTCCTCAGCCGCCGCACGCAGGAGTTCCTGCAGGCGGCCGGCGCGTTCGCGCTGGAGCGCGGCCAGCACGAACTCGATGCACTGCACGTGCTGCGTGTGCTCGTGGCCGAGGCTCCAGCAAAGGACGCGGTCGAGCGCATCGGCGCCGACCCGCAGGCGATCGCCCGCGCCGTCGAGCAGCGCCTGCCCCAGGCATCCGACCCCGCGAACGTGGAGGGCGCCGTCATCACACCGTCGGTCCAGCGCGCGCTGTTCCACGCCTTCCAGGTGGCGCGCTCAGCGGGCTCGACCTACGTCGACCCGGAGCACCTCTTCTTCGCGCTCGTCCTCGGACAGGACGCCCCGGCGGGCCAGATCCTCGCCCAGGCCGGCGTGACCGCCGACGCTCTCGTGCAGGGCGCCCGCGAGACCGTGACGCCGAGCGGAACGCCTTCGACCGAGCAGGGGCAGGATGCCGCGGCATCAGAGACCCCGATGCTCGACCGCTTCGGCACCGACCTGACCGAGCGCGCCCGCAACGGCAGGCTCGACCCGGTCATCGGCCGCGAGGACGAGATCGAGCAGACCGTCGAGATCCTCAGCCGCCGCACGAAGAACAACCCCGTGCTCGTCGGCGAGGCCGGCGTCGGAAAGACCGCGATCGTCGAGGGCCTGGCGCAGGCCATCGTCGCAGGTGCGGTTCCCGAGCAGCTGCGCGACAAGCGCGTCATCGCGCTCGACCTGCCCGCCATGCTGGCCGGCACCCGCTACCGCGGCGACTTCGAAGAACGGCTGACCAAGACGATGGACGAGATCTCGACCCTCTCGGGTGAGCTGATCCTCTTCATCGACGAGGTGCACACCGTCGTCGGCGCCGGTGGCGGCGGAGACGGTGCGATGGACGCCGGCAACATCCTCAAGCCGAGGCTGGCGCGCGGCGAACTGCACCTCGTCGGCGCGACCACGCTCAAGGAGTACCGGGTCATCGAGAAGGATCCGGCCCTCGAGCGGCGGTTCCAGCCGGTTCGGGTGGGAGAGCCGAGCATCGAGGACGCCGTCCTGATCCTGCGGGGCCTCCGCCCCGCCTACGAGGAGCACCACGCCGTGCGCTTCACGGACGACGCCCTCCGCGCCGCCGTCGAGCTCAGCGACCGGTATCTGCCCGACCGCGTCCTGCCCGACAAGGCGATCGACCTGATCGACCAGGCCGGCGCCCGGCTGCGCCTGCAGCTCGGCCTGAAGGTCGACGTGTCGGGATTGATCGCGCGGCTCGCCGAGCTCGAGGCGGACAAGAACGCCGCCGTCTCGGCCGAGCACTACGAGGAGGCATCTCGCATCCGGGATGCGATCGCCGACGTCCAGGGCAAGCTCGAGACGGCGACCGCGTCGGCTCGCGCGACGACCGGAACCGAGGAGGCCGTGGTGGGTGAGCCCGAGATCGCAGCGGTGATCAGTCGGTCCACCGGCATCCCGGTCAAGCGCCTCACCGAATCCGAGCGCGAGCGCCTCGCGACCCTGGAAGACGAACTCCACGGTCGTGTGATCGGCCAGGACGACGCGGTGACGGCGGTCGCCAAGGCCGTGCGCCGCAACCGCACCGGCATGGGCGATGCCCACCGTCCCGTCGGCTCGTTCCTGTTCCTCGGTCCGACCGGTGTCGGCAAGACCGAGCTGGCCAAGGCCCTGGCCTCCAGCCTGTTCGATGACGAGGGTGCCGTAATCCGCTTCGACATGAGCGAGTTCGGCGAGCGGCACACGGTGTCGCGGCTGGTCGGTGCCCCTCCGGGATACGTCGGCTACGACGAGGCCGGACAGCTCACCGAGCGGGTGCGCCGCAACCCGTACTCCATCGTGCTGTTCGATGAGATCGAGAAGGCCCACCCCGACGTGTTCAACCTGCTGCTGCAGGTACTCGACGACGGTCGCCTCACCGACGGTCAGGGCCGGACGGTCGATTTCCGCAACACGGTGATCGTCATGACCTCGAACATCGGCAGCGAGTTACTCGCGTCGCGCTCCGGCGCGATCGGCTTCATCGCCGACGGCGGTGGAGCCACGGGCTTCGGCAGTGAGGACGACCTGCGCGTGCGCGTGATGGGTCGGCTTCGTGAGGCGATGCGTCCGGAGTTCCTGAACCGCATCGACGAGGTCGTCCTGTTCCGCAAGCTCGACAAGCCGCAGCTGCGCGAGATCGTGCGCCTGCTGATCGGCGCGACCGAGCAGCGCCTCTCCCGCCGTGAGGTCTCGCTCGAGCTCACCGACGCGGCCGTGGATTGGCTGGTCGAGCACGGGTACGAGCCCGAGTACGGCGCGCGGCCGCTGCGCCGGGTGATCCAGCGCGAGGTCGACGACCGCATCGCCGAACTGTTCGTGAGCGGGCAGCTCAGCGACGGCGGCGCGGTGCGGGCGGATGCCTCGGCCGGCGCCCTGGTCGTGACCGCGATCTCGGAGCTCGCTGCCGCGGCCTGAACTGAGGGATCTCCGTGCATGCACGGAGATCCCTCAGTCTGTCGGGGCGGAAGCCGGGGCGAGCAGCGATCGTGCGAGAGCCGTGGATCCCGCGACGGCGGCGGGCATCGTCGCGACCGCCCCGAGGGGAACCAGGAAGCAGAGCTGCGTCGCGACGCCGAATCCCAGGACGCGAGCCCGGTGCGCCCGCATCAGGCGGCGGCGTGCGGCATGGTCCAATCCGCGCGCGCTCAGCGCCCGCGAGGAGAGCTCGTCGGCCAGCAGCCACCCAGTGAGCGTGACGCCGACGATGGTGGCGAGCACTCCGCCCACCGCGGGGATCAGGCCGATCAGCGCCGCAAGCAGCGCGATCCCGACGCCGCGAAGGAACAGCCCGATGCCGTCAAGCACCGACCGCCAGAACCCGTAGTCGGCATCCGGCTGCGCGTCACCCAGGTCGCGCTCGACCGATCGCCAGATCCGCTCGTAGAACGGCTCGCCGAGGATCAGCGTCAGCGCGGTGAACGAGACGGCCACCAGCACGAGTGCGGCGCCGACCATCGCCGTGCCGATGGTCACGCGGATCACCGTGGCCCACAGCCCCGGCCAGCCCTCGGCGAACGGCGTGACGGCCACCGTGATCCCAGGCAGCCAGACGGCGAGCGAGATGAGCCCCGCGAGCAGCAGGATCCCGACGATCGCCGCGGGGATGAGCCCCAGCGCCATCAGGCCGGGTCGGCGTCGCCAGTAGCCGAACCCGCCCAGCAGCAGCCCCATCCCTCCGACGAACTCGCGCACGTCAGCCAGCCTAGAGCGGCCGCATAGGCTGGAAGCCTCCGTCCCGCCCGCCGACTCGACTGAGGAGATCCGTTGTTGCGCACGCCCCTGAATCTGTTCCGAGTTCTCGCGATCGCCGAAGTGGTGTCATGGACGCTGCTGATCACGGGACTCGTCGTGCGGGCCACGACGGGCCTCGCCATTGCGGTCACGGTCGGCGGCGGCATCCACGGCTTCGTCTTCCTCGCCTACGGCGCGACGGCCGTCCTGGTGGCGAAGAATCAGCGATGGAGCGCGTGGCCCACGACCGTCGCGGTCGTCAGCGCGGTCATCCCGTATGCGACCATCCCGACCGAACTGTGGCTGCACCGCACCGGACGGCTGGCCGGTGCCTGGCGGATCGAGGAGACCGCCGATCCGCGCGATCGCGCCTGGCACGATCGAGCGATGCGCGTGCTCCTGCGACGACCGTGGCTGCTCGCGGTGCTTCTCGGAGTCGCGGTGGCCGGAGTGTTCACGGTGCTTCTCGTCGTCGGTCCGCCCGGCGGGCGGGACTGAGCGCAGCCGCGATCGGCATCAGTCCCGCTTCGGCAGCTCCTGCAGGGTCCAGCTGTTGCCGTCGGGGTCGTCGAAGGTGACGAACCGGCCCCACGCCTGCTCATCGACGCCGGAAGCCTCTGCGCCCGCCGCGCGCAGCTGGGCCAGTGCCTCATCGGCGTCCGGCACGACGACCTGGATCGTGTTCTGCCGCCCCGGCTCGAGATCTATGCCGAGTCCGGTGCCGAAGGCGATCGAGCAGGCCGAGCCGGGAGGCGTCATCTGCACGAAGCGCAGCCCGTCGAACGGAACCTGGTCGTGATCGGCGTGGAAGCCGATCCGCTCGTAGAACTCCTTGGCACGATCCACGTCCGTCACCGGCACGAGGATGAGCTCGATCTTCCAGTCCATGATGCGTTCCTTCCGCGTTCGGCGGCATTGCTGAGATCCGATTCACACACCCGGATGCCGCCCTCTCCCGCACGATAGTCACCATCGCGGACAGGGAGCGTCCGTGATGGTCAGCGCGACGCGCCGGGTACTTCGAGTGCGCTGATCCCCGGCATCCCGAACCAGATCCGCCCGTCGTCGCCCTCGACGACCGTCGCGAGAACGGCATCGCAGGACGTGCAGCGCGCGACCATTCCCATACCCGACGCGTACACCACCGCCAGCGCCAGCGCCCCGTGCGTGCCGCAGTGCCGGCAGCGTGCGTCGCTGTTCGTCGGATCCCAGCCGAGTGCGTCGCTGAGTGCACCCGCGAGCACGTTCCCGTCAAGTCGAGCTGTTCCTGATGACACCTCACGAACCTCCGAATCTCTCCGTGCGGACATCGCCCGGGTGATGACCTGCCCCGATCAGCCAGCGCGAGACCGCCTCCACGAAGGGCGTCGGTCCGCAGACGAAGACGAGCGGATGGGATGCCGCGGGCACCGTGATCTCGTCGAGGACCGCCTCTGAGAGCCTGCCGGGTGCGACCGGCCATGAAGGCGGCGCGCTGCGCGTGTACACGTAGTCCAGCCGCAGCGCGCTTCCGCCGGCGAGGGCGGTCAGTTCGCTGCGGAAGAAGACGTCATCGGGCGTCCGCACCGAGTACAGCAGTCGAAACGGGGTGTCATCGCCCGCACTTCCGTGCGCGGCGGCCATCGCGTAGAGCGGCACCACCCCGGACCCACCGGCGATCAGCTGCACCGGACGCGGCGGAGTGGAATCTACGGGCGGTGTCCAGATGAAGAACGCGCCGAGCGGGCCGTGGAGCTCGACCTGGTCGCCCACCCTCAGGTCGTGCACGAGGAACGGCGAGACCTCGCCGTCCGGAAGCTCGTCGACGGCGAGGATCACGCGGGTCCCTGAGCCGGAGGACGCGATCGAGTACGACCGCGTCGCCTGGTACCCGTCCGGTGCGGACAGCCGCACATCGAGGTGCGCGCCGGCGTCGTTGCCCGGCCACGTCGGCACGTCGAGTTCGATCCGTCGCGCTGTCGCCGTCTCGGGGCGCACGGACGCGACCGTGGCGACGTGCCACGCGGCCCTGTCTACCAATACCGCTCTTCCTGCCAGGGGTCGCCGTGCAGGTGGTAGCCGTTCTGCTCCCAGAATCCGGGATCATCGCTGGGCATCGTCACCAGCCCCTGGATCCACTTCGCGCTCTTCCAGAAGTACAAGTGCGGGACGAGCAGGCGCGCCGGTCCGCCGTGTTCGGGATCCAGGGGCTCACCGTCCGCCTCGAACGCGATCCAGCTCTTGCCGTCCAGGAGGTCTTCCAGCGGGACGTTCGTCGTGTACCCGCCGTACGAATGCGCCATCACGTAGTCATGGTCGGTCTCGACGGTCGCGAAGATCTTGTCCAGGGAAACTCCGCGCCAGGGCATCTCGAGTTTCGTCCAGTGCGTGACGCAGTGGATGTCCGTCGTGATGTCTTCGATGCCGAGCGCTCGCAGCTCGTCCCAGCTCCAACGGTGCACCCCGTTCTCGGTTCGCACCGAGAACTCCCAGTCGGCGGTGTCGACCTGCGGAGTCGGGCCTGCCGAGAGCACCGGCCAATCGGAGACCAGGGTCTGGCCGGGAGGGAGCCGCGGATCGCGGTCTCCGCGCCTGCCGGAGAAACCTCGTGTGATGAACGACATGGCATCCTTCCGTCGGCTTCACACTAGTGACGCTGGGAGCGGCTTGTCACGGGTCGCGCCCGCCGTCTTCGCCGTGCGGTGCGAAACGGGCGGGCGCTACAGTCCTGCCATGACCGATGGCGCGCCCGCGCTCGCCGCTGCGCTGCGGATGCTGTCGGGGGCGAGAGCCTGCCGGCGGAGGTGCAGCTGCTGCGGTTTCCGGATCAGGAGGCGGTGGATGCGTATCTGAGCGACCCGCGACGCATCGCGATGCTTCCGGAGCGCGACCGCGTCATCGCGCGCACCGAGCTGTTCCCGGTGCGGCTCGGGTAGCGTCGAAGGATGCCCGACGCCGACAAGCCCCGTGCCGTCGTCGCCGGTGGTTCCGGATTCATCGGCGCCGCGCTGACGAAGGCGCTGAGCCAGGACGGCTACCGCGTCGTGCAGATCGGCAGAAGCGGACCCGACGTTCGGTGGGGTGATGCGGCAGCGGTCCGCCGAGCGGTGGACGGCGCGGACATCCTCGTCAACCTGGCCGGCAAGAGCGTGAACTGCCGCTACACCGACGCGAACCGGAACGAGATCCTGCGCTCGCGGGTCGAGACGACCCGGCAGCTGCGCGAAGCGGTGCAGGATGCCGCGGCGCCGCCGCGCGTCTGGATGAATGCGAGCACGGCGACGATCTACCGGTACGCGCTGGACCGGCCGCAGACGGAGTCGACCGGCGAGCTCGGCACCGGGTTCTCGGTCGACGTCGCTCGCGCATGGGAGGCGGAACTTTTCGCCGGCGATCTCCCGGATACCCGTCGGGTCGCACTGCGGATGGCGATCGTGCTGGGTGACGGACCGGCGACGAACGTGCTGGTGCAGCTCGCGCGGATCGGGCTGGGCGGCACGCAGCACGATGGCTGGTGGTTCCCGCATCGTCGCTATCGAGGCATCGGAGCGCACCCCACCGGCGACCGTGTGCCGTGGCACCGGTCCCACGGCCGGCAGAAGTTCAGCTGGATCCACATCGATGACGTCATCGGTGCGATCCGCTTCGTACGGGACGGAGACGTCTCCGGTCCCGTGAATCTCGCGGCCGAACGCACGAGCGACAACCGCTCGCTGATGGCGGCGCTGCGACGCGTCGTCGGCGCGCGCGTGGGGCTTCCGTCGTGGCGCTTCATGCTGGAACCGGCGATGTGGGTCCTGCGGACCGAGCCCGAGCTCGTGGTGAAGAGCCGCTGGGTCCATCCCGAGACCTTGACCTCTGCGGGGTACTCTTTCGAGCACTCCGATCTGGAAGACGCCCTGCGAAAGGTGATCGATGCCGAAGCCGTCGAAACGCACGCCCGCTGAGATCGTGCGCGCGGTGGGGCGTTCCTCGCTCGCCGCCCTGCTGGCTGTCGCGGGTGCCTCGCATCTGACGTGGGGCAGGCGTGGCTATCGGATCGTCGTGCCCGACTGGGCGACGAAGGCGACCACGTTGGATAAGGACGCCATCGTCGTCGCCTCGGGCGTTGTCGAGGTGATGCTCGCGGGCGCGCTGGTCGTGCTGCCGAAGGAGCGCACGGTCGTCGGATGGCTGGTCGCGGCGTTTTTCGTCGCGGTCTTCCCGGGCAACGTCCACCAGTGGCAGACCGGCCGCTCGGCGCCGATGATGCGCACCGACCGCGCCCGTTTCATCCGGTTGCTTCTGCAGCCGCTGCTGGTCGTCTGGGCGATCTGGAGCACCCGTGGACGCTGAGCGCACGCAGCTCAGCTTCCGAATCTTCGGGACGCCCGGCGCCGAACGCCTCGTGGTGCTCGTAGGCGCCGGTGACACGTCGACGGTCGACCCGTCGGCGGTCGTGACGGCGGCCAGGGACATTCGGATTCTGGCGGTCGCGCTGACCGGGGCCGCGATCGATGATCCCGGCACGTTCGGGAGCCAGACCCCCGCCGAGCAGACCGCGACGGCCCTGGCGGATCTCGTCCGCGAGCAGCTCGGCCTCGACGCATCCGACGAGGACCCTCGCACGGCCGGGATACTCGCGTATCGCGCCGCCGGTGATGTCGCCCTCCGCGCGACGAAGGAACTCGGCGAGGTGGTGGATCGGCTCGCTCTCGTTGCGGTGCCGCTGCCCGAGGGTCCGCTGGACCGCGATGACCTGGGAGGGCTCATCGAAGGGGTCACGGCGAACACCCTCATCATGAACGGCCGCCGGGACGGTGAGGCGGGGGCCGACGCGGCGTCGTGGTATCGAGATCACATCGCTTCAGCGCACGTCGAGATCGTGCCTCAGGACGACCCCTTGAGCCTCACCGACGTGTGGGACCGTGTCCTGTCGCACGTCGCGCCCGGGACCGAGCGTTCGCCGTCCTCAGACGCGTCGTGAGCGCATCGCCCGCGTCTGCGTGAGATTCGGGTCGTGGGACAACCGCTCGTACTCCGGGGTGCCGACGGCGACCAGAGCGACGCGGCCTTCGGCGTCATGATGCGTTCCCCAGCCGTAGCGCTTCCCTAGCGGCGATGAGCGTAGGCAGGGCTGACCCTTCGCGTAGAACGCCTCGCGCGCGGCATCCTTCTCGCCCTCGTCCAGTTCGGCGCGGATCGCGTACGTCTCGAAGATGATGTCGTCAGAGGTATGCGCATAGGGCGCGGCAGCGATCAGGTCGTGGTGCAGCGACGCGATCGTCGGTGCGGCGGCCTTGGCGACCGGCACCTCGGCCGTGTCGACCGGGCAATCCTGAGCCACGGCGATGAACGTGTTCACGTAGTTCGTGGTGTGGATGCGTGCGCTCATCGTCACATCGTACGGAGCGTCGCCGACACCGTGCAGGCTGCGTTCGCGGGCGGTTCGGACTGCCGGTGCTCAGCTCGCCGCGTTCGCTTCAGAAGGGTGCGGCGTCGAGGGTGGGTCGGAAGATGACCTGCGGCGGATGGTCGGTGTGTGTTCGACCGGTGGGGGTGGTCCATTCGAGTCGTCCGCCGGTGAGTTGGCGAGCGGTCCAATCGGTGTCGGTTTTGAGGGTGTGGTGCCGAATGCAGAGGCAGGCGAGGTTGGTGGTGCTGGTGGGCCCGCCGTCGTGATGTTCGTGGTTGTGGTCGATCTGGCATCGGCGGGCCGGCATGCGGCAGCCGGGGAATCGGCAGTGCCGATCGCGGGCGAGGCGGAGTCGCCGCTGGGCCGGGGTGGGCTGGTATCGATCGACCGTGAGGACGACGGCGGTGATCGGGTCGTACATCACTCGGTCCCAGACGGGGGTGGCGCCGGCGAGGAGCCTCGCGGTGGCCGGGTCGATGGGGGCCTTCCCGTCGATGTCGGCGCCGCCGTCGGTCACCCCGGTGAGGGTCGTGAGGGGCAAGGTGATCTGCACGTGCGCGCGGATCGCGCCCAGCCCGCCTGGGAGGGCGTCACAGGTGGCGTCGATGGCAGGCGCGCCGGTGAGGAGCAGGTCGATGAACACGTCTGCGCGGGTCTGATCGATCGTCCGATCATCGAACGATAATCCGTCGGCGTCGGCGTCGCCGCTCGCGCCCTCGGTTCCTGCGGCCCGGCGGGCGTCCTGGTCGATGCGCTTGAGCGCGTGGGCTTGGCGAGTGAGACGATCGGCGATGGCGTGGGCGTAGACGGTGGGGACCAGGGCGATGACCTGCGACATCGCGTCGTCCAGGTCGACGATCGTGATCTTCTGGTCATCGGCGGCGACCGCATGCCGTTCGTGCATGCTCCGAGGGTCGAGTTTCTCCGCCAACTGGCGCGCGTAGGACCGGGTGCGTCCCACGGTTTCCGCTTCCGCCCAGTCGAGCACGACGCTCTCGAATGCGGCCCGCACCTCCGCCTCATCCAGGACGGCGCCGGTATCGAGGATCACGTCGGCGTGCGCCTTGCTGATCCGCCCGCCGGCCAAGGCGTCCACGGTGGTGGGGAAGAGAGTGACCAGGCGCCAGGCGTCGTACATCTTCGTCTGCACGGTCCGATCGTGCAGGTGTGTTTCGACGCTGATCTGCGCGGCGATGGACCGCAACGGCATGTCGCGTTGCCGGGATGCCGCCGACGTGATCCGGGCGGTCTGCTGCTGCGCCAGATCCCAGGCCGCTGCCAGTTCCCGCAGCATCGCCGCCTCATCTGCAGCGATACGCGATCTGATCGCCACGCACCGATCGGCGATCGCGTCGACCGCCGCGATCTCGGTCAGGTACCGCTCGTGACCGTCCACATCGTGCCCCTTCGTGCAAGCTCGAACACCCCGCGCGAACGGCGGGATGACCTCGGCGCCCGGGGCACTCGGTGGCCGATAAGAACAGCATGGCAGGGGCCTCCGACATCGCCAGGAGGCCGGCCCTTCGCGAGGCCGGCCCGCGACGAGGCCGGGCCCGTCGGTGAGAGCCGAAACATTCCGCCACACCGCCCCGCCGGGAATACCTCCCGCTCCCATTCGTTCCGGTCCTTCATGACACGAATCGGAACCAGCAGCCTCGACGTCCTTCCCCTTTCACTTGGCGGCAACGTCTTCGGCTGGACGGCCGATCGCGACGAGTCATTCGCGATCCTCGACGCGTTCGTCGCGGGCGGCGGCAATTTCATCGACACCGCCGATTCGTACAGCGCCTGGGTACCCGGCAACACCGGCGGCGACAGCGAGCGGATCATCGGAGAGTGGCTCGCATCGCGCCGCCCGGAGGGTGTCGTCGTCGCGACGAAGGTCAGCCAGCACCCCGACTTCAAGGGGCTGTCGGCGAGCAACGTCCGCGCGGCGGCCGAGGCATCCATCCAGCGTCTCGGCGTCGAGGCGCTCGATCTCTACTACGCGCATTTCGACGATTCCAGCGTGCCGCTCGAGGAGACGGTCGGCGCCTTCGGCGAGCTCGTCACCGACGGGCTCGTGCGGTACACCGCCGTCTCCAACTACAGCGCAGACCGTATCCGTGAGTGGGTCGGCATCGCGCAGGCCGGCGGCATCGCGCTTCCGGTCGCCATTCAGCCGCACTACAACCTGGTCCACCGCAACGAGATCGAGGAGCGCATCGTTCCGGTCGCCGAGGAGTTCGGGCTCAGCCTCGTTCCTTACTATGCGCTGGCCAGCGGTTTCCTCACCGGCAAGTACCGGACGACGGATGCCGGAGGCCAGGCATCCCCGCGAGCCGGCGGCGCCGCGAAGTACGCCACGGTCCAGGGTCTGGAGATCCTCGATGCGCTCGAGGGGATCGGGCGTGCGCACGACGTGTCGATCGCCGCGACCGCCCTGGCATGGCTGCGGGCGCAGCCGACGGTGGCAGCGCCGATCGCCAGCGCGTCCCGCGTCTCGCAGGTCGCGGATCTCCTGGACGGCGCACGGGTCGAGCTGAGTGCTGACGAGGTTCAGGAGCTGAACCGTGTCTCAGAGTGGACCCCGGCCGGCGTCTAGCCGCGGCACCCAGCAGCGCACGCGATCGCGGTAGCGACGGTAGTCGTCGCCGAACCGCGCGAGGAGGTCCGCTTCCTCCCAGGGCCGGACGGCGTAGTTCCAGACGAGCGAGCCGATGATGGCGTAGACGACGACGAGCCAGGAAGACAGCATCAGCCCCACAGCCACGCCCTGGAGGATCCCGGATACCGCCATCGGATTGCGGATGAAGCGGTAGGGGCCGGCGATGACCAGCCGGCTTGGCATCGCGGAGGGCAGGGGAGTGCCGTCACCCCTCAGGTTGAAGGTGACGGCCGACCACAGCCCCGGGATGCTGGCCAGCACGAACAGCACGGCGCCCGTCACGGGGACCGCAATCGGCAGTGTCACCGCCAGGCCCCACCGCTGCTCGAGCATGGCCAGGATGACCGGGATGACGCCGAGGAAGATTCCCCAGAACACGGTGATCTGCACGAGCGTGACCGCGAGGTGTGCAGCCGGCGAGCGGTGCGACCGCGCCACCCGGAAGGCGAACGGACCCGCGATGATCCACTCGGTCGGAATGCGTCCGAGCGTGCTGAGACTGAGTGCCATCACCGAACCCGCGGACGCTCCCGCCATCAGCACCACGCCCCACCCCGCTTCGCCGGTGACGGTCGCGTAGATCGCGAGCAGGCCGGTGACGAGCACGGTCCAGACCGTGGCGATCGCGCTCGGAATGCGGACTGCTCGTCCGGGAAGTACCGCTGCCAGCGCGGACGCGACCACGAACAGCGGTATGTCGAGCAGGGCGACGAGTCCGGGATGCAACGAGCCGAGCGTCGCCGTCCGCACCAGGGGCATCGTGAGGACGCACACCCACCATGCCGCTCCCGCGACGGCCTGGGCGGTGAAGTACAGCCGCGCCAGGTTCGCGGGGGACGGCAGGCTCACCCCGCCAGTCTTGCCGGAATCCGGCAACGGTGTCGGGCCGACGGCGGCCAGTCGAACTATTTCTGTGCGTCGACGAAGAAGGTCCGGACGCTTGTGATCCGATCGCGGGAGACGGTGATCACGTCGATGCCGCGTGCCACCGGGGCGCCGGATGGGCCGAACGCCCAGGCGAGCGCACCGATGTCAGTCCCGGCATAGCGGTCACCGTCTTCGACGAACACGAAGGTCTCCGGCGCGTCGGCCAGGAGCGCGGCGGCCTTCGTCTCAACGGCATCCCACCCGTGCACGGTCTCCTCCGGGTCGGCGAAGACGACGTCATCGGAATACACACGCTCGATCGCCGCTCGCCTCGCCGCGGCATCGCGATTGCCGAACACGTCGTGGAGGTTGGCGGCAAGCAGCTCAGAGACGTTCGTCATGAGGCATCCAATCGATGTGGAGGATTCTGACACGCCAACGCTGCCGGGACCTGTCCTTATTCCGCTCCGGCAGGACGCTCTCACCCGACGCCGCCCGTTGCGCCGGTGCCGAGCCGGTCACCGGCGGTCGTAGGTCACCACTCGCACGCCGCCGGCGAGCGACACCTCCTCGACCGGACGGAACAGATTCGGCGCGAACGGTCCGTCGAACAGCGGAACACCCGAGCCGATGACGGAGGGGTTCAGTTTGAGCACCAGCCGGTCGATCTGCGGCAGCAGCGCGGCCGCGAGTGCACCGCCGCCGACCAGCCAGATGTCCATGCCGGGCTCCTCCTTCAGCCGAGCGACGAACTCGACCGGATCCGAATCCACGAGCTCCACGGCTGAGTCGGGACTCGTCTTCATCGACCTCGAGAACACGACGTGGCGGAGGTGCGGGTACGCGTCTGCGACCCCGGCGTCCAGGCCGACCTGATACGACCGGCGACCTTCCACGACGGTGTCGAAGACGACCGCTGCGCCGTCGACCCCGAGCGCCTGCCGAGCAGCAGCCGGCAGCGTCTCGGGGAAATGCTGGACGATGTGCTCGAGGAGATCCGGCGTCATCGCGAAGAAGTCCGCTCCGCTCGGGTCGGTGCGGTCCGGGCTCGCGATGAACCCGTCGAGCGTGGTGGCGACGTAGTAGACGAGCCTGCGCATGGGATCCGTTCCGTCCGTCACGCGTACTCACCCGACAGAAGCGAGTACACGGCCTTGTCGTAGAACACTCCGGCGATCGGCCAGGCCTCGCGGAGGGTCCCCTCGTAGGTCATCCCCAGGCGAACCGCCAGCGCGATGCTCCGCTCGTTGTCGCTGCGGCACCGCCACTCGACGCGGTGCAGTCCTCGCACCTCGAACGCGTACCGCAGCAACTCGCGCACGGCGGCGCCGATGTGCCCATGCCCCTCGCCGGCCGGTTCCGACCAGCATCCGATCTCGCATACACCGCTCGCAGCGCTGAACTCGACGAACATGACGCCACCGATCAGCACGCCCTCGGCCCAGATCCCGTAGATCCGCCCACCGTCGCGGGCGGTTGCTTCGGCGTAACGCGTCAGTGTCGCGCGGGCGCCGGCGAGGTCCGTGCTGACGAATGAGGGTCCGACCCACGGACGGATGTGCTCGCGGGCACGATCGAGGTGCGCGGCGAACTCGTCCGCCCGCCACGGCTCGAGCGCCTCGAACGTCGCGCCGGTGGAGAGGATCATCGCCGTGCCTGTCCCTCGGCGTGTCCGCGGTTCTGTGTGCGCATGTCCCCTCCGTGTTCGCGTGTGTCTCCGACGCTAGCGGCGTGGTCCGTCGGGGTGCGAGCTCCGGTCGACTCGGATGTCCGCGCGCGCTCTGGTGCCGTCCGCGGCGAAGAACTCGTCCTCGCGCTGCAGGTATCGCTCCCACAGCTCGCGGTGCGATTCGCCATCTCGCGCGACGCCGCGTTCGAGTCGATCGGATGCCGCGGCGTGCACCCATACGCGGCATGCCAGCGTGCCGGTGATGGCCGCACGCGTCGCTCCCACACCCTCGATGATGACGACCGGAGCCCAGCGGAGCTCTTTCCACCCCGCCAGTCCCTCGCCGAACTCGTCCTCGATCCAATCGCGTACTCGATAGCGGATGCTCCGTCCCTCCAGCAGCGGCGTGATGACGTCGGTCTCGAAGCGGGGCCACCATGTGGTGAAGCTCACCCATGAGAAGAAGTCATCGATCTCGATGACCGGCCAGCCGTACCGATCCGACAGCTGCCGCGCCAGCGTGGACTTCCCCGAACCCGCCGGCCCGTCGATGCCCACCAGGCGGACGCCCGGCACCGCGGCGGCCAACGTGCGGGTGTGGATCTCGTGCAGCAGCGGGTCGGGGGCAGGCATCCAGCCAGGGTCTCACGAGCGTCGCGGGGCCGCCTTCGGCGCGGGGCGACAAGCGCCCGCCGCCGCCTACGGCCGGGCCAGCACCTCGCGCAGCTTCGCAGCGAACGCCTCCGGCTGGCCGGCGTAGCCGAATTCGCCGCCCATGAAGCCGCCGTGGTGGCTGGGGAAGACGGTCGCCTGCTGGCCGAGCCGCTCGGCCAGGGCGATCGCTGTCCGACCGGTGTACACCTTCACCGACTCCTCACCGACGGCGACCACGATGCGCGTCGGCGCCGCCTTCAACGCCTCGATGTCCGGTTCGTAGTGCACGACCGCCCAGGACCTGTCCGACAGCAGCGGGTCGTCCCGTGAGCCGTCGTCCTCGGTCGGCATCCCGAACGCGGCTGGGTCCGGCGCCGGTTGGGCGAAGTACTCGTCCGTGACCTCGCCCTCCCACGCGGTCATGGCGATGAAGGCGGCCATGCCGGCTCCCCAGCCCTTGTCGCGGTAGACCTGGGTGTAGGCATTCCGCGCCTGCTGCACGGCATCCGCATCCGGCAGCACCCCGTCGATCGGGGGCTCGTGAGCGACCAGGGTCGCCACGTCGTCCGGGTGCGCGGTGACCAGGGCGAGGGCGGTCACCGCGCCGCCGCTGCTGGCCAGCATCTCCACCGGACCGGCGCCGAGCGCCTCGATGATCGCATGGACGTCCTCGGCCTGGATTCCCGGCTCGTTCGTCACGCCGCCGTCCTTGCGCGCGCTTCTCCCCAGGCCGCGCGGGTCGTACGTCACAACGGTGCGATCCGGGAACAGCGCGACCTGGGCGTGGAATCCGCTCGCGTCCATCGGCTGGCCGATCATCATCAGCGGCGGTCGCCCGTCCGCGGTCGGCAGCGGTCCGTGGACGTCGTAGACCAGATCGACGTCCGGGAGATTCAGGGTGTGGTGCGCCATGGGTGCCTCCTCCTCGACGAGCGTGCTCACCGGATCGTACGACGCGGCGTCCCCGGGCGCCACGTCGAGCAGGCAGACTGGCCGGATGACGGCATCGGCAATCCCCTCCTCCACGCCCGCCCGCACGATCGCCCGATGGCTACTCGGCGGTGCGATGGTCTTCGCCGGGCTCTCGCACCTGTTCTGGGCGCGGAAGGAATTCCAAGCGCAGGTGCCCGACTGGACGGGCAGAGTGATGGACAAGGACGGTGTCGTGGTCGCCTCGGGCGTCGTCGAGATCATGCTCGGTGCCGCGCTGGTCGCCCTGCCGCGCGAGCTCAGCCGAGTCGGGGCGATCCTCGCCGCCTTCTACGTCGCGATCTTCCCGGGCAACATCGAGCAGTACACGAAGGGCAAGAAGGGCTTCGGGCTCGACGACGGTCGGTCGCGACTGATCCGCCTGTTCTTCCAGCCCGTCCTCGTGGTCGGCGCGCTGTGGAGCACCCGCACCCCGAAGCCCTGACCGTCAAGAGCCCGCCCTCTGTCGGCGGCGGGTGGCAGACTGCGGGCATGCTGATCCACGATCTCGTCGTCACCACTGATGCGGTCGCGGCGACCTCGTCTCGGCTGGCGAAGGTCGACTCGCTCGCCGAGCTTCTGGGTCGCCTCGAGCCCGACGAGGTCTCGCCGGCGATGGGCTTCCTGATCGCGCGGCCCCGGCAGGGCAGGATCGGCGTCGGCTGGCGAGGAGTGCGCGCGTTCGAGGGGTCTCACGCGGATGCCTCGACCCTCACGATCCTCGATGTCGACGCGAGCCTGCAGCTGCTGGCGGAGGCCTCGGGCGCCGGCTCGACGGGTGCTCGGACCTCAGAGCTGGCGGGCCTCGCGGCGAGGGCCACCGCCGAGGAATGGGACTTCCTCTCGCGGGTGATCCTCGGCGAGTTGCGCACCGGCGCACTCGAGGGCGTGCTCCTCGACGCCGTCGCGAAGGCGTCCGGGGCGAGCGGGCCGGTCGTCCGCCGGGCAGCGATGCTCTCGGGCGACCTCGGCGAGACAGCGCAGATCGCGCTCCACGGCGAGCCCGGCGCGCTCGAGGAGGTCGGACTCGTGGTCGGCCGTCCGGTGCTGCCGATGCTCGCCAGCACCGCGGGGTCGGCGGCGGAGGCGCTCGCGCTGGCCGGCGCCGGTGCCGCGTCGGTCGAATACAAGCTCGACGGCGCGCGGATCCAGGTGCACCGGCTCGGCGACGATGTGCGCGTGTACACCCGCAATCTCGCGGACATCACCTCGCGGGTGCCCGAGATCGTCGCGGCGACGCGCTCACTGCCGGTCCGCGACGTCATCCTCGACGGTGAGACGCTCTCGCTGGACGAAGACGGCGGCCCGCGCCCCTTCCAGGACACCATGGCGCGATTCGGCTCGGAGTCGGTCACCGCGACGGTCCTGCGACCCTGGTTCTTCGACCTGCTGCACCTGGACGGCCGCGACCTGATCGATGAGCCTCTCGAGGTCCGTCTGGGCGAACTCGAGCGGATCGCGGCGGACTGGCGCGTCCCGGGCATCGTCACCTCCGACCCGGACGCGGCCGAACGCCTGTCGAAAGAGGCGCTCGAAGCCGGTCACGAGGGTGTGGTCGTCAAGGCGCTCGACTCCGTCTACGCCGCGGGCCGCCGCGGCAAGACGTGGGTGAAGGTCAAACCCGTGCTCACCTACGATCTCGTGGTGCTGGCCGCGGAGTGGGGGTCCGGTCGACGGAGCGGCCTGCTGTCGAACCTGCACCTGGGCGCCCTCGATCCCGATGGTGAGTTCGGCGAGCCCGGCGGCTACGTCATGGTCGGCAAGACGTTCAAGGGGCTCACCGATCAGCTGCTGCGCTGGCAGACCGAGCATTTTCCGACGATCGAGGTCTCGCGAAGCGCGTATGCGGTGCACCTGCAGCCGGTGACGGTCGTGGAAATCGCCATCGACGGCGTCCAGCGCTCGACGAGGTACCCCGGTGGCGTCGCCCTGCGCTTCGCCAGGGTGAAGGCGTACCGGCCCGACAAGCGGCCCGAGGAGGCCGACACGATCCAGACGCTTCGCGGTCTGCTGAGGTGAGCGCGCCGCGCATCGTCGTGCTCACCGGCGCGGGCATCTCGGCGGAGAGCGGGGTGGCCACCTTCCGCGACTCCGGCGGACTGTGGGAGGGGAACCGTGTGGAGGATGTGGCGACGCCCGAGGGGTTCGACCGCGACCCCGACCTGGTGATCGGCTTCTACGATGCGAGACGACGGGCCGTGGCATCCGCTCGTCCGAACGCCGCGCATCTCGCGCTCGCCCGTCTGGAGGGCGCCGTGGGGGATCGCCTTCTGGTGGTCACCCAGAACGTCGACGACCTGCACGAGCGCGCGGGCAGCGAGCGGCTCGTGCACATGCACGGCGAGTTGCACAGCGCGCTGTGCACCACATGCGGCGTTCGGAGGAGGTGCGACGCCGAGCTCGCCGGTCGTCCACCGTGCCCGGTGTGCGGGCATCGCACGCTGCGACCCGATGTCGTGTGGTTCGGCGAGATGCCGTACGGTCTCGATCGCATCGAGCAGGCGGTCCTGGCCTGTGACGTCTTCGTCTCGATCGGCACGTCCGGGGCGGTCTACCCCGCAGCGGGGTACGTGGCCCTCGCCGCCGCGTTCGGCGCGCGCACCGTCGAGCTCAATCTCGAGCCGAGCGATGCCGCAGTCCCGTTCGACGACGCACGCACCGGCCCCGCGACCGTCCTCGTGCCGGCGTGGGTGGACGAGATGCTCAGCGCTTCGTCGAAACGGTGACGGTGAACTTCGCGCTGCGGGCGATCTGGCGCGTGGGGCCGACCAGTCGCTCGAGTCGCGGCCGATACTGCAGCGCCGAGTTCCAGACCGTCCACAGCTCACCGCCGGAGCGAAGCACGCGGCCGGCATCGGCGAACAGCGGATCCGCGACACCGGCGATCGGCACCGCCGCGCCGGAGTGGAACGGCGGGTTGAGCGCGATCAGCTGCGCGCTGTCATCGGCACGCCCGCCCAGGGCGAGGTCGCGCACGATCGTGATCCGGTCCGCCAGGCCGTTGGCCGCAGCGGTCTCGCGGGCCGAGGCGACCGCCACCGCCGACCGATCGGTCGCCAGGATGGGAAGGGAGGGATGCTGCAGCGCCAGCCACACCGCCACGACGCCCGTGCCGCAGGCGAGGTCGATGACATCGCCCGCCGCGCCGTCGAGCTCGGCCGGACCGTGCGCGGCGAGCTGCTCGAGCAGGAACCGCGTGCCGATGTCGATGCCGGTGCCCGCGAAGGCGCCGCCGAAGGCGCGGACCGCGATCGGCGCATCCAGCCCTGGTGCCGGCTGGTCCGCGGCCCGGACGAGGGGGGCGGCACCCCCGAGCGGTGCGCGGGCGATCAGTACGCGGGACTTCTGGCGGGCGTGCGAGATGTCGAGGGTGCCGAAGTGGCGCCGCAGCACGTCGTTCATGCCGAGCGTCATGTGCTTGAGCCGGCCGCCGGCGAACACGACCACCGCCGGGTCGGCGTGGGCGGCGATCGCCCCCGCGATGTCTTCGAGCGCGTCCAGTGCGCGCGGCAGACGCAGCAGCACCACCGTTGCCCCGGCCAGGAGCGGCTCGTCCAGCGGGAGGGACCGGAACCCCGTCAACCCGGCCTCGGCTGCGTTGGCTTCGAGGGCACGCTCGCCCGCGAGCGAGTCCTGGTGCGTCCGGATACCGGTGGCCCCGGCATCCGCTGCTCCGAGCGTCAGCGCGCCGTACTCGTCTCCGATCACGACGATCGTGCCTGCAGCGGCCTGCGCGCGGGCCTCGGCCGACTCGTCCAGGATCAGCCGGTCGGCGGCGTCGGAGGCGAGCAGTTCGGGCGCTTCGAGGTCGGGCCGGCGGCGGAGGGCATCGGGGGAATAGGTCGAGGGCACCTGGACAGTCTGGTGCACGTGCCTGCGCGCTCCCCGCACGTCGCCCCGCACGGACGCGGCGCCGAGGCCTGAAGGTCCCGGCGCCGCGTTCGAGTTTGCGTCGCTACGTTCTGGATGTCCCGCCGGAGCGGAGCCTCGAGAGCGCGTCCACCGTCGCGGCGAGGATCAGCACGCCGCCGGTGACCAGCAGGTTGATGCCGGCCGGGAGGTTGAGCAGACCGAGGCCGTTCGTGATGACCGCGATCACCAGCGCGCCGATCGCGGCGTGCATCAGGCGACCGCGTCCACCGAAGAGGCTGACGCCGCCGACGACGGCCGCGGCAACACCGGAGAGCACGATGTCTCGGCCGACCGTGGCATCCACGGATCCGACACGCGCGACGCTGAACAGCATCGCCGCCACCGCGAGCGAGGAGCAGATCACGAAGGCCCACCACTTGATCCAGCGCACCTTGACGCCGGAGCGTCGAGCGGCCTCGGCGTTGCCGCCGATCGCGTAGATGTACCGGCCGAACTTCGTGCGGTCCAGCACGAACGTGCCGAGCCAAAGGATCACGAGCACGACCGGGACGATGATCGGCACGCCTGACACCTCGTTGACCGACTGTCCGCGGTTCTGATTCAGCACGAACACGAACGCCCCGCCCAGTACCGCGATGACCGCGAGCTTGATGAACACGAGTGAGATCGCGCGGTTCGGCACTCCTGCCCGGGTGCGGCGGGCTCGGTCCCAGAAGGAGGTACCGGCAGACACCGCGAGGATGACGACGAGCATGACCCATCCGGCCCAGACGGGCAGGTTGCCGTTCTGCAGCGCGATCAGCTCGGGAACCTCGACGCGGAAGAGGCCACCCGGGCCGATGACGACGAGTGCGAGCCCCTGGTAGCCGAGGAAGAGGCCCAGCGTGACCACGAACGACGGGATGCCGATCCTTGCGACGAAGAAGCCGATGAGCGCTCCGGTGAGGAACCCGAACCCGAATCCCACCAGCAGCGCGATCGGCCAGGGGATGTTGAACTGCGAGGCGAGCACCACGAACAGAGCCATGCCCACGCCGCCGGTGACGCCCGCGGACAGATCGATCTCGCCGAGGAGGAGCACGAAGACCAGCGCCATGCCCAGCACGACGAGCGGGGCAGCCTGGTTGAGCAGGTTCGCGAAGTTGCGCTCGGTCAGGAAGAACGGGCTGAGCAGCGTGAACAGGCCACCGAGCACGATCAGCCCGCCGACTGCGGGGAGCACGCCCATGTCGCCGCCGCGGACCCGTGACCACCAGGCTGCGATCTGGTCGCTCAGGCCGCCCTCGACACCGCTGCCGATCATGTCGCTGGCAACGGGGCTCGGTGACGCCTCAGTCGTTGTGCCGCTCACTCTGCGCCTCCCGTAGTGATCGTGGTGGTGCCGATCAGTTCGACTCCCATGGTCTTGGTGCCGGTGATGTAGCCCACGACGTCGTCGCGCGTGGTGTCGGCGACGTCGATCTGCGCCACCATCTGGCCGAGATACAGGACGGCGATGTCGTCGGCCACCTCGAAGACGTCTGCGAGGTTGTGACTGATGAGGACGACCGCCACGCCCTGCTCGGAGAGCCGCTTGACCAGGTTCAGGACCTGCTCGGTCTGGGCGACGCCGAGGGCGGCTGTCGGCTCGTCGAGGATCACGACGCGTGCCTTCTTGAGCACGGCGCGCGCGATCGCCACGGTCTGACGCTGGCCGCCGGAGAGGGACGAGACCTTCTGACGCACCGACTTCACGGTGCGCACCGAGAGCGAGCGCAGAGTGTCGGAGGCGTCCTTCTCCATCCGACCCTCGTCGAAGGTGCCCAGCGTGAGTTCCTCACGGCCGAGGAACATGTTCTGGACGATGTCGAGGTTGTCGCACAGCGCGAGGTCCTGGTAGACGACCTCGATGCCGAGCGCGGCCGCGTCGCGCGGCGCGTTCAGGTCACGGTGCACACCGTCGATGAGCACCTCGCCCTCGTCATACGGCTGCACGCCGGCGAGGCCCTTGATGAGCGTGGACTTTCCGGCGCCGTTGTCGCCCACGAGGGCGGTGACCTTGCCGGGGTAAACCTTCAGGTCGACGCCCTTGAGGACGCTGACGGGACCGAAGGACTTCTTCACACCGACCAGTTGGATGATCGGGTCTTGCGCAGTGGTCGTGTCTGACATGCTCGCTTCCTTGCGATTCGGTGGATGCGCGGGCAGGACGCCGCACCGTTGCCGGCGCGGCGTCCTGCTTCGTCGAATGCGTGGCGGGTAGCTAGGGAGCTACGACGCCGAACTCCTCGCACGCGGCCATGACGTCGGGGGTGCAGACGTCGTCGTAGGCGGCGTCACCTGCGGCGACGACGTCCTTGACCTTGTCCTGACCGACCAGCACCGGGGTGACCTGGATGTACGGCGTGCCGTCGTCCAGTTCCGCGTCGGCCGAGACCTCGTCGCCGCTCAGCAGCGCGATGGCCACGTCCACGGCGGCGGATGCCTCATCCTTGACCGGCTTGTAGACCGTGGCGGTCTGCCAGCCGAGCAGGATGTTCTGCAGGCCCGCGACGTTCGCGTCCTGACCCGAGACCGCAACGCCCGTGAGGTTGTTGTCCTGCAGGACCTTGATGACGCCGGCTGCGTTGGTGTCGTTCGCGACCCAGACGCCGTCGACCTTGCCGCCGAGCGAGGTCAGTGCCTGCTCGAAGTTGGTCTGCGACTTGGCCTGGTCCCAGACTCCCGGGGGCTCTGCCGCGGCCTTGACTCCGGCATCCTCCATGACCTGCACAGCGCCGTCGTGGAACATGGCGGCGTTGCCGTCGGTCGGGTCTCCGCCCATGTAGACGACCGTTGCCGTTGCGGGGTCCTTGCCTGCGGCCTCCAAGCCGTCCAGCACGGTCTGGCCCTCGAGCTCGCCGACCTTCACGTTGTCGAAGGAGACGTAGTAGTCCGCCCCGGAGAACGGGCGGTCGTACGCGATCACGGGGATGCCCTCCGCCTTCGCCTTGGCGGCTACGGATTCCGCAGCGCCCTGGTAGTCGACGAGCAGCATGACGCCGCAGCCCTGCGTGAGCTGCGCGTCGGCCAGCGTGCCGTACTTGGCCACATCGCCCTGCGCGTTCTGGATGTCGACCTCGAAGCCGGCGCCCTCGAGACCCTCCTGGAGGTACTTGCGGTCGAAGTTCTCCCAGCGGGGGGAGGATGCCGCGTCGGGCAGGATCACGCATGCGCGACCGGCGGAATCGCCGCCCGCGTCGCCGCCCTCAGTGGGGGTTCCGCCGCTGGAGCCGGAACATCCGGCCAGCAGCAACGCGGCAGCGCCTGCGAGGGCTGCCACGGGAAGGAGTGAAGACTTCTTCATCATTCGCCTTTCATCGTTGAATGTGCGACGTCCAGGAATGCCTGGCGGGTTCGCTTGAAGAAATCCTCATCCGAACGATCCTTGGCGTCAAGTCTTGAACGTAACGCTTTGGCAACGCGGGCGCTCTGGATCTGCGACGGTCGTTACACCGTGCCCGTGATGACAGAATACTGACCGATATGCTCCGAAATCTGACCGAAGTCGAGCATGAAGATGAGGTTTCAGGCCGAATGCTGAAAGCCGACCAATCGCTAGAATTTTGGACCTGAACGCATCTTCGGCGTGTCGCCGAGCTCATCGAATGGATTCGATGAAATGCGGACGTCCAAGTCAGGCCCTCCCGGCCGCCGTTCGAGTCCGCCGGGAGAGTGAATCCACGATCACGGCGAGCACCAGGACCACCCCGGTGATCATGAAACGCACCGACGAGTCGAGGTTCAGCAGCGTCAGCCCGGACGAGATGGACTGGATGACGACGATGCCCAGCAGCGCCGCGAACGCCGTGCCGCGGCCGCCGAACAGGCTCGCGCCGCCGATGACCGCGGCGGCGATCGCGTTGAGGTTCGTATCGCCCACGCCGGAGCTCTGGTTCGCCGCGCCCAAGCGGGCGGCAGCGAGTATCCCGCCGACCGCCGCGAGGCTGGAGCAGAGCGCGAACACCGAGATGTAGACGCGGTCGACCCGGATGCCGGCACGCCGAGCGGCCTCTTCGGATCCGCCGACGGCGTAGACCGATCGCCCCCATCGGGTGCGCGTGAGGAGGAAGTTCGCCACGACGACGAGTGCGAGGAAGAACAGGAACATCACCCCGACGCCGCGCGAGAGGTTGAGGTACCAGACGGCCAGAAGCAGGAAGGCCAGCATCGCACCCGCCCGCAGTCCGATCTCGGTGTAGCTCTGGCTGATCAGGTCGGCCGCGGACCGTCGCTGCGCGCGCCGGATGCGCGACCACGTGTATGCGGCCACCGCCAGCGCAACCACGAGGTACGAGGCCCAGGCAGGCAGGAACAGGTGCTGAGCGAAGGTGACGATCCACGAATCGGGAAGGTTGATCGACCCGCTGCTGCCCAGCACCCACAGCTGCAGACCCAGGAAGCCGAGGAGTCCGGCGAGGGTGATCACGAAGCTCGGAACGCCGAAGCGCGTGTAGAGGAAGCCGTAGAGGATGCCGGCCAGGCATCCGATCCCGATCGCGGCGATCAGCGCGAACGCGAGATTCCACTGGAGCTGGACGAAGGTGACCGCCAGCACCGCCCCAGCGAGCCCGGACACCGACCCGACCGACAGATCGATCTCGCCGACCAGCAGCACCAGCACGACGCCCAGCGCGATCGTGCCGATCGCGGCGCACTGCATCGTCAGGTCGACGAGGTTGCGGCTGGAGAGGAAGACCGGGTTGAGAATCTGGAACACCGTCCAGATGAGCGCGAGTCCGATGATCACCGGCAGTGAGCCCAGGTCGCCGCCGCGGATGCGCGTGAGCACCATCGTGAACCAGCGGCTCACCCCGATGCGATCGAGGAACCCGTCGCCGGCGGGCACCACGATCGTCGTCGTGGTGCTGGGATCCCTCCGCTCCGCGTTCACGGCCGGCCGTCGTGGGGGAGGTCGCGCATCCGGCGGGGTCCGGAACCGGGCAGGGCGGTGATCAACGCATCCGACGCGGCGGGCGGGGCGGGCTTGGCGTTCTCGGCCGCTCGACGGGTGACCGCGTTGTCGGTCGCGCCCGTGATCGCGGCGATCAGGGTCGCGCTGGTGACTTCGGCGACGTTGTAGACGCCGTTGTTGCGGCCCAGGCGCAGGACGACCACGCGGTCGGCGACGGCCATCACGTCCGCCATGTTGTGGCTGATCAGCACCACGCCGTGGCCGCGCTCACGAAGTCGCTCGATCAGGTTCAGCACCTCGGCGGTCTGGGCGACACCCAGTGCGGCGGTGGGCTCGTCGAGGATGACCACCCGCGGGTCGCCGATCAGCGAGCGGGCGATCGCGACGGTCTGCCGCTGCCCGCCGGAGAGGGAGGCCACCGGGATGCGCACGGAGGAGATCTTCGCGGACAGCTCGCGCAGCAGCGACCAGGTGCGCTGCTCCATGTCGACCTCGTCCAGCCGCGTCCCCTCGACCAGCTCACGGCCGAGCCACAGGTTGGCGACCACGTCGAGGTTGTCGCACAGTGCGAGATCCTGGAACACGGTGGCGATGCCCAGCCGCTGCGCGTCGGCGGGGCTCGTGATCTCCACGTCCTCCCCGTCGTATTCGATCGTGCCGGTGTCGGGGGAGTGCACGCCGGAGAGCAGTTTGACCAGGGTCGATTTCCCGGCGCCGTTGTCGCCGACCAGGGCCACCACTTCGCCTTCGTTGACCCAGAAGTCCACATCCGTGAGGGCCCTGACGGCGCCGAACCGCTTGCCCACGCCGCGTACCGTCAGGACCCGTTCGCGGGCGCGCCCGACGCGGGGTCCGGTCACCGGCATCGTTGCGCTTCCATCCGCAGAAGGCTAACCGATTCCGGCGGCAGCGCACGCCTCGGCGTAGTTGGGCGTGCAGATGTCCGCCACCGTCCAGAAACCGTCTGCGATCACGGTCTCCATCACGTTGTCGGCGGTCACGGCGACCGGGTCCAACAGCGTGGCCGGGATGCCGTCGACCTCCATCGGGGCCGTGACGCCCTCGCCGTTCAGCAGCGCCACGGCGACCTCGGCGGCCAGTTCCGCCTGCTGTCGGAGCGCCTTGTACACGGTCATGTACTGTTCGCCCGCGATGATCCGCTGGATCGCAGAGAGCTCCGCGTCCTGGCCGGTGACCAGGGGCAAAGGCGAGACCTCGGCCGCCTTGAAGGCGGAGATCGCACCGCTGGCAGTGCCGTCATTGGCGGCGTAGACGCCGTCGATCTGGTCGCCGTACTGGCTGATCTGACCTGCGGTCCACGCCTGCGCCTTGTCGGGGCTCCAATCGGGCGTGTCGTACTCGGCGAGGATGCGCACGTCGCTGGTGGCCAGCACACTGCGGGCGCCCTCACTGAAGGAGGACGCGTTGCTGTCGGTGGGAGATCCGTTCACCATGAGGATGCCGGGGTCAGACGCCCCGGTGGCATCCAGCGCCTCGACCAGCGCGGTGGCCTGCAGGACGCCCACCTCCTCGTTGTCGAAGGACACGTAGTAGGCGATGTCGCCGCCGGCGATGAGGCGGTCGTAGGAGATGACCGGCACGTCGGCCGCGTTGGCGGACGCGACGATGCTGACCGCCGCCTTCCCGTCCACCGGGTCGAGCACCAGCACGCCCGCCCCGTTGGCCAGGGCCGACTCGGCTTGCTGCTGCTGCTTGGCGGCGTCCTGATCGGCGTTGGCGTAGAGCACGTCGTAGTCGCCGAGCTCGGCGACCCGCTCCTCGAAGACCGGACGATCGAATGTCTCGTAGCGGGCGGTCTTCGCGTCGGGCAGGAGCAGCGCGATCGTGCCTCCGCTCGCGGCCGGCGCGGAGCACCCTGTCAACGAGACGAGGACGAGCGTGGCCGCGGCGAGCGCGGCCGGGATGCGCGCGTTCACGCCGAGAACGGCAGGGCTTCGGCGTCGACCGTCACATGGTCGAGCGCGATCGCGATCGCCCCGCGGGTCTCGGCCCAGTCGCCGAAGGACGCGCCGACGATCTCGGGCAGGCCGCCCGCGGCGGCCAGGGCGCTGCGGTCCAGCGAGTGGCGCATCGGCGCCATCAGGATCTCGCCCGCCTGCGCCAGTTCGCCCCCGACCACGATGAGCTCGGGGTCGAAGAGGTTGCACAGGCTGGCGGCGGCGATGCCGATGTGCCGCCCCGCGTCGGCGATGACCCGGCGCGAACTGCCGTCCCCGGCCTCGGCTGCCTGGATGAGATCGCCGAGGCGCTGCATCCCATCGCTCGGTGGGAACAGCGAGAGCAGCGCCGGCCCACCGGCGTACGTCTCGAGGCAGCCGCGGTTGCTGCATCGGCAGATCGGGCCGTTCTCGTCGATGGTGACGTGACCGATCTGCCCCGCTTTGCCGTTCACGCCGCGGAACAGGTCGCCGCCCACGACGATCCCGGCGCTGATCGTGTGGCCGACGCGGATGAACACCGACGAGGAGACGGAACGCGCGCTGCCCTCACGGGCCTCGGCGAGCCCACCCAGGTTCGCTTCGCTGTCGACGAAGACAGGCCGGCCGATGCGCTCGGTGAGACTCTCGGCGACATCCACCCCCTCCCACCCGCGCAGCAGCCCGGGCGTGGAGACCATGCCGGTGCGGGCATCGATGGATGCCGGCAGTGCGAGGCCGACGGCCAGCAGATCTCCCACCGAACCGCCGAGCGATTCCATCATGTCGTTGAGCAGGATGCTCAGGCGGTCCAGCTCGGCGTCGTGACGGTGATCCAGCGGCAGGGGGAGCGAGGTCTGGCTCACCACCGTGCGCGTCGCGTCGGCGATGGAGATGTGCAGCTGACGGGAACTGAAGTGCACGCCGGCGACGAGACCGAGCTGGCGGGCGAGGGAGACCAGTGTGGCGCGACGTCCGCTGCGCGAGGTGATCGAGGTGTGCAGCAGGCCCGATGCGGTGAGCTCTTTGACGATGTTGGACACCGTCGCGGGTGACAGCCCGGTACTGCCGGCGAGCTCGACCTGGGTGAGGCGACCGTGGCGCTTGAGCGATTCGACCAGGCGCGCGCGGTTGGCCTCCCGCAGGGAGGACTGCGAGCCCGGGGGGGCGTTCAGGCGAGCCACGAGCGTCACTTTACAGGGCAACCCCCGATCGGGGCAGGTATCGGACGGAGCGGAGGCTACTGATCACGCAGGCGCACGAGCCGTTCGTGGCCGGTCTCCTCGAGTTCGGCGATCGCGTCGCGCGCCTTCACGAAGTCGTTGAACGACCGGTAGCCCAGTGCCTTCTCGCTGAAGGACGGGTCCATCCGTCGCATGTGGCCCTTGACCGTGGAACTGTGCAGCCACTCGCTGTCGTCGTTCTTGTCGTGGCCGAGCCGCAGCGCCCGTTCCAGGAGCCGGGTGGCCGTCTCCTGCGGGTCTTCGGCCGGCTCCTCCGGGGCGAGCACCGGCTCGGGGGGCGCGGAGACCGACGTCTGCGGGGTGATGATCGTCCCGCCCGCGACGGTCTGGGAGGTCGCGCGCCGGTTCGTGCGCCGCGGCGGGGTGGCGGGACCGAGGGCATCCAGCAGCGACGCTTCGACGTCGGCGGGAGCGGATGCGGCGGCGGGAGGAGCCTCGACGGCCGGCGCGTCCGGTGTCGCCTCCGTGCTCACGTCGGCCGCGGCATCCTTCGCAGGACTCTTGCCCGCGCCGCGGCGGCTGCGCGTCTTCGATGCGGGCGCGTCGGCGGGCGGCTCCGCCGCCGGCTCGGCTGACGGTGCCGGCGCGTCCTTCGGCTTGGCGGCGCGGGAGCGCGACGCGGGGGCCACGGCGGCGGCGCGGGCGACACGGGGGACGCCGGGCAGCGAGTCGTACGCCTCGAACTCGTCGCAGGCGGCGGCCAGCGACTTCGCGGTGGACCCGGCGACCCCGACGCCGACGACGTATCGGCCCAGCCGCTTGCAGCGCTGCGCCAGCGGCACGTAGTCCGAGTCTCCGGCGACGATGACGACGTGGGTGAGGTCGGGCAGGCGGAACATGTCCTCGACCGCGTCTACGGCCAGGCGGATGTCGGCGCCGTTCTTGGCGTACGCCGCCGCGGGGAACAGCTGCACGAGATCGACCGCGCGAGCCACGAGCTGGCTGCGGTAGACGGCGTTCACCGGCGAGGACCAGTCGGCGTAGGCGCGCGTGAGCACGAGGGTGCCGAAGGATGCCGCGTAGTCGATGATCGCGCCGACGTCGATCGTCGCGGCGCTCAGGCGCTCCGCGATCTCGGGATCGTCGGGGGTCTCCGCGATGCGCTGACGGTCGCGTCCGTACGAGTTCCGGCCGTGCACCCGGTCGTACCAGGAGATGACGATGTTGTCGAAGTCGAGATAGACGGCGACGCGGGAATCCTGGGAATCGGGCATCCACCCAGTGTGACAGCCCGGGCGAGCTCAGCGCTCGCCGGGGTAGACGACGCCGATCTGCCGGCGGATCTCATCGAGCGTCCCCAGGATCGCCACGGACTCCTCGATGGGCAGGATGTCGCCGGCGAAGTTCCCCTCGGCGACCAGCCGCTCAGCGGCGAACGCCTGATACTGCATGCCCCGGCCGGTGATGTCGGATCGGTATTCCTCGAGAACCGTGCCATCGGGGGCGATGACCCGGAAGGAGGTCGGCGTGTACCAGACCCGGTCGACGTCCAGCCGGGCCTCGGTGCCGACGATGGACGCGGTGTTCGGACCCACCGCGCGCGAGCTGGAGAATGTCGTGGCCAGCGCGCCACTGGCATACGTGAAGATCGTCGCAACGTCGGCGTCCGTCTGCGTGGACTGCAGACGTGCTGCGGCCTGGATCGTCGCCGGCGCCCCCAGCACGTCCCAGGTGAACGAGACCGGATAGATGCCGAGGTCCAGCAGCGCCCCGCCGCCAAGCTCGAGGGCGTTGAGGCGATGCGCGGGGTCGTCGGTGATCTTCTGCGTGTGATCTGCGGTCACCAGGCGGATCTCGCCCAGGGTGCCCTCGGCGAGGATCTCGCGGATGCGGATCATGTGGGGCAGGTAGCGCGTCCACATCGCCTCCATGGCGAGGAGCCCCTCGCGGGCGGCGAGGTCGCGGATCTGCGCGGCCTCGCCCTCGTTCAGCGTGAGCGGCTTCTCGATGAGGACGTGCCTGCCGTGTTCGAGCAGCAGGGTCGCCGCCTCGACGTGCTGAGGATGCGGCGTCGCGACGTAGACGATGTCGACGTCGGGGTCGGCGGCGAGGTCCTCGTACGAGCCGTGGGCACGGGGGATCGCGAATTCGGCGGCGAACGCATCGGCCGACTCCTGCGTCCGCGAGCCCACTGCGACAAGTTCGATGCCCGCGTCGCGCAGGTCGGTGGCGAAGGTGTGGGCGATGTGGCCCGTGGCGAGGATGCCCCAGCGAAGTCCGGTCATCCTCGAATCGTAGCGAGCGATCGCTGCGGCACGAGTGGGAACAGCTCAGCGGCGATGCGCTCCAGTTCGTCCTTGAGGGGCGAGGACTGGATCAGCAGCAGCGTGATCCCGGCGTCCGCGTAGGCATGGATCTTCTCGGCCACCTGCTCGGCCGTCCCCACGAGCTCGGGGCGGAGTCCCCGCGTCCCGACGGAGTACTCGCGGCGTGTCAGCTCCAGCGACAGCTTCGAGTTGCGCTGGAACTCCTCGAACGAGGCATAGCCCGGCGAATCCGGGTCGACCGTCGTGATGCGCTCCAACTCTCGGCGGGCTTCGGCCTCGGTGTCCCGGACGATCACGTAGGCCGGCATTCCGAACTCCGCGAGCGGTCGGCCGTGGATCCGCTCGGAGCGGCTGTTCATGTCGGCCACGTTGGCGCGGACTTCCTCGAGGGTGCCGCCGTGCATGACGTAGGCATCGCCGAATCGGGCGATCGACTCGCGGCCCGCGTCACTCTCACCGCCGGCGAACACCACCGGCGGCACCGACGGCTTCGGCTCGACGATCGTCCCCTCCAGCTGGTAATGGGTGCCGGTGAAGTCGAAGGGCGTATGCGTCCACAGGCCCCGGAGGACCTGGACGAACTCCTCGGCCTGCACGTAGCGTTCGTCGTGGGTCGTGAAGGCGCCGCCGAACTGCCTGGCCTCCTCAGCCCACCATGCGGCGACGACGTTGAGCGCGACGCGGCCCGCAGCGACCGAGTCCAGCGTCGAGACGGTCTTGGCGAGCACCGCGGGAAGGTGGAAGCCGGGCCGGACCGCCGTCATCACGCGCAGACGATCGGTGACGGCGAGGATCGCCGCGGACAGCGACCATGCCTCCAGGCTCGGCGCATCCACCCCCTTGCGGTCGTTGAGGTACAGCTCTGGCACGAGGGTCGTGTGGAAGCCGAGCCGGTCCGCCGCGACCGACACGTCGCGGATGTTCTCCCAGGTCGCGGCCATCCCCTCCTCGCGACCGACGTTGCGGAGGAACCCGCCGTAGACGGGGGTCCAGTAGCCGAGGTCGATGCTCATGCGGAACGCTCCAGTGCGGCACGCAGGTCCGCGATGATGTCGTCCGGGTCTTCCAGACCGATCGACAGACGGACGGTGGTCGGCGTGATGTGCGCCGCGGCGAACTGCTCGTCGCTCAGGTGGCTGTGCGTCATCGACGCGGGGTGGGCCACGAGGGAGCGCGCGTCGCCGATGTTCGCCACGAGCCCTACCACCTCGAGCGCGTCGATGAAGGTCTCGACGCTGGCCCAGTCCGCCTCCGCGTCGCCGGTCGCGTCGAGATCGAACGCGAACACCGACGGGCCGCCTCGCGGCAGGTAGCGTTCGGCGAGCGGGTTCCACGGGGAGGCGGTCAGAGCGGGGTGGTGCACCCGGTTCACGCGGGGGTGTCCCTCCAGCGCGCGGGCGACCGCCAGCGCGGAGGCGCTGTGACGGGCGATGCGCAGATCGAGCGTCTCGATCCCCTGCAGCAGCTGGAAGGCGTTGAACGGCGACAGCGACGGACCGAGGTCGTGCACGTACTTCGACTTGATCAGGGCGATGAAGGCCTGTCCCTGTGCGCCGAAGCGATCCCAGAGGACGACATCGGCGACGCGGCTGTATGGCCGGGTCAGCTGCGGCCATCGGTCGGGGTCCGCACCGAAGTCGAAGGTGCCGAGGTCCACCACGACGCCGCCCATCGACGTGCCGTGACCACCGAGGAACTTGGTCGCCGAGTGGACCACGAAGTCCGCGCCGTGTTCTACCGGGCGGATCAGTGCGGGCGTCGCAACGGTGTTGTCGATGACGAGCGGCACGCCGGCGGCGTGCGCGATGTCGGCCACGGCGCGAATGTCGAGCACCTGAGCGATCGGGTTCGTGATGGACTCTGCGAACAGCACGCGGGTCTGCGGGCGGATGGCGTTGCGCCACGCCTCGAGGTCGTCCTGATCGACGAAGGTCACTTCGATGCCCCAGTCGGCGAAGGTGTCCTGGAGGAGATCGACGGTGCCGCCGTACAGCTGCCGGGCGGCGACGATGTGCTCACCCTGGCGGGCCAGCGCCAGAAGGGTCACCGCGACGGCCGCTTGGCCCGAGGCGACCGCTGCGGCGGTGCGGCCGCCCTCGAGCGCGGCGACCCGTTCCTCCAGTACGAGCTGGGTGGGGCTGGCGCTGCGGCTGTAGAGGTTGCCCGCCTTGCGCAGCGCGAAGATGTCGCGCGCGTCGGCGAGAGAGTCGAACCGGTAGGCGGTGGTCTGGTAGATCGGAGGCACCGCGGTGTTCTGCACGACGCCGGGACTGTAGCCCGCGTGCACCTGGCTCGTGGCTGCGCGCTGGCGCGGTGTCCCGGCGAGTTCGTCGGTCACGCTGCGACCTCTCGCGTGATGACGGCACCGGCGCGCAGGTCTTCCAGCCAGAGCACGATGCGTGCCGCGACGCTGCGATGGCTCGTGTCGTTGAGCGCATCGTGCAGGCCGCCGACGGTCTCGACGATCTGCAGGTGCGGCAGCGCGCCGAGATACCGGACGGCATCGGCGAACGGCGACACGCTGTCGGCGGTGCCATGCACGGCGAGCACGGGAACCTCGATCGAGGCGAGCTGCGCCGCGGTCGCAGGCGCGATCGCGACGTCGCGCGACGACCGGGCGGAGCCCTCGCCGAGCACACCGAGGTGGACCGGGCATGCGGTGCGTGCAGCGGGTTCGGCCGCGGATTCACCCTGCAGCGGCGTCCCCGCCACCACGGCCCCGTCAGCGGTGGCAGCAGCTGCGAGGGCGGCGAGGACGGCCAGGGAACCGGCATCCGATCCGATCAGGACGCGCGGCGCGACCTCCTGCTCGGACAGCCACGCCGTCGCGTGCGCAGCATCGGCCGCTTCGAAGACGCCGACCACATAGCCGTCCGCACTGATCCGCCTGCCGAACCGCTCATACACCCGGGGTGTCTCTGCCGCACCGGCCACAACGGCCACGGTGCCGCGGACGCGAACGGGGGCGGGCGGTTCCCACAGACCAGGGGCGGGGATCCCGGCGACGTCCGCGGGAGCTGGCGCAGCATTGTTCATGACGATCATCTTGACCGGCGCGAGAGCGGCATCCCCGGCCGTGTGTCGAACTGTTGCACCCCGTGACCGCGCGCGTCATCTGCGGTTGTCGGTGTCGGCACCGCCCTCCTAGCGTCCTGACCCATGACTCATCGACCACGACTCGCCGCCCTTGCGGTGCTCTCCGTCGCCGCGCTCGCCCTCGCAGGCTGCTCCTCGAGCGGCGCTTCGCCCGCCGACGATCCTTCGGGCGGCGAGACGTCCCTCACCTGGGGTTGGGCGCTCCCGACAAGCTGGGATCCGGTGACTTCCGTGGCCGGCTGGGACACCCACGCGCTGGCCCTCGTGTACGACGGACTGACCCAGCTGGATCCGGAGGGCGACGTGGTCCCGGGCCTCGCCGAGTCGTGGGAGTACGACCCGACCGGCACCCGGGTGACCTTCACCCTGCGCGAGGACCTCACCTTCGCGGACGGGACACCGATCGACGCCGCAGCGGTCAAGGCGAATCTCGAGCGTGGTCGCGATCAGGCCGACTCGACCCTCGCCGGACAGCTCGGGATCATCACCGGCGTCGAGGTGGTGGATGACCGCAACGTCACCGTCGTCCTCGACCAGGCCGACTACCAGGTGCCGTACCTGTTCGCGGGCAAGACCGGCTTCATCGTCAATCCGGCGGCCTTCGATGACGTCGCGGCCCTCGCGACCCAGCCGGAAGGATCCGGTCCGTTCGAGCTGGTCGAGTACGTCCCGAACGCGCACGCCGATCTGATCAAGAGCGACACCTACTGGAACGCCGACCACATCCTCATCGACGACTTCCACATCGTTCCGGTCACCGACCCGGCGACCGTCGTCGCCGGAGTGCAGACGGGGCAGTGGGATGTCGCCCTCGTGCCACCCTCGCAGGTGGACGCGGCTGAGTCCGCCGGACTGGATGTCGAACGGATCAAGGCGCTGACGGTTCGCACGATCGATGTCAACAACACGGTGGCGCCGTTCGACGACCCGCTGGTGCTGCAGGCGATCAGCTCCGCGACGGACCGTGAGGCGCTGGTCAAAGGGGCCTACTTCGGTCAGGGCACCCCGAACTATCAGCCGTTCCCGGAGGGCTATTCCGCCTACAACCCGGAGCTGGAGAACCTGTACCCGCACGACGTCGAAGAGGCAAAGCGCCTCCTCGCCGAAGCGGGCCACCCTGACGGGATCGACATCGAGCTGGGTATCGGCGAAGCGGACAGCGCGATCGCCGAAGTGCTCCAGGCCCAGTGGGCGGAGGCGGGCATCCGCGCCACGCTCACGGTGCTGCCGCCCAACGCCAACAACTACATCAACCGCACGTACCCGTTCGTGCTCGACAGCTACTCGGGACGTCAGTCGCCGCTCCAGGCCCTCGAGGTGCTCTACGGGCCCGAGGGGCTGATGAACCTCGGGCGCAACACCCCGGATGCCCTGGTCGCCGCGATCGACGAGGCCCGCGCAACGCCCACCGATGCCGCGGACTACGAGGAGAAGCTGCAGGCGGCCGTCGGAGTCGCGGTCAAGAGCATGCCCAACACGTTCCTGTTCACGTGGCCGCGCATCCTCGTACACCCCGCAGGCGTACAGGGCATCCAGCACTGGATCGACGTGCAGCGCTGGGAAGACGTCACGGTCGAGGGCTGATCCATGACGCTGACACAGGCGGAGGCCGCGGGGGGTGAGATCACCGCCCGCGGTCCCGTGCCGGGGTTCGCCACGGTGGGCCGTGGTTCTCGGGCGCTCGCCACGCTGGCGATCCAGTCGGTCGTCGTGTTCCTGATCGCGAGCTTCCTGACCTTCGCCCTGGGCGCGCTCAGTGGTTCCAACCCCGCCGCCGTCGCGCTCGGCGACATGGCCACCCCGGAGGACATCGCGCGCCTGAACGCGGTCTACGGGCTGGACCAGCCGTTCTTCGTGCGATACCTCGACTGGCTGGGTGCCGCGTCGACCGGCGATCTCGGGACCTCGTGGTTCAGCGGCATCCCCGTCGCGCAGAGCATCGCACAGGCGTTCCCGGTCAGCTTGTCCATCGCCCTGGGCGCGACCCTCTTCGCGATCGTCGCGGGCGGCAGCTCGGGGATCGCCGCGGCGGTGCTGCGCGGCACCTGGGTCGATCGTGCGATCACCGGTGCGTGCGCGGCGCTCGCGACGATCCCCGCCTTCGTCGCAGGCATCGCCTTGATCCTCCTCTTCGCCTTCGCGATCCCGCTCTTCCCGGTGGGCGGCTACACCCCGCCGACGGTGAGCATCGGCGCATGGCTGGCGTGCCTGATGCTGCCCTCGATCGCATTGAGCCTGGATGCCGCAGCGGACCTGTCCCGCCAGCTGCGCACGAGCCTCGTCGGGGCGCTCGGTCAGAACTACGTCGTCGGCGCCACCGTCCACGGATTGGGCCGGCCGCGGATCGTCCTCGGCCACGCGCTGCCGAATGCGCTGGGTCCTGCCGTGGCAACACTGGGACTGCATCTGCCGCGGCTCATCGGCGGAGCCGTGATCACCGAGGCCGTGTTCGGGATGCCGGGGATGGGCATGCTCGCCCGCCAGGCCGCCCTCGGCGGGGACGTCCCCGTGGTGCAGGGGGTGCTGCTGGTCACCGTCACGATCGTGGTCGTCTCGGGCATCCTCGTGAACCTCATCCTCGCCCGGGTGTCGCCGGCAGAGCGGAGCGTCGCATGAGAAGGCTCTGGAACGCGGGATGGACCGTGCGGGCGGCGCTCTTGGTCCTCCTCCTCGTCGCCGTGGTCGGCGTGCTCGGACCGCTGCTCGCGCCCCACGATCCGCTCGCCCAGGACACGGACGCAGCCCTGCAGGGTCCCTCGCCCGCGCATCTGCTCGGCACCGACTACATCGGCCGCGACGTGCTGAGCAGGCTGCTCGCGGGGGCGCCGCTCTCGCTCCTGGCAGCCCTGCTGGCCACGACGATCGGACTGGTGCTGGGCGTGCTGCCCGGCGTCCTGTCGGTGTTCGCCGCGAAGCCGTGGGAATGGCTCAGCCTGCGTCTGACGGACGCGCTGCTCGCGCTGCCGTTCATCCTGTTCGCCATCGTCTTCGCCGGACTGCTGGGCAACGGGCTGTGGCAGGCGATGATCGCGATCGGGATCCTGTTCGCGCCGGGCTTCTTCCGGGTCTCGCGTGCCTCCGCGCTGTCGACCGCGTCCTCGCAGTACATCGAGGCGGCGACGTTGCTCGGGGCATCCTCGACCTGGCTCGTGCGCACACACCTGTGGCGCAACGTCGCACCGACCGTCGCCGTCGCGGCGATCGGCGCGCTGGGTGGTGCGCTGCTGGTGGTGTCGTCTCTGACTTTCCTCGGCATCGGGGTGGTCCCTCCGACGCCGACCTGGGGTGGCATGCTCGCCAGTGACCTCGAGTACCTGTCGCAGCGTCCGCTCGGTCCGCTGGCGCCGGCGTTGGTGATCATCCTCACCGTCGGCGCTCTCAACCTGCTCGCCGACGGCGCCCGCGATGCCTTCGGCATCGATGCGGTCGCGAGCGTTCGGAAGGAGCGAGATGTCGTTGCTGCCTGACACCGCTCGCGCAATGCGCCCCGCCGGCGTGCCGGACAGCGTGCCGCTCGCACCGTCGTTCGACGAGGCGTCGCTGATCGCGCCGGCTCTGCTGGAGGTGGAGGGCCTACGGGTCTCGGCGTCCGACGGCTCCGAACTCGTGCATGGTGTCGACGTCTCGATTCGGCGCGGCGACGCTCTGGGGATCGTGGGCGAGTCGGGGAGCGGCAAAACGCTCACCTGCCGCGCGATGCTCGGCATCCTCCCCATCGGCACTCGTGTGACCGGCGGTCGGATCCTCATCGACGGCCGCGACATGGCCGGTGCCCGCCAGAAGGACTGGCTCCAGATCCGCGGCAAGCGGGTCGCCGCGGTCTTCCAGGATCCGGCGTCGTACCTGAACCCGTCGGCGAAGGTCGGCGCCCAGCTGGAGGAGGTGCTGCGCGTCACCGCCGGTGCATCCCGACGGGATGCCCGCGAGCGGGCGTTCGCGCTCCTGACCCGGCTGGATCTGCGCAACGTCGACCGGGTCTCCCGGCAGCGGATCGGAGAGCTCTCGGGCGGGATGCTGCAGCGCGTACTGATCGCGATGGCCCTGGCGGCCGACCCCGACGTGCTCATCGCGGACGAGGCGACCACGGCGCTGGACGTCACGGTCCAAGCCGAGATCCTCGATCTGCTGCGGGACCTGCGCGCGGAGCGCGACCTCGCGCTGGTGCTGGTCTCCCATGATCTGGCGGTCGTCTCGCAGGTGTGCGAGCGGGTGATGGTCTTCCGGGACGGTGAGGTCGTCGAACGAGGGGCCACCGCCCGGGTGCTGAAGACTCCCGCTCATCCGTACACGCGGAGCCTGCTGACAGCCCACGCCCGATACGGGCTCGAGCGCTACCTCGGGAGCGTGCTGTGAGCGCGCCGCTGCTCGATGTCGAGGGTGTCTCGGTCGAGCTCGGCCGGTCACCCGCAACCCGCGTCCTGGACGAGCTCAGCCTGCAGATCCGCGCGGGCGAGGTGGTCGGACTCGTCGGCGAATCAGGGTCGGGCAAGACCACCCTCGCCCGCACCGTGCTGCGCGCGGTGAACGCCTCCTCCGGGGCGATCCGGGTGGAAGGACGCGAGATCCAGGCGCTCTCCGGCCGGGCTCTGCGGGCATGGCGTCGCGCCGGAGCGGTGCAGTACGTCTTCCAGGATCCGCTGCGCTCGCTCGATCCCGGCGTGAGCGTGCGGGAGTCGGTCGGCGAGGGGCTGCGGATCGCGAGGGTGCCGCGCGCGGAGCGCGACCGTCGCGTTCGCTCGGCGCTGGGCGATGTCGGCCTCGAGGACGAGCTCGCCGATCGCCTGCCCGGGCGGCTGTCCGGCGGCCAGCGGCAGCGCGCGGCGATCGCCCGGGCGCTCGTGATGAACCCCCGACTCCTCGTGCTGGACGAGCCGGTGAGCGCGCTGGACGCGGCCAGTCGCGATCGCGTCATCCGGACCCTCGTCGCCCTCCGGGATCAGCGCGCCGCAGAACTCGGGATGCTCGTCATCTCGCACGACATCGGCTCGCTCGCCGCTCTCAGCGATCGGCTCGCCGTGATCCATCGGGGTCGCATCGTCGAGGTCGGGCCGACCCGCCGCGTCGTGTCAGCGCCGCAGCATCCCTACACCCGTCTGCTCATCGCCTCGGTCCCCGTCATCGGCATCGACGGTCCCGACCGCACCGAACGCGCCGCCCTGCGCGCGCTGATCCACGCCTGATCACCCCTCACGAACTGGAGAGAAATGTCCATCGAGATCCTCGGAATGATCGCCACCACCGCCGGCTCGGAGTCCAAGAAGCTCGACGGCCCCATCGTCGATCCCTCGTACGTGCGCGAGTTCTCGCGCGCACACGAGGACGCCGGCTTCGACCGCGTGCTCATCGGCTACAGCGCGAGTTCGCCCGACGGCTTCGCCGTGGCCGCGGCGGCGCTGCACTCGACCGAGCGGCTGAAGGTGCTCATCGCGCATCGCCCCGGTTTCGTGGCGCCGACCCTCGTGGCCCGCAAGCTCGCGACCCTCGACCACCTCAGCGGCGGGGGCCGTGTCGCGATCCACCACATCTCCGGCGGCAGCGATGAGGACCAGCGCCGTGACGGGGACTTCAGCGCCAAGGGCGATCGGTACCGCCGTACCGGCGAGTTCATCGACGTCCTGCGGCGAACGCTCTCCTCGGAGGAGCCATTCGACTATGACGGCGAGTTCTACCGCGTCGAGGGCGGCTACTCCGCCGTCAAGCCCGCGACCGACGAGGGGATCCCCATCTTCTTCGGCGGACTCTCGGAGGGTGCCGTGGAGGTGGGCGCGGCGTACGCCGACGTGTACATGCTGTTCGGCGAACCCCTGGATGCGGTGGCCGAGCGCATCCAGGCGGTGCGCGCCGCAGCGGCCGCACAGGGCCGGGAGGTGGAGTTCAGTCTCTCGACACGCCCCATCATCGCCGCCACCGAGGACGAGGCGTGGGCGAAGGCGCAGCGGATCTACGACGAGACCGCAGCCCTGATCGCTGCACGGGAGACCGGTAACACGCTGTCCTTCGCCCCGCCCAAGCGGACCGAACCCTCGTCCGTGTCCGCGGACCTGCTGCAGCAGCATGCGCGCGCGGCCGACGTCCACGACGAGCGGCTCTGGCTGGGGATCACGCGATTGACGGGTCCGAGCGGGAACTCGACCGCTCCGGTCGGAACGCCCGCGCAGGTGGCCGAGGCGCTCCTGAAGTACTACGACCTCGGCGTCACCCATTTCCTCATCCGCGGATTCGACCCTCTCGGCGACGTGATCGACTGGGGGGACGAGCTGATCCCGGCGCTGCGCGACGGCGCTCGGCTTCGCGACGAGGCTCGGGTGCAGCGTGTCGCGTGAGACGGTGCCACCCGGCGATGTCGAACTGTTGCAGCCCGGAGGACCCGGAGAGGCGGAGCGAGCGGAGCATGGTGTCATGGCCCTTCTGATCACTCCCGCCGAGATCATCGGACTCCTCGAGAGCGGCACGGCAGTCCGACTGCTCGATGTGCGGTGGCGGCTGGACCGCCCCGAGGGCAGACCCGAGTACCTCGAAGGCCACCTCCCCGGAGCCGTGTACGTCGACCTCGACCACGAGCTCGCCCGGAAGGGCGAGCCGGCCGAGGGGCGGCATCCGCTGCCGTCCCGCGACGATCTCCAGGACGCCGCGCGGCGCTGGGGGCTGAACGACGGCGACATCGTGATCGCGTACGACGACGTGCAGTCGGTCGCGGCCGCACGGGCCTGGTGGCTGCTCTCCCGCAGCGGGGTCGCAGACGTGCGGGTGCTGGACGGCGGGCTGCGGGCCTGGACCGCTGCCGGGCTGCCGCTGGAGACCGGAGATGTGCAGCCGCGACGGGGCGATGTCACGCTCGACGAGATCTCCGACGGCGTCGCATCGATCGACGACGCCGAGACCTGGTCGCGCGGCGGCGTCCTCCTGGATGTCCGGGCGCCGGAGCGCTACAAGGGCGACGTCGAGCCGCTCGACCCGATCGCCGGGCACATCCCAGGGGCCGTCAACCTGCCGACCGTCACCCACCTGGACTCCGGCCGCTTCCGGGATCCCGCAGTGATCCGCGCGTCCTTCGCCGAGGCCGGTGCGACGCCGGGGACGCCGGTCGCCGCCTACTGCGGCTCCGGCATCACGGCCGCCCATACCGCGTTCGCGGGTGCCCTTGCCGGACTGGACGTCTCGGTCTTCCCGGGGTCGTGGAGCCAGTGGTCCAACACCCGCGGGCGCCTGGTCGCCACCGGGTCCACGCCCGCCGGCCGGGTGGGTCCGGGCTAGGGCATCAGCGTCACTTTGCCGTCGGCGCCCGCCTCCACCGCGCGGTGGGCGTCGGCGGCATCGGCGAGCGGGAACGAGGGGCCCAGCTCCACCGAGAAGCGACCGTCGGCCAGGAGTGCGAGCACGACCGGCAGAGCCTCGGCGCGCCACGCCTGCTGCTGCGCTGTCAGGGGCTTCGGGTTGCCGCCGCTGAACGCACGGATGCCCAGGCCCGCGGCATCCCTCCCGCGAACCAGCGTCGCGATCCGGTTGCGCTCCTCGACCAGCGCGAGGGAGGTCTCGATCGCCTCATCGGTGCCTGCCGCATCCAACGCGACCGTGACGCCGTCGGGCGCCGCCTCGCGGATGCGCTCGGCGAGGCCGTCGCCGTAGGCGACCGGGATCGCGCCGAGTGCCCGCACGCGGTCGAAGCGCGCCTCGGAGGAGGTCGCGATCACCGTCGCGCCCCATCGCACCGCGAACTGGATCGCCGCCTGTCCGACTGCACCGGATCCGCCGTGCAGGAGCAGCGTGTCGCGTGCCCCGACATCGATCGAGCGCAGCGCCTGATAGGCGGTGCCGGCGGGGATCCCGAGTGCAGCGCCCACCTCGGCCGACACCGCTGCGGGGCGCGGCTGGACGCTGCGGACCGGCACGACCACCTCGCCGGCGTAGACCCCGCCGGCGCCGAAGATCACGACGGCATCGCCTGGGCGGAACCCGTCCACGTCGTCGCCTACGGCGGTGACGATGCCCGCGCCGTCCGAACCCACTCGCCTCGGCTCGTCGATCGCTCCCGTCGGACGCGCGCCGCTCCGCACCTTGCCATCGATCGGATTCACCCCGGCCGCCTCGACCCGGACGGCGACCTCGCCCGGCCCCGGTGGCGGAACCTCCACGTCGGTGAGGGTGAGGACCTCCGGTCCGCCGAACTCGGTGTACACGATCGCTGCAGTCATATCGGAGCCAACCTTTCTCGTCACGGGGCGTATTCCCCGCGTTCCACCGGATCGACGCGACCGGTCATGCCGGGCCGCGAAGCGCCTTCTGGATGCGCTGCAGCGACACCGGCTCCGCAGTGCCCAGCGCCTGCGCGAAGAGGCTCACACGGTACTCCTCCAGGAGCCACCGGGTGTGCTGCAGCTCGGCGGCGGCATCGGGCGATACGGGGAGGACGCCGCCGGCCTCGGCGAACAGGAGGGCCGCGCGTTCGAACTCGGTCATCCGCTGGCGATCCCGGCCGGGGTTGTCGGCGAGGGCCTTCACCCGCTCGAGCGCTCCGCGCAGGTACCGCGGGTAGTGCACGAGTCGTGCGACGCCGGTTCGTGCGGCGAAGCCCGGATAGACCAGTCCCGACAGCTGGGCCTTCACGTCGCCGAGCGCACCGAGGAGCGTCATCGAGTTCTGGTCGCGCACGGCCCGTTCGACGTCGCGCGACGCGGTGAGGATGCGGGCGAGCAGCGACACCGTCTGGAACAGTTCGTCGACGACCGTCTTCGAGAACGCGTCGCGGGCGCGCTCGAATGCTGCGCGGGTGCGGATCGGCTCGCCCCCCGTGCTGCGTTCGAGCACGGCGTCGGCCACCGCGACGCGGGCGTCTTCGATGAGCGCCTTCGCGGACGGATAGGGGGAGGCCGCGAGGGCGAGCTTCTCGGCGGAGGTGAGGTGCTCGAGCACGTACGACACGGGGGAGGGCACCGCCAGAAGGAGGAGGCGCCGAACGCCTGCGCGAGTCGCGCGAGCCGCGGCATCCGCCGTCGTCTCCACGCGCAGCGAGACGCTCGCGCCGTCATCCACCAGCGCGGGGTAGCCGCGCACGACCCCGCCCGCCACCCTGGTGTCCACGACCGGAGCGATCTCGTCGAAATCCCAGCCGGTGATGCCGGAGCGTTCGGCGAAGCCGACCGCACCAGAGCCGCCCGAGGTCGTGGAGCCCGGTGGTGCGTCGCGACTCCTCGACGGGGAGATGCCGGAGGTCGGGGGCCGGTCGGACGAGGTCGCGGACCGGTCGGTCGCACTTGGCGTGCTCAGCGAACGGGACACCGAACTGCGCGCCCGGTCGCCCAGTCGGTGCTGCAGCTCAGCGAGGTCGCGGCCGGAGCCGACCGCGCGACCTCGCTCGTCGACGGCGCGGAAGGACACCTGCAGGTGAACGGGCACCCGCTCCATGTCGAAGTCCTCCGCGCTGACCGGCTGGTTCGCGATCGGCTGGATGCGTGCCGCGAGCGCGGCACGCATCGTCGTGGCCGGGACGCCATCGTGGGACTCGGGTCCCTGGCCGGCGATCTGCTCCGCGAACGTCGCCGCCCAGTCCGCCGCCGGGACGACGTGCCGCCGGATCGCCTTGGGGAGGGCCCGCAGCAGTGCCGTGACCAGCTCGTCGCGCATGCCCGGTACCTGCCAGTCGAAGCCCTCCGGACGAAGCTGTGCGAGCAGGGCGAGCGGCACGACGACGGTGACCCCGTCATCCGGCGCGCCGGGTTCGAACCGGTACGCAAGCGAGAGCACCTGATCGCCCTGCGTCCAGCGGGCCGGGAAGTCGCGCTCGTCGCTGCGGCCGGTCTCATCCAGCAGGTCGGCCTCGGTCATGTCGAGGAGGCGTGGCGTTCGAGCCGCGGCATCCCGCCACCACACTTCGAACGAGCGGACATCGAGCACCTCCCTCGGGATGCGCGCGGCGTAGAACGCGTAGACGGCTTCGTCGCCGACCAGGATGTCGCGTCGTCGCTCGCGCTCCTCGATCTTCTGCAGCCGGCGGCGCAGCTCGAGGTTGCGGCGCTCGAACGCAGTGAGCCGCTTGTCGAGGTGCGATGAGTCCCAGTCGCCCTCGACCAGGGCGTTGCGCAGAAACAGCTCGCGCGCCATCGGGCGGTCGAACCGCGAGAGCTGCACACGGCGGCGCGGCACGATCTCGACGCCGAACAGGGTGATCTTCTCGTACACGGATGCCGCACCCGACGCCTTGGACCAGTGCGGTTCGCTGAGGGAGCGCTTGGCGAGGTCGCCGGCGAGGGGCTCCGCCCACTCGGGGTCGATCACGGCTACGGTGCGGGCGAACAGCCGGCTCGTCTCGACGAGCTCCGCAGCCATGATCGCGGTGGGGCGCTTCTTGCGCAGCCCCGAGCCCGGGAAGATCGAGAAGCGCGCGCCGCGCGCGCCGAGGTACTCGGCGGCGGGCGGGCGCTTCGGGTCCCGCTTCGGATCGCGAGCGGCGGATCGCTCGTCGAGGATGCCGATATGCGAGAGGAGCCCGGACAGGATCGCCTGATGGATCCGATCGGGATCGGCGGTGCCCGCGACCTCGCCGTCGGCGCGCTTGATGCCGAGCAGCTGCGAGAGCTGCCGATGAACGTCGGTCCATTCCCGCACGCGCACGTAGTTGAGGTGCTCGGCGCGGCACAGCCGCCGGAAGGCGCTCGAGCCCAGGTCGCGCTGCTGCTCCTGCAGGTACTGCCAGAGGTTGAGGACGCTGAGGAAGTCGCTCGTCGGATCCGTGAATCGGGCGTGCAGCCGATCGGCCTCGTCGCGGCGCTTGGGGTCGTCGGCGGACGGGCGCTCGCGGACGTCCTGGATGGACATGCCCGCCACGATCGCCAGTACGTCCCGCAGGACGCCGGATCGGCGGGCCTGCACGAGCATGCGCGCGAAGCGCGGGTCGATCGGCAGTCGCGCGATCTCGCGGCCGAGGTCGGTGAGGCGCCCGGTTCCTGCGCCGCCTCGTCCGCTCCCTGAGCCGCTTCCTCCGGCCCCTGAGCCTGCTGAAGGGTCGACCGCCCCGAGCTCGACGAGCAGGTCGAACGCCGCCTTCACACCGCGCGAGTCCGGCTTGGTCAGAAACGGGAACTCGCCGATGTCGCCGAAGCCGAGCGCGAGCATCTGCAGGATGACCGCCGCCAGGCTCGTGCGAAGGATCTCGGGTTCGGTGAACTCATCGCGGGAGGCGAAGTCCTCCTCGGAGTACAGCCGGATCGCGATGCCGGGGCTGGTGCGGCCCGCCCGCCCGGAGCGCTGCTGGGCGGATGCCTGCGACACGGCCTCGATAGGCAGCTGCTGGATCTTGGTGCGATTGCTGTAGCGGGAGATGCGCGCGGTGCCGGTGTCGATGACGTACCGGATGCCGGGCACCGTGAGACTCGTCTCGGCGACATTGGTCGCGAGGATGACCCGGCGCCGCACCCCGGCGATCGCCGAACGCTCGAAGACCCGGTGCTGCTCGGCGGCCGAGAGGCGCCCGTAGAGAGGGAGCACTTCGGTCGGCGAGGCGTCCTTGGCATACATGCCCCGCACGGCATCCGCAGCATCGCGGATCTCGGCCTCGCCCGGCAGGAAGACGAGCACGTCTCCGGATGACTCGCGGTCGAGTTCACGCAGCGCGGCGGAAATGCCGTCCACGTCGTCGTCGGCCCGCTCGTCGCGCGGGCGGTAGCGCACCTCGACCGGGTACGTCCGGCCGGAGACCTCGACGATCGGGGCCGGGTTGCCCGCGGCATCCGCGAAATGCTTCGCAAAGCTCTCGGGATCTATCGTCGCGCTGGTGATGATCACCTTCAGATCCGGCCGCTTCGGCAGGATGCGCGTGAGATATCCGATCAGGAAGTCGACGTTCAGCGACCGCTCGTGGGCTTCGTCGACGATGATCGTGTCATAGCGGCGCAGCAGCCGGTCGCGGTGGATCTCGTTGAGCAGGATGCCGTCGGTCATCAGCGCGATGCGCGTGTCCTCCGAGACCTTGTCCGTGAAGCGCACCTTGTAGCCGACCGTCGTGCCGAGGGGCACTTCGAGCTCTTCGGCGATGCGCTCGGCGATCGTGCGCGCAGCGATGCGTCGCGGCTGCGTGTGCGCGATCCGGGTGCGTCCGAGTTCAAGACAGATCTTCGGCAGCTGCGTGGTCTTGCCCGATCCGGTCGCTCCGGCCACGATCACGACCTGGGAATCGCGGATCGCACGCGCGATCTCATCGCGCGCGGCGCTGACGGGCAGCTCCGGCGGATAAGAGATCACGGGTTCTGGGGAGGACATAGCCTTCCAGTCTAAAGTCGTCGTGCCTCGGGCGCGTTTCCGCTTGACCCTGACATCGTGTGAGGACTGATCATGTACGCCGACGGACAGGTCGCCGCCTACGGGCGGGTGAGCGTGCGGATGCTTCGGCGGTAGGACGCATCGCAGTTGTCGACGCTCATCCGGATCGTCGGGCTGCGTGATCTCGGCGTGGGCCTGGAGGAAATCCGATCCGCGCTGCGGGATCCGGTCGATACGACCGAGCTGGCTCGCGATCGGCCCGCTCTATGACCGGCTGTTCCCCGCGCTGGAACGCGCCGGCGTGCCGCCGCGCGACCCGTCGGTCATCTACGACACCGGCGAGGGAGCGGAGATGGAGTCGGATGCCGGTGAGGTCATCGTCCACGCGGGTATGCGGCGACGGACGACGACCCCGTGGGTGATTTCGCGGATGTCACGCTGGCTCACGTGCCGCTTGCGGCAACGCTCGTGCACCACGGGGTCAGGGCGGGGATCGGCGACTCGTGGATGACGCTCAGCGAGTGGGTCGAGCAGAACGGCTACCGGTTCGCAGGCCCCTATAGGGAGGTCCACCTGATCGGTGCGGCGAGAAGTCTTCGGCAACGGCGGACTCTGCTTCTCCCGTAGGGCGTTGAACTTCATGCTCACATAGGTGCCTGACATGCGGACGACGGCGTGTCGCACTTCCCGCTCAGCGGGACTGCCTGCTGTCAGATGCAATGAGCGCGAAGTTCGACGCGTAGTGAGCGGGTGTACGGGGAGTGTGAGCGCGAAGTTCAACGCGCTCCAGAAGCGTTCAACGCCGAGAATATGTGGACAGCGCGCTCGCGCGGCATTCGTCGTCCCTACAGTGTCGCCATGAGTTCAGAGGATTCGTCTCACGACGAGCGACGCGGATACCTCGCCGCGGATGACGACGACGACGTCGACGATGTCGACGAGTTCGATCAGCACGGCGACGATGACGATGACGATGACGATGACGACGACGAAGACGAGCACACGGATCCGGCGGCGGTCCTGCAGGGTTTCCTCGATCGTCACGCCATGCATCCATTCGAAGCGCTCGCCGAACCGGTGCGGCGTCGGATCATCGACGTCCTCGCCAGCGGGGAGCACACCGCGGGTGAGTTGGCCGCCGTCGTCGGCGGCGAGTACCGCATCAGTCGGACGGCGGTCTCGAAACATCTGCGGTTGCTCCGAGACGCCGGCTTCATCGACGTTCGCGGCGACTTCCAGTGGCGCTGGTACCGGCTGACATCAGAGGGTCTGGACGTGCTGGAGATGATCGTGGCCGACCTGCGGCACAAATGGAATCTCCGGCTCGGGTGGGACGAGGAGCTCGGCATGGAGAACGACCCGCTCGCTCATTTCGACCGCCCGGTGCAGCGCAAGGGTCCGGGGCGCCCGATCCGGCGCGGACATCGCGGAACCCAGACCTCGGCCCCGATCGCGAGCGAACCCGACAAGGGCTGGTAGCGCCGATCTAGGCTGGAACCATGACGATTCCCACGGTTCAGCTCAACGACGGCTACGACATCCCGCAACTCGGCTACGGCGTCTTCAAGGTGCCGCCGGCAGACACCGAGCGCGCGGTCGCCGAAGCCCTCGAGGTCGGCTACCGCCACATCGACACCGCCGCCATCTACGGCAACGAGGAGGGTGTCGGCGCGGCCATCGCGAAGGCGGGGATCCCGCGCCACGAGCTGTTCATCACCACCAAGCTGTGGAACGACCGGCACGACGGGGACGAGCCGGATGCCGCGATCCGCGAGAGCCTCGACAAGCTCGGCCTCGAGCGCGTCGACCTCTACCTCGTGCACTGGCCCACCCCCGCGAAAGACAACTTCGTCCACGCGTGGCAGAAGCTGATCGAGATCCGCGACCGGGGTCTTGCCCGCAGCATCGGCGTCTCGAACTTCCTCGTCCCGCATCTGGAGCGCATCGTCGCTGAGACCGGCGTCACGCCCGCCGTCGACCAGATCGAGCTGCACCCCGCGCACCAGCAGCGCGACGTGACCGACTGGGCCGCGGGGCACGGCGTCGCCATCGAGGCATGGGGTCCGCTCGGTCAGGGCAAGTACGACCTGTTCGGCATCCCGGCGGTGAAGGACGCGGCATCCGCCCACGCCAAGTCGCCCGCGCAGGTCGTCCTGCGTTGGCACCTGCAGAAGGGCAACATCGTCTTCCCGAAGTCCGTGCGCCGCGAGCGTCTCGAGGAGAACCTCGACGTGTTCGACTTCGAGCTCTCGGACGCCGAGATCGCGGCGATCGACGCGCTCGACCCGGAGGACGGCTCCGGACGGGTCAGCGCGCACCCCGACGAGGTGAACTGAGCACGGACGGATCGGAGCCGGCGGTGAACGAGCGCCTCGAGAACTCGGCGAGTCCGTACCTTCGCTCGCACGCCGGAAATCCGGTCGCGTGGTTCCCGTGGGGCGAGGAGGCGTTCGCGCAGGCGCGCCGCCGCGACGTGCCGGTGATGGTGTCCATCGGCTACTCGACCTGCCACTGGTGTCACGTGATGGCGCGCGAGTCCTTCTCGGATGAGCGGACCGCGGCGGCGCTGAACGCGGACTTCGTGGCGATCAAGGTCGACCGGGAGGAACATCCGGAGGTGGATGCCGCCTACATGGCGGCCGCATCCGCCTTCACGCAGCACCTGGGCTGGCCGCTGACCGTATTCGTCACGCCCGAGGGGCGCCCGTTCTACGCGGGGACGTACTTCCCGCCCGAGCCGCGCGGCGGCATGCCGTCCTTCCCCCAGGTGCTGGAGGCTGCGCGCGAAGCGTGGACCGAGCGCCGCGAACAGGTCGATGAGACCGCCGTGGCGGTCGTGGCCGCGCTCGCCGAGGCGCGCAACGCGCCCGACGGAGCCGGCACGACACCCGATGTCGGCGAGATCGCCGGCGCCGCATCGGCGATCGCTGCACGTGAAGACCGCGAGTACGGCGGCTTCGGGGGCGAGGATCCGGCGACGCCGAAGTTCCCGATCGCCACTGCGCTGCGATTCCTGCAGACCGGCACCGTACGCGCGACCGATCCCGAAGCCGCGGCAGTGGCCGAGCGCGCCCTTGGCGCGATGGCCGCATCGCCGCTGCGGGACGACGTGGAGGGGGGCTTCTTCCGCTACGCGACCCGGCGGGACTGGACCGTGCCGCACTACGAGCGGATGCTGACCGACAACGCGCAGCTGCTCGAGATCGCCGTCGATGCCGGCGACGAGTCGACTGCGCGGGGCATCGCGGCGTTCCTGACCGAGGTGCTGCAGCAGCCCTCCGGCGGATTCGGCGCCGCGCAGGACTCCGAGTCGTGGATTGACGGGCAGCGCAGCGAAGGCGGCTTCTATCTGCGGGATGCCGCGGGGCGATCGAGTCTTGACCCGCCGGCGGTCGACGGCAAAGTCGTGACCGGCTGGAACGGCCTCGCCATCGCCGCGCTCGCGCGGGCGGGCACGCGCTACGGCGAACCCGCATGGATCGAGTCCGCCCGGTGGGCGGCCGACGCGGTGCTGGGCGCCAACGTCCGCCCGGACGGATCTCTGGTGCGCGCGTCGCTCGATGACATCGCCTCACCAGCGTCGGCGACACTGGCCGACTACGGACAGTTCGCCGGTGGCCTGCTGGCGCTGACGGTCGCCACGGGCGAGGTCGCCTACGCGCTACGCGCACGCGAACTCGTCGAGGCGTCCCTGGAGCGCCCCGAAGATCCCCGGAGTCCGATCCGCGCTCCCGGCGGCGGCGACGCGGTGCTGGCCGGACAGGATCTCTCCGCTCCGGATGCCGCATCCGACGGCGACGAGCCGTCCGGCCCGGCCTCGCTCGCCGATGCCGCCTACGTGCTGTGGCTGCTGGGTGGCGGCGACCGCTGGAGGGCGCTGGCGGAACAGACGGTCGCGGCGCACGCGGCATCCGCTCTGAGCCAACCGCTCGCCTACGGCGCCCTGCTCCGTACCGCCGCACGACTGGCGCGCCCGCCCCGGCAGCTCGTCGTCGTCTCGGAGCGCCCGGAGGCGCTGCTCGTGACGACTGCGCGCGCCATCCCGGCCGACATCGTGACGATCGTGACGGCCGAGCAGGCGCATGATCTCGCCCTCGCGGGCTTCGAGCTGTTCGAGGGAAAGCTCGAGCGCGGCGGCGCCCCGACAGCCTACGACTGCGTGCGCTTCGCCTGCCGGCTGCCGGTGACCGATCCCGCCGGGCTCGCGGCCTAGACCCAGCCCGTCATCCAGGCGTGCACGTGCCAGAAGTCGTACGGCACGGAGATCCCCGCGACGATCGGATACCAGAACGCCGAGAGCACCACGACGACGGCCAGGAAGATCAGGACGATGCGCTGCCCGCTGATGCGCCGATACGCGTCCGCTTCCGGGTGTCCTGCGATCTCGCGGAGCGCGTAGGTCAGCCCGAGCAGCAGGAAGGGCAGGATCGCGATCGTATAGAACTGGAACATCGTCCGTTCCGGATACTGCAGCCACGGCACGTAGGTCGCCGCGATGCCGGTGAGGATGACGGCGATCCGCCAGTCCCGGGAGACGACGAACCGGTAGATCAGGTAGAGCGCCGCGGCGACGCTCGCGTACCAGATCAGCGGGTTGGGCATGCTGTAGATGTTCTCCATGCAGCCGCTGCCCGAGCCGCAGCCCGCCTCGCCGTACGGGGTCAGCTCGCTGTACATCGAGGTGGGCCGAAGCAGCAGCGGCCACTGCCAGGCCGGGCTCGCATAGCCGTGCGGCGAGCTGAGTCCGACGTGGAAGTCGTAGATCGCGACGTGGTATTTCCACAGGTTCTGCAGCGACAGCGGAACCCACGACCAGAATCCGCTCGCCGAGGCTGCCGCGGCGTCCAGCGCGTGCCGGCCGTAGCCGCCGCCCGTGACGAGCCAGCCCGTCCACGACGCGAGGTAGATCACGAAGGCCACCGGGACGAACAGCACGAAGCTCACCGGTCCCTGCCGGAACGCGGCATCGGTCGGCCAGAACCCCACGCCCGCGCGCCGCCGCGCCAGCGCGTCGGTGACCACGACGTAGATGCCCAGCGCGACGATCACGTACAGGCCCGACCACTTGACGGCCGTCGCGGCGCCTGCTGCGGCGCCTGCGGCGATCAGCCAGGGCCGGTTCCACAGCACCGGACCCCACGTGGGGCGCGTGCCGTCCAGCGACCGCAGCGCGACCAGTGCGGCGAGACGGTCCAGGTGCCGCCGGCGATCCAGCAGGACGAACCAGAAGGCGAGCAGTACGAAGAAGGCCAGGAAGTTGTCCAGCAGGGCGACCCGGCTGAGCACGATCGCGAGGCCGTCGATCGCCATCAGCAGCCCGGCGACACCGGCGAACACGACGGAGCCGGTCAGCGTCCGGGCGACGAGATAGACCAGCAGGACCAGCGCGATGCCGAACACCGCCGTCGCGAACCGCCAGCCGAACGTCGAGTCCGGGCCGAACAGGGCCATGCCCAGACCGATGAAGAACTTGCCGAGCGGCGGGTGCACGACGAAGCTGCCGGTCGCGCTGAAGACGTCGGGCGCCCCGCCCAGGAACGTCTCGTTCGCGCCCTCCGGCCAGGTCGAGGCGTAGCCGAGATTCCACTGGCTCCAGGCGTCTTTGACGTAATACGTCTCGTCGAAGATGAAGGCGCGCGGATGCCCCAGATCCCAGAGCCGCAGCACGGCGCCGAGCGCCGTGATCAGCGTCGGAGCCAGCCACGCCCACCGCCGTTGCAGGCGCGGATCGGCCCGGATCCGCGCCGCCCACCTGTCGTAGACCGAGGCGCGCGTCTGCACGAGGGGCGGCTCGGTGGAAGACACAGCGACCAGCCTAAGGTTGGGAGGGTGATCATCCTCGCCGCGACGCCCATCGGCAATCTCGGCGACGCGTCACGGCGCCTCATCGAGGCGCTCGAGAACGCCACAGTGATCGCCGCCGAAGACACGCGCACCACGCAGCGGCTGCTCGCCGCGCTCGGTGTCGTGAACCGGCCGAGACTGATCGCCCTGCACGATCACAACGAGAAGCAGCGAGCCGGCGAATTGGTCGCACTGGCGGCGTCCGAAGACCTCCTCGTCCTCAGCGACGCCGGCATGCCGACGGTCAGCGACCCGGGCTACGGACTCGTCGCGGCCGCTGCTGCGGCCGGCGTCGGCGTGACCGTGATCCCCGGGCCGAGCGCGGTGCTGAGCGCACTGGCGGTCTCGGGCCTGCCGACCGATCGCTTCACGTTCGAGGGATTTCTGCCGCGCAAGCCAGGCGACCGCCGCGGCGCCCTGCGGGCGTTGCAGGGGGAGCGGCGAACGATGGTGTTCTTCGAGTCTCCGGCGCGCACCCCCGCCTCGCTCGCCGACATCGCGTCGGTCCTCGGCTCCGATCGCCGTGTCGCCGTCTGCCGGGAGCTGACCAAGCTGCACGAGGAGGTCGCGCGCGGGACGGCGGCCGAACTCGTCGAGTGGGCCTCCGCGGGCGTGCGCGGCGAGGTCGTCCTCGTCGTGGAAGGCGCCCCGGCAGCGGAGGTCGCCTTTCCGGATGCGGTCGCGCAGGTGCTCGAGCAGGTGCGAACCGGGGTGCGGTTGAAGGATGCCGCGGCCGAGGTCTCCGCGCACACCGGCCACTCGTCGAGGGAGCTCTACCAGGCGTCCCTCGCGCAGCGAGGGACCCTCAGCCCTTGACCGCGCCCGAGGTCAGCCCGCCCACGATGTAGCGCTGCAGCGACAGGAACAGGATCAGCACGGGCAGGGCGGCCAGCACCGCGCCCGCCGCGAACAGGCCCCAGTTGGACGAGAGCTGGTCGGACACCCACTGGAACATCCCGACGGCCAACGTCCAGTTGTCCTGGGAGACCAGGACGAGACGGGCGATGATGAAATCGCCGAACGCCGCGATGAAGGCCAGGAGGGCGACGACGGCCAGGATCGGCGTCACGAGCGGCATGATGAGGCGCCAGAAGATCTGGGCGTGGGTCGCACCGTCGATCTTGGCCGACTCGTCCAACTCCATCGGAATGGTGTTGAAGAAGCCGTACATGAGGAAGGTGTTGGTCCCGAGTGCGCCTCCGAGATACACGCAGATGAGCGCGATCTTGGAGTTGAGGCCGAGCGCGGGCACCACCTCGCCGAGCGCCAGGAGCAGCAGGAAGATCGCGATGAAGGCGAGCGCCTGCGGGAACATCTGGATGATCAGCAGCGACGTGAGACTCAGCCGTCTTCCCGCGAATCGGAAGCGCGAGAACGCATAGGCGGCCGACGCGCCCATCAGCACGGCTCCGATCGCCGCGACCCCTCCGATCAGGAGCGTGTTGCCGTACCAGGCCCAGTAGCTGGTCTGTCCGAGCGCAGCGTAGTTCGTGAGGTCGAACGTGCTGAACAGGGCGTTCGCGGCCGACAGGTTCCCGCCCGGGTTGAAGGATGCGGAGACGACGTAGACCAGCGGGAAGGCCGCGTAGAAGATGATGACGATCGCCAGGAGGTACTTCCAACCGACCTCGAGCACCCAGCGTCGGCGTTTGGCGCCGCTGCGGGAGGAAGCCGGTCCTGCGGTCTGAGACGTCGGTGCTGCGACGGCGCGCGTGGACATCACTGGTACTCCTCGAGCTTGCGGGTCTGGCGGAAGGCGATCGCCGAGATGAGTCCGACGACGAGGAACACGAGGATCGACAGCGCGCTCGCCAGTCCGAAGTCCGCAGCGCCACCGGCGACGCCGGAGATGCGGTAGATCGCGGAGATCAGGATGTCGGTGTAGCCGAGCGCGAACGGCGCGCCCGGTATCGCCGGCCCGCCGTTGTTGAACATGTAGATCGTCGTGAAGTTGTTGAAGCTGAAGGCGAAGGATGAGATCAGCAGAGGCGCCGTCGCGACCAGGACGAGCGGAAGGATGATCGAGCGCATCTGCCGCGAGCGCCCGGCTCCGTCGATGGATGCCGCTTCGAGCGAGTCCTTCGGCAGTGACTGGAGGGCACCGGTGCACACGAGGAAGAAGTACGGGTAGGTGAGCCACACGTTCACCCACAGCACGGCGATCCGCGCCAGCCACGGATCACCGAGCCAGTTGATCTGGGCGCCGAAGAAGAAGAGGTCGTTGATCACGCCGAACTCCGCGTTGAACATCCCCCGGAACAGCAGCGCCGACATGAACGCGGGAAATGCGTACGGCAGGATGAACAGCGTCCGCAGGACCTTGCGCCCCCGCACGCGCGGATCGTTGTAGATGATCGCGACGATGAGGCCCATGAGGAACGGGATGGCGACGGACAGCAGCGCGAAGGCGAACGTCCACAGCGTCACGATCCCCAGCGCACTCTGCAGCTTCGGGTCGGTGAAGATCTGGATGAAGTTGTCGAATCCGACCCCGACGTACCAGCCCGCGGGCAGAGCGGACCCGTCGTCGGCGACGAAGCTGCCGGTGTCGGTCGCGCGGTAGACGGTGCCGCTGGCGGTGTCGGTGATGGTCTGCGCGGACTCGTCCCAGACCAGGGTCGACTCGTACACCGCCCCCGTCGTACCCTCTCGGGTCCGGATCGAGCCGTCGTTCGGATCGTCTGAGACCGGGACCCGCAGATTCGTGATGATCTCCTGCAGCGCGGGATCGGTGAGGACCTGGTTGCGGGCCACGACGTTCCAGCCGGGCACCGCGACGGGAGCGCCGGTCGCGCCGATCTCGGCGCCCCGCACCTGCGCAAGCGGCTCGTCCGTGTCGCCGGCCAGCACGTCCTCGTCCTCGACGATGGCGAAGCCGTACTCCCCGCCCCGTTCGATCACGGCGAGGGGATAGGTCGGGGAGTCCTCGAGCCGGCGCTCACCCTGCGTGAGCGCCGCATTGACCGCCTGCTCCTGCGTGCCGATGTGCCCGGTGCCGTAGTTGGTGAAGGCGATGTAGCCGGTGTACAGGAAGATGAACACCTGGAAGATCAAGAGGAACGTGAGCCCGGGGAAGAGGTACTTCAGCGGGAGCGCCCTCTTCGTGAAGTACACGATGTCGGCGAGCAGGAGCAGCACGACCGCCACGCCGAAGATCACCCACGACTCGGCGCGGAACGCGCTGACGATCGCGAGGAGACTGACGGCGTTGACGATCGCCATCAGCGCCAGCTTGACCAGGAACCCCCACCCAGGTCCACGCCATCGGCGCGCGTGCGATTCGCCGCGTGAGGTCGAGCTCTGTCTGGGTGGTGCGTCGCCGGAATGCGGTCCCGCCACCGTGCTGCCGGGCAGCGTCATCTCCTGCTCCTGTCTTGATCCGTGGGGAGGGGCGCGCGGGGCGGAGGACCGCCCCGCGCGTCCGATCAGCCGATCGCGGCCTGAAGGTCGGCGACCATCGTGTTCCAGGTCGCCACGGGGTCGGCCCCGCCGATGATCTGGACCTGTGCGGCGTTCCAGAGATCCCAGACCGAGCCCATCTCGGGGATCGAGGGCTGCGGCACGCCGTTCTGTGCGGAGGCGATGAAGCCGGCGATCACCGGGTCGGAGGAGACCTCCTCGGCGAGCGTCTTCCACGCGGGGATGCGCGGGTCTGCCTCGTAGAGGGCCTTCTGGGCGTCGTCGGTCGCGATGTAGTTGACCAGGAAGTCCTGCGCCAGAAGCGCGTTGGCCGACTCCGAGCTGACGTAGAAGCCCTGCACGCCGACGAACGGTGCGGCCGTCTCTCCTCCGGCGGAGGGGATCGGGTTCACTTTGATGTTCACGCCGTCAGCGGTGAGCGCCTCGATGGCCCACGGCCCCTGCACTGTGTACGCGGCCTGACCCGAGGCGAACAGTTCGTTGTTCGTGTCGTAGTCCACCGTCGTGGAGATGATGCCGGTGCCGGCACTTCCGTTGGCACCGAGCCAGGTGGCGAATGCGTCTCCGGCGGCTCCGCCCATGCCGACCTCGCTGGTGTACGAGCCGGAGTCGTCCTGCACGAACACCGGTGCGCCGAACGAGGTCTGGAAGCCGTACATCGTGTAGGCGTCTCCGGTCTGCCCGCCCGTGTTGATCACGATCGGACGCGCGGCGCCGGCGGTGGTCGCCGCGGTGATCGCGTCGTCCCAGGTCGCCGGTGCGTCCTGGCCGACCAGGTCGGTGTTCTGCACGAGCGCGACGGCTTCCAGCGCGTACGGGAGGGCGTAGAGCTGACCGTCGTAGGTCATCGCCTCCACCGCCACCTGCTCGATGGAATCGGCCTTGTCGCCGAGGTCGATCGTGTCCACGACGCCGGCCGCGACGAATGCGCCGAGCCAGTCGTGGGCGCCGATCGTGATGTCGGGGCCTTCGCCGGTGGGGACCTGCGCGATGAAGTCCGCACGCATGTCCTCGAAGTTCTTCTGCACCAGTGTCACCTTGGTGCCGGTCTCGTCCTCGAAGGCGGCGGCAGCCGCTTCGATCGCGGGCTTGCGATTCTCATCGGTCCAGATGACGAGTTCTCCGCCCGCGTCGCCGCCGCCGTCGGTGGCGTCGGGTGCTGCCGAGCCACCGGAGCAGCCGGACAGCAGCAGAGCGGCCGACGCGAGTGCGACGACGCCGATTCCCATCTTGCGCATTGATCTTCCTCTCGGAGGTGGTCGATGCGCGGCTCCGGCGGAGTCGCGTCATTACGACCGGTGTGGTGCCGCAGCCGGTCGGCCACGGCGGATATCGCAGTACTGCGCTGGACCGGTGGTCCTCACGCAGAGCGGGTGGCGGTCAGTGACCACCCCCTTCGTCCGCGGATGAGCTGCGGATGACGGCGACGTGCCCTGCAGCCAAGGTCGCGGTGTCGGTGATCTCCTGCTGCGTCAGCAGGTCGAACCCCGCCGTCGGCATGTCCACCGCGGTCTCGGAGTGATTGATGGCGACCACGTACTCCACCCCGTCGCCGTGACGACGGACGACCTCCAGCCCCTCGGGCGAATCCGCCGGGGAGATCCCCGCATCGCGGTAGATCTGGGACATGAGGACCGCCAGCGATCGCGCATCCGGCCGAGTGCTCACGTACCAGCCCACGCCGTCGCCGTGCTGATGCCGCGTGATCGCGGGCTTGCCCGCGGCGGGTCCGCCGAGATACGTCGCGCGTGTCTCCGCACCCGCGATCACGAGATCCTCCTGCCAGACGTCGGCCGTGAGCAGCGCGTCGTCGAAGCGCAGATCGGCGACCGCGCCCTCGCGCATCGGCAGGTGCTCCTCGACGCGCACGCCCAGCGACTCCGCGAGTGGAGCGAGGAAGCCTCCCTCGTGCACGGCGTCATTCTCGTCGACGACGGCGGAGAAGAACGACACCACGAGAGTGCCGCCGCGCTCCACGTAGCTGTTCAGGTTCGCGGCATCCGATCGGGAGAGGAGATACTGCGCCGGTGCGATGACCAGTCGGTAGCCGGAGAGGTCGTGGCCGGGCAGGGCGAAGTCCACGGTGATGTTGTCGCGCCACAGGCGCTCGTAGAAGGCGCGGATCCGCTCGTGGTTGTCGAGGTCGTCGGACGGCCGCCATTCCAGGCCCTGCGCCCAGAACGATTCGAAGTCCCACAGGATCGCCACGTCTGCGTGCACGCGCGAGCCCCGCACCTCTGCGAGCCGCCCGAGTTTCGCGCCGAGGTCCACGACCTCGCGGAAGACGCGCGAGTCCGCGCCGGCATGGGGGAGCATCGCCGAGTGGAACTTCTCGGCTCCCGAGCGGCCTGCGCGCCACTGGAAGAACAGGATGCCGTCCGCTCCGCGACCGAAGTGCGAGAAGGAGTTGCGGGCCATCTCTCCCGGTACCTTCGCGATGTTGCGCGGCTGCCAGTTCACGGCCGAGGTCGAATGCTCCATGAGGATCCAGGGCATGCCGCCGCCGACCGAGCGGGAGAGGTCGGCCGCGATCGCGAGTCCGATCTCGGCGTCTTCGTCGGCTGCCCACAGGTAGTGGTCGTCCGAGACGATGTCCACTTCCTTCGCCCACGCCCACAGGTCGCAGCCGTTGTGCTGATTGGCCATGAAGTTCGTGGTGATCGGCTGAGCGGCATGGGCGCGGATCGCGTCGCGTTCGGCGATGAAGCAGGCGCGAAGCTGGACGTCGGTGAATCGCGCGTAGTCAAGTCGCTGGGCCGGATTGACGACGGATGCCGCGGTCGCGGGCGCCCCGATGTGCTCCCACTCGCCATAGTGCTGACCCCAGAATGCCGTCCCCCAGGCGGCGTTCAGCTCGTCCAGGCTGCCGTAGTGCTCCCTCAGCCACGCCCGCCACTCGCGCACGGCGTGTGCGGAGTAGTCCTCCCCGACGGGCGTTCCGTATTCGTTGTGCACGTGCCACAGCACGACGGCGGGATGGTGCGCGTATCGCCGGGCGAGCTCGGTCGCGATGCGCACGGAGGCCGCCCGATAGTCCGGCGAGGAGTGCGAGGCCATGCCCCGGGAGCCGAAGCCCAGGGCGACGCCGTCCCGGGTGAGGACGCGGGCGTCGGGATGCGCGGCGAAGAACCATGCCGGGGGAGACGCCGTGGGCGTTCCGAGATCGACGGCGACGCCGTTCGCATGCAGAAGATCCAGCACCTCGTCGAGCCATTCCCAGTCGAACACGCCTTTACTGGTCTCCAGGAGGGCCCAGGAGAAGATGCCGACGCTGACCAGCGTGACGCCCGCCTCGCGCATGAGGGCGACGTCCTCGTGCCAGGTTTCCCGCGACCACTGCTCGGGGTTGTAGTCGCCGCCATAGGCGATCCCGTCGAGCGCGGGCCACGGAACTGCTGACGTCATGAAAAGGATTCCTCGGTGTCGTCGAACCGGGGACGCCGAACCGTGCGGGCGACTGTGACCGGTCCCAGTGGGGTGTTCGTCCCACCCTAAATCGGTCCGCGTCGGTGCGGGAACCCTCGTTATCGAACTGTGACCGGTCCCAGAATGTGCGCACCGCAGCCCCGTGCAGCCGCTAGAGTTCCCGCGTGGATGAGTCCTCCCCGATCGGGCATGCCCCCCAGCGGCGCCCCACCATCCGCGACGTCGCGGCCGCAGCCGGTGTGTCGCGGGGAACGGTGTCGCGCGTCATCAACGGGGGACACTGGGTCTCGCCCGACGCCCGCACCGCGGTCGACGCCGCGATCGCCCGCACCGGGTACACCACCAATCACCATGCCCGAAGCCTCGCCACCGGACGCTCGGACTCGCTCGCGTTCCTGCTCACCGAGCCGCAGCACCTGCTGTTCTCGGATCCGACCTTCGCCCTGCTGCTGCGCGGAGCCACGCAAGCCCTCGCCGAGCGGTCGATGACGCTCGTGCTGCTGGTCGCCGACACCGAGTCCGCGCAGGCGAACATCGAGCACTACGTCCGGGCCGGTCACGTCGACGGGGTGCTGCTGATCTCGTCCCACGAGTCCAACACCCTGCTGACCTCGCTGGTGGACGCCGGCGTTCCGACCGTCTGCAGCGGCATCCCGCTGGGTGATCACGCCTTCGTGCCGACGGTGTCGGTGGACGAGGACGGGTCGGCCCGGATGATGACCCGCTACCTCCTCGATCGCGGTCACCGCAGGATCGCGGTCATCACCGGGCCAGATGACACGCCCGGCGGTCGGTTCCGGCTCGAGGGCTTCCGAGCCGAGATGGGGGAGCTGTTCGATCCCGACCTCGTCGAACAGGACACCTACGACTCCGATGCGGGGGCGGCGGCGATGACCCGCCTGCTCGAGCGCGCACCGGACATCGACGCCGTGTTCGCGGCATCCGATGTCATGGCGGTCGGGGCGATCGCGGCCGCGCGCAAGCTGGGCAGGCGCGTGCCGCAGGACATCGCCGTCGCGGGTTTCGACGACTCGGGCCTGGCCGCAACACACGACCCGCCGTTGACCACGATGCGACAGCCGTGGCCGGAGATCAGCTCCAAGATGGTGGAGATGCTCTTGGATGTGATCCGCGGGATACCGCGGGAAGCGGTCGTCCTGCCGACGACCCTCGTCGTGCGCGAGAGCGCCTGATCCGCCGCGCTCGCACCCGTCACACGGCCGAGCCGCGGCATCCGCGCGATCTAGAATCGAGGGTATGCCTACCGGCGAATCCTTCTACATCACGACGCCGATCTACTACCCGAGCGACGTCCCGCACATCGGCCACGGATACACGACAGTGGCGGTGGACGCGCTCGCGCGCTGGCACCGTCAGGCCGGCGATGACACTTGGATGCTGACCGGTACGGATGAGCACGGCCAGAAGATGATGCGGGCCGCCGCCGCCAACGGCTCGACCCCTCAGGAGTGGGTCGACAAGCTGGTCTCGCAGGAGTGGTTCCCGCTGCTGGAGACTCTCGATGTCGCCAACGACGACTTCATCCGCACCACGCAGCCTCGCCACGAGGACCGGGTCAAGCAGTTCGTGCAGGCGATCTACGACCGCGGCTACATCTATGCCGGCGAGTTCGAGGCGTTGTACTGCGTGGGGTGCGAGGAGTTCAAGACCGAGTCCGAGATCGTCGATGGCGCAGGAGCGTTCGAGGGCCTGAAGGTCTGCGCGATCCACTCGAAGCCACTGGAATTGCTGCAGGAGAAGAACTACTTCTTCAAACTCAGCGAGTTCCAGGATCAGCTCCTCGCGCTCTACCGGAGGGTGCCGGACTTCATCCGGCCCGAGTCGGCGCGCAACGAGGTCGTGTCCTTCGTGAAGAACGGCCTCAAGGACCTCTCGATCTCGCGGTCGACCTTCGACTGGGGCATCACGGTCCCGTGGGACGAATCGCACGTCATCTACGTGTGGGTGGACGCACTGCTCAACTACGCGACCGCGGTCGGCTACGGCAGCGACCCCGAGGAGTTCGCCCGCCGCTGGCCCGCGTATCACGTGGTCGGCAAGGACATCCTGCGCTTCCACGCCGTCATCTGGCCGGCCATGCTGCTCGCCGCCGGCGTCGAGGTGCCCCGCGGTGTCTTCGCGCACGGCTGGCTGCTGGTCGGCGGCGAGAAGATGTCGAAGTCGAAGCTCACCGGTATCGCGCCCAGCGAGATCACCGACGTGTTCGGGTCGGACGCGTACCGGTTTTACTTCCTCTCGGCGATCGCCTTCGGCCAGGACGGATCGTTCTCCTGGGAAGACCTCGCAGCGCGGTATCAAGCCGAGTTGGCGAACGGCTTCGGCAACCTCGCCTCGCGCACCACGGCGATGATCGAGCGCTACTTCGAGGGGATCGTCCCGCCGGCTGCCGAGTACACCGAGGCCGACCTCAGGATCCAGCAGATCGTGGCGGATGCCTCGACCTCCGCAGACGCGGCCATCGAGCGGTTCCGCATCGACGAGGCGATCGACGCCATCTGGACGATCGTCGATGCACTCAACGGCTACATCACCGAGAACGAGCCGTGGGCGCTCGCGAAGGACGACGCGCAGCGCGGCCGCCTCGGCACGGTGCTGTACACGGCGGCGGAGGGCCTGCGCGCGCTCGCGGTGCTGCTGTCGCCGGTGATGCCGGTCGCCACCGAGAAGCTCTGGGTGGCACTGGGTGCCGCCGATGCGCTCGGCCGGCTGCAGGACCAGCCGCTGCGCGAGGCGGGCACCTGGGGCATCCTCCGGCCCGGTTCGAGCGTGAACGCCCTGGCGCCGTTGTTCCCTCGCGTCGAACAGTCGGCATGACCGACCCCAGCAATTACGTCCGCGAGCGCACCCAGGAGGGCCGCCGCGACGTGCAGTGGCCGGACGCCCCCGAGCCGCTCCCGGTCCCCGTCTACGACAACCACTGCCATCTCGAGATCGCCGACGGTCCGTCGACGGGCTCGGGCACCGGGGGACTGAGCCTTCGCGAGCAGCTCGACCGTGCGGGCGAGGTCGGCGTGATGGGCGTCGTGCAGGCCGGCGGCGACATCGATTCGAGCCGTTGGTCGGCCTGGGCCGCGGCATCCGATCCACGCGTCCTCGCGGCCGTCGCCATCCATCCGAACGAGGCGCCCGCCTACCGCGACGCCGGGACGCTCGACGCGGCGATCGCCGTCATCGACGAGCTGGCGGCACAGCCGCGCGTGCGGGCCATCGGCGAGACCGGGCTGGACTTCTTCCGCACCGAGGCGGACGGCATCCCCGCGCAGCACGAGAGCTTCGAGGCGCATATCGCCCTGGCCAAGAAGCACGATCTCGCCATGCAGATCCACGACCGCGATGCGCACGACGCGGTCCTGGAGACCCTCGAGCGGGTCGGGGCGCCCGACCGCACGGTGTTCCACTGCTTCTCCGGCGACGCCGCCATGGCCGAGATCGCCGCGAAGCGCGGCTACTACCTCTCGTTCGCCGGCAATGTGACCTTCAAGAACGCGCAGAATCTGCGCGACGCGCTGAAGGTGACGCCGCGCGAGCGCATCCTCGTGGAGACGGATGCCCCGTTCCTCACGCCCACCCCGCACCGCGGTCGGCCGAACGCTCCGTACCTGATCCCGGTGACGGTGCGGTTCATGGCGGTGCAGCTGGAGGTCGGGCTCGAAGAGCTGTGCGCCCAGCTGGCCGCGAACACGCTCGAGGTCTACGGCTCCTTCGAGGACTGATCCGCCTCGAGGGCCGGGGGAGCGGCCGCGATGTGCGAGATCGACCGCCACACGAGAGCCAACGTGATCGCGGATCCCGCGAAGGCGAACCACCATGGCGCGGTGAGGCCCCACGCCTGAGCCAGAAGCCCGCCGATCAGCTGGCCGATCACGAGCCCGCCGAAGACGCCGACCATGTTGACCGAGGCGATACGCCCCTGCAGCTGCATCGGCACGAGCCGCTGCCGGACGGTGGTCGAGATCGTGCCCCAGACGAAGGCGTACGCGCCGAAGCCGAACATGATGACGAAGGCCACCACGGGGCTCGTCGTCAGCGCGAACGCGAGGTGCATGAGCACTTCGAGCGAGAGGCAGACGCGCATCAGCGTCGCAAACGACACGTGCTTCTCGAGCCAGCCGAAGGACCCGATCCCGATCAGACCGCCCAGGGCCGATGCGGTCGTGAGCGCACCGTAGCCGACCGGGCCCATCTGCAGATGCTCGGTGGCGTAGAGCACGAGGATGCCCCAGGGTGCCGCCCAGGTGATGTTGAAGACCAGGATGATGAGCACCAGCGTGCGCACCGGCGCGTTGCCTCGCAGCCATCGAAGACCCTCGCGGATCGGATGGACCTTCGCGCCGCCCGCCGGGTCCTCGCGGGGTGGGATCGGCGTGCGCGCGATCCGCGAGATCAGCACGACCGCGAGGCTCACGCAGACGATCTGCACGACGAAGGGCCAGAACGAGCCGATCGCGAAGAGGAATGCGCCCAGCGGCGGTCCCGCGAGCTGATTGCCGACGAGGAACCCCGCCTGCAGTCGCGCGTTGCCGATGCCGAGGTCGGCCGGCTTGACGAGCATCGGCAGCAGCGTGCTGCCGGCCGTATCGGCGAAGACCTCGGCCGTGCCGTACAGGAATGCCGTCGCCAGCACGATCCACACCGTCACCTGCCCGGTCAGCAGGAACACGACCAGACCGAGGACGATGACCGCTCGGGATCCGTTGGCGAGCATCACCAGCCGGCGGCGGTCGTGGTGATCGGCGATCGAGCCGGCGATCAAGCCGAACAGCAGCCACGGCAGGAACTGCATCATCGCGCCCGCCGCCACCAGCAGTGGGGAGGACGTGAGCGAGGCGATCAGCAGCGGCGCCGCGGAGAGGGCGATCCCGTCGCCGAGGTTGCTCGTCCACGATGACGCGAGCAGCCAGCGGAAGTCGATGCCCAGGCGGCGTGGTGCGATCAGATCGCCGAGCGAAGGCATCCCGCCATCCTAAGAGAAGGGCGGGACGCGGAATCAGCTACTCCGGACGGTCTTCGTCGTCGAGGCGCTTCTGCTCCTCCGCTTCGAGACGGTCCTTCTCCTTCTGGGCGTCTTCGCGCTCTTCGCGGACCTTCTCGTGTGCGGGCTTGTTGTTCGTCATGGTGCGAGTTTATGGGTTGAGGTGATTGCTCATCTCGCAGGTCGTGTCGTTTCGGTTAGCAGATTGCATACTGCCGCTCGAGTGGTATCGAGAGCGGAGGATCCCGTCGCGGCACCGCGTCTGGGCAGCGCCGGCGGCGATGTCCGAGGCTTCTGGGATGGTGTGCTCATCGATCACCGAGTGCCCCGGAGATCGACACCAGCCCTCTCCCGGGTTGGGTCGTCGAGGTTTCGAGGGGCGCTGTGGACGACGAGCAGGAGCGGTTCCTTCGTGAGAACGCATTGGTCGATGCGATCGCGGATGATTGTGCGGCGATCCGGTCGAGGATCGCGGGCGATGAATCACGGATGCTGCGTCGTCTCGCGGAGGCGTGGGATCTGGCGCAAGAACAGACGGCGCGGATCGGGTCGGCGAGTTCCCGAAGACGTGACATGCCGTTGTGGTGCATCGCCTCCCAGATCAGTGTCGAAACACATCTGAACGACCGGACTGTGCAGACCCGGATGCATGATGCGTGGCGGCTGGTGAACCCTGTTTCCCGCCAGCGTTGCAGCGTTGGAGGGTGGGCGGATCACGAAGCAGCACGCCGACGTGATTCTCGACCTCGGCGCCGTGCTCGAGGATGCGGAGGTGCGGGCCGCGTTCGAGACGGTGGTGCTCGAGTGGGCGGAAGCGGAAACCGTGGGACGCACCCGGGCGTATGCGCGGCAGCTGGCGGAGAAGCTGGACCCGCGGACGATGAAGGAACGGCATGAGGACGCCGCCGATGAACGGTCCATCACGATCGTGGATCTCGACAATGCGATGTCGCAGATCATCCTCATGGTCCCCACCGTCTACGCGCACGCGGTGTTGGACCGCATCACCCAGCAAGCCGAGGCCATCAAGAACGTCGACCTCGCTTGCCGTCGCGAAGCGGCCGAGGCTGCCCGCGCTGCTGAGGCTTCTGGGGCAGAAACGAACATCGATGCCGATGCCGGCGGTGTTCCCGACCTCGACGCCACCGATCCCGAAGCCGACTTCGATGACCGGACGATCGATCAGATCCGCGCCGACCTGATCATCGACCTCATTTTGACAGGGTCCCCGGCGATCGACCCCACTCTGGACGAGTTTGCCGGCGGGCTCGGTGCGATTCGTGCGCAGGTGCAGATCACCATGCCCCTCACGACGCTGACCGGTGTCACCGAGGGGGGTGCGGAGATCGACGGGAAAGCACCCATCGACCCCGATGCCGCCCAACGACTCGCAGGGATGACACGCGTGTGGGATCGAGTCATGTACGACCCGGTCAACGCGGTCGTGCTCACCGTGGACCGGTACAAGCCGACGCCCCGGCAACGCCGGTTCCTGCACGCCCGCGACCAGCACTGCCGGTTCCCCGGATGCCGCCGACCCGCCAGACGCTGCCAGATCGACCACAACGACGAGTACCACGACGGCGGGGCAACCTGTATCCGCAATCTCGCCTGCCTGTGTGTGCGACACCACACCATGAAGACCGAAACCGACTGGACTGCGAAACAACTGAGCGGCGGACGAATCGAATGGACCACCCCCGGCGGACGAAGACACGTCGACGAACCGCCACGCGTCATCTTCACCCCAAGCCCCGAACCCGCACCCTTCTGAGGACCGTCACGCGCTGCGAACTGGAGGGCCGGCGTCTGCGGCGACCCAGGACATGGAAGCCGCCGTCGAAGGCCAGCCCGGCATCCGACTACGTCGTCGTCTTGGCGGGCTTGTGGAAGAGCGTCTCGGTCTTCTCCAGTTCCATACCTTTGGTCTCGGGGATCTTGAAGAGCACGTAGAAGAACGACAGCGCCGCGAACGTCGCGTACATGCCGTAGGTGAGGGGCAGCGACCAGCTGGACATCGCGGGGAAGCTGACCGTGATGAGGAAGTTCGCGATCCACTGGGCGCCGGCGGCGACGCCGAGCGCCTTCCCGCGGATGCGGCTCGGGAAGATCTCGCCCAGCAGTACCCATACGAGCGGTCCCCATGATGCGCCGAAGCCGATGACGAAGATATTGGCGGCGACCAGGGCGATCGGACCCCAGGGTGCGTCGAGGGTCACGGCGCCGTCGGCGTCGGTCGTGGAGAACATGAACGACACCGCCATCAGCGCCAGCGACACCGCCATCATCACCGAGCCGGTCAACAGGATCGGCTTCCGACCCACGCGGTCGACGAGGAAGATCGCGATCAGGGTCACGAGCACGTTCGTGATGGAGGTGACGACGCTGATGCCGAGCGATGCGCTCTCCGGGAAGCCGACGGACTGCCACAGTGTCGTGGAGTAGTAGAAGATCACGTTGATGCCGACGAACTGCTGGAACACCGACAGGATGATGCCGGTCCAGACGATGCCCTGGAGTCCGAGCACAGGTCCTCGAAGGCTGACACCCTGCGTCTTCTTGTCGAACTCGATCGCGTTCGTCAGCTCGGTCATCGTCTGATCGAGATCGGCGGGCGGCACCAGCCTGGCGAAGATCTCCCTCGCCTCGTCGTTCCGGCCCTTCGAGATCAGATACCGCGGAGACTCCGGGACGGTGAAGGACAGGATGCCGTAGACGGCGGCAGGCACGACGCCGACCAGGAACATCCAGCGCCACGCCTCGAGGCCGAACCAGAACGGCTCGGATGCGCCGCCCGCGCCCCACGCGAAGAGGGCGTCGCTGAGGAGGGCGGCGAAGATGCCCAGGGTGATCGCCAGCTGCTGGAGGGATGCCAGGCCGCCGCGGATCTGGCGCGGCGCGATCTCGGCGATGTAGGCCGGGGCGACCACGGAGGCGATGCCGATGCCGAGACCGCCGATGACGCGCCAGAGGATGAGGTCGGCAACGCTGAAGGTGAATGCGGAGCCGACCGAGCTGACGAAGAACATGATCGCGCCCAGGAGCATGACCCGAAGGCGTCCCCACCGGTCCGAGAGGTTGCCGGCGATGATGGCGCCGACCGCGCAGCCCAGCAGCGCGACGGCGACGACGAACCCGGTGATGACGGCGTTCAGCTCGAAGTTGGCCTGGATCGAATCGACGGCGCCGTTGATCACCGAGGAGTCGAAGCCGAACAGGAAGCCGCCGACGGCGGCCGCCACGGACAGGCCGATGGCTCGTCGCCCATAGGGCCCGCGGAGGGTGAAGGAGCCTGTGGGTATCGAGCCGGCATCAGTCATGGCGCAACCATAGCGACGCCGAACCTCGAGTGACAGGCCTTGTGCCGCGGGTCGTTACAGTGAACGCATGCCCGTGAACCTGCTCGGCGCGAACGAGATCCGCGCGCTCGCCGCCGAACTCGACGTGACCCCCACCAAGAAGCTCGGGCAGAATTTCGTCGTCGACGCGAACACCGTGCGCAAGATCGTGAACGTCGCAGGCGTGCGTGCCGGCGAGCGTGTGGTGGAGGTCGGTCCTGGTCTCGGGTCATTGACGCTGGCGATCCTGGAGACCGGCGCGAGCGTCACCGCAGTGGAGATCGATCACCGCCTCGCCGAGCGGCTGCCTCGCACGGCCGAAGCCCACGGGGTCGCCGAGGACGCGCTGACCGTCGTCGACGCGGACGCGCTGCGGGTGACCGAACTGGCGGGGGAGCCCACCGTCCTGGTGGCGAATCTGCCCTACAACGTCTCGGTGCCGGTGCTGCTGCACTTCCTGGAGCACTTCGAGTCGATCCAGCGCGGCGTGGTGATGGTGCAGGCCGAGGTCGGGGAGCGCCTGGCCGCGCCGCCGGGTTCCAAGACATACGGCGCCCCCAGCGCGAAGGCCGCCTGGTACGGACCGTGGCGCCTGGCCGGAACGGTCTCGCGACAGGTGTTCTGGCCCGTCCCGAACGTCGACTCGGTCCTCGTGGCATTCTCGCGCGCCGCGGAGCGCCGCGGCAGTGAGCAGGAGCGACTCGCGACGTTCCGCATCGTGGATGCCGCGTTCCAGCAGCGCCGCAAGATGCTCCGTCAGGCGCTGTCCGGCGTCCTTGGCGGGTCGTCGGCCGAGGCATCCGCGATTCTGGAGCAGGCGGGCGTGGCGCCCACCGCGCGTGGCGAAGAGCTGTCGATCGACGATTTCCAGCGCATCGCCGCCGTCCTCGGATGACGATTCATTGCGCGAACACAGCCTGTTCTCCAGGTATTCACGAAACATGCCCGTAACATTTGCCTGACTCCGCCAGGCTGGCGCGAGGCGATCAAGCGCTGCTGATGAGGAGTCTTCGTGCGCGAGGCAGAATATCCGGATCCCGAGCGGGTCCTGCTCCACCTCAGTGACACGCATCTGCGCGCGGCCGGTTCGCGCATCTTCGATGTGCTCGACGGCGCGGAGCGGCTGGAGCGCGCGATCGCCGTGATCGAGGCATCCGGCATCCAACCGGACGGCATCGTCTTCACCGGCGATCTGGTCGACCTCGGCGAGGAGGACGCCTACGCGCAGCTCCGCGAGATCGTCGAGCCGTTCGCCGCGCGCCTGGGGAGCCGCGTGTTCTGGGTCATGGGCAACCACGACGACCGCGCCGGCTTCCGCCGGACGCTGCTCGACGAGCAGGATGCCGACGCCTCGGCGCCCATCGACCGCGTCGACGAGCTCGACGGTCTTCGCCTGGTGACCCTCGATTCCAGCGTGCCGGGCTTCCACCACGGGGAAGTCCGCGACACCCAGCTCGCCTGGCTCGCCGATGTCCTGTCGACCCCGGCGCCCCTCGGTACCATCCTCGCGATGCACCATCCGCCCGTTCCGAGCGTGCTGCCCCTGGCGGCCAGCGTCGAACTGCGCGATCAGCGCCGTCTCGCCGAGGTGCTGCGCGGGTCGGACGTGCGCGCCATCATCGCCGGGCACCTGCACTATTCGACGTTCGCGACCTTCGCCGGCATTCCCGTCTCGGTCGCCTCATCGACCTGCTACGCGCAGGACCTCACCGTGCCCGCCGGCGGCACGAGGCCGCAGGACGGCGCGCAGGCGTTCAATCTCGTACACGTCTACGACGAGACCGTGGTCCATTCGGTGGTCTCGGTCGATGCCCCGCGCACCCTCGAGCACATCGATGCGGTGGAGGCCCGCCGCCGCCTGGACGCCGCCGGCGTCTTTCCTCCGGTGCCGGGCCTCAGCGCCCCGCGGAAGGATGCGCCGACCGAGCCGATCGCCGTGCTGCGCTGATCTCGTCTTTCTCCCACGGTGCGCGCACGGGGTACATCCGCTCGAGCATCGCGCGCAGGGTCCGCACGCGCAGCTCCTCGGGCACCTCGGCCTCGCCGCCGTCGTTCAGGCAGAACATGTCGATGTCGGTCCGCTCGGCGAGCCGCTCCATGCGCCGCAGCGACGCGGCGAGCGTGGTCTGCACGTAGCGCACGTTCGGCGACCGGGTGGCGATCGCACGGCCCGTCATCAGCGCGTAGTAGTGGTAGAGGCTGTTGGTGACCGAGATGTCGGTCGCGGAGCGGAAGCGGGATGCCGCGGTGCGGGCGAAATCGTCGGGGAACGCGGTCTCGAGCTCCTCCAGGACGCTGCGACGCAGCGGCGTCGCGCAGTGCTCGAGGTCTCGGACGATCGTGCGCCCGAAACGACCGCGCAGCAGATCACGGTTGACCCGCAGCGCGTTGTCGTGACCGCTGCGGTGCGCGGCCGGCTCGCCGGCGCCGATGCGCACCTCGCACTCCACGAACTTCGTGATGCCCGCCGGTGTGAAGAACATCTCGGGCTCGACGAGCCGACCGAAGAACATGTCGTCATTGGAGTACAGGAAGTGCTCGGCGAGCCCGGGGATCCGGTGCAGCTGCGCCTCGACGGCATGCGAGTTGTGGATCGGCAGCACCGACGTGTCGGCGAAGAACTCCTCGCTGCGCACGATCGTCACCTTCGGGTGCTCGCTCAGCCACGCCGGGGCGGGTGAGTCGGTCGCGATGAAGATGCGGCGCACCCACGGTGCGTACATGTGCACGCTGCGCAGCGCGTATCTCAGCTCGTCGACGTGCCGGTAGCGGGCGGGGCCGTCGTCGCCCGCGCCGACCACATACCCCTCGAGCTGTGCGGCGCGCTGCCGCTGGAACTCGCTCGAGGAGCCGTCCACCCACGAGAAGACGACATCCACGTCGTGGGTGACCTCGTGCGGCTGGGGCTCGAACATGCCGGAGAACGTCGTCCACGATCGGCCGTGGCGCGTCACCGTCGCCGGGGCGAGGTCGGTCGTCGCCGTGTGCCGGCGGGTGAACGCATTGTCCGACGGTGCTTCGGTCAGTTCCTCCCCGAAACACCAGAACTCGATCCGCACGCCCAGCGCAGGTCCGTAGCGTCGACTTCCGTTGGCGGTGACGCGCGGGCGGTAGGCGCGGATCGCGGTGGGGGCATCGCCGGGCGCGTGCGCTGCGTCAGCGGCGAGGATCGCCGCGGCGCCCTTCGACTTGACGTAGAGGGGCTCGCGTTCGCTGAGCGCGCCGAGTGCGGCGTAGGCGGCATCCCGGTCGTCGATGTCCACGACCAGGGCGGGGACCGCGCGGTCGTGGCGGATGAGGGTGACCGCGACGCCTGCCCCCTCGAGGGCGTCGGCGATGAGCAGCAGGTCGGCCTCACGGGCCTGCGTCGGCGTCACGTCGTCGTGGACGATGTGCAGGATGCCGCGGTCGATCACCACATCGGGGCGCTCGAGCAGTCGTGACCAGGCGTGCTCCTGCGGAGGGAGTGCGGAAAGAGCGGTCATGGGCAACCTCCAGGTTCCCGGCGCGAGCGGAGCATCCGCGGCCGGTCCAGCTAACTTAGGCATCTTCCATGACGGGCATGTTTCGTGGCCGTAGCTTGACAGACGCTGTGTGCGGGTGCATCGCCGCGCGTCGGGGCACGACCGCCATCGGACCCGCGGCGCCGATAGCCTGGAGCGGTGACCGACACCGAGCGCTTCCGCTCCCGCGGGGGAGACCTGAACCGACCATACGCCGCCGCCGAGGACCGCTACGACCACATCGACTATCCGCGCGTCGGGCAGTCCGGTCTGCGGCTGCCGCCGATCTCACTCGGCCTGTGGTGGAACTTCGGCGACAACATCCCCTTCGACAACCAGCGCGCATTGCTCCGGCACGCGTTCGACAGCGGCATCACCCACTTCGACCTCGCCAACAACTACGGCCCGCCGTACGGTTCGGCCGAGACGAACTTCGGTCGCATGATGCGCGAGGACTTCGCTCCATATCGCGATGAGCTGATCATCTCGTCGAAGGCGGGCTACGACATGTGGCACGGGCCGTACGGCGACGGCGGCACGCGCAAGTACCTGCTCGCCAGCGCCGAGCAGTCGCTGACGCGGATGGGGCTGGATCACGTCGACATCTTCTACTCCCACCGCGTGGATGCGGACACCCCGATCGAAGAGACCGTCGGCGCCCTGGACACCCTGGTGCGGCAGGGCAAGGCCCTCTACGTCGGGATCTCGTCGTACAGCGCCGAGCGCACCGCTCTCGCGGCGGCGGTCGCGCGATCCCTCGGCACCCCGCTGGTGATCCACCAGCCCGCGTACTCGATCCTGAACCGCTGGGTCGAAGACGGTCTGACCGAGGTCCTGCGTCAGGAGGGCATGGGGGCGATCGCCTTCACACCGCTCGCGCAGGGACTTCTCACGGACAAGTACCTGGGTGACGGCCCGGCCGTCCGCGCGCAGCAGCGCGGGTCGCTGCCGGACCGCCAGCTTTCCGAGGGCGGCCGGGCGAAGCTGCGCAGCCTCGATGTCATCGCCAAGGAGCGCGGTCAGTCGCTGGCGCAGATGTCGTTGCAGTGGGTGCTGCGCGACCCCGTGGTCACCTCGGCGCTGATCGGCGCATCGCGTCCGGCCCAGCTCGACGAGAATCTCGCGGCCTTGAACGGCCCCGTCTTCAGCACCGAGGAGCTGGAGCGGATCGACGCGCTGTCCGACGGCATCGACGTCGATCTGTGGGCGGCGTCGGCGACGACGTGAGCTCCTCCGTCGCCATCGATCGCGTCCGCGTGCGAGCGCCGGGCAAGCTGAACCTGTTCTTCGAGGTCGGCGACGTGCAGGACGACGGCTATCACGACGTCGCGTCGGCATACCAGGCGGTCTCGCTGTACGAGGATGTCTGGGCGGAGCCGGCATCCGACTTCTCCGTCTCCGTCTCGGGAACCGTCGACGTCTCCGGAGTGCCGGCCGATGACCGGAATCTCGCGCTGCGCGCGGCGCGCCTCGTGGCCGCACAGATCGGCTACGAGGGCGGCGTGCACCTGGAGATCGTGAAGCAGGTGCCCGTCGCCGGCGGCATGGGAGGGGGATCTGCGGATGCCGCGGCCGCCCTTGTCGCATGCGACGCGCTCTGGGGGGCCGAGCTCGGGATGGCGGAGCTGCAGCATCTTGCCGCGCGGCTGGGGGCCGATGTGCCCTTCTCGCTGATGGGCGGCACCGCGATCGGAACCGGACGCGGCGACGAGCTGTCGCCGGCACTGGCCAAGGGGCGGTTCGACTGGGTGGTGGTCCCGTCGGGTGCGGGACTGTCCACCCCGGACGTGTACCGGCACCTCGACGCGCTGCGCGCCGAGTCCGGCCTCGTCCGCGCCCCGCGCCCGCCCGCGGTGGATGTCGCCGTGCTGCAGGCGCTGCGCGCCGGCGACCCGACGGCCCTTGCCGAGCACACCCGCAACGATCTGCAGGTCGCCGCGCTGTCGCTGCGACCCGAATTGCGCGAGACGCTCGAGGTCGGCGAGCGCGCCGGGGCGCTGGCCGGGATGGTGTCCGGATCCGGTCCCACGCTGGCCTTCCTCGCCGAGGACCCCGAATCGGCGCTGGAGCTGCAGGTCGTGCTGTCTGCGGCGGGGTACGAGGCCCTGCACGTCCACGGTCCCGTCCACGGGGCGCGGGTGCGCTGACCACCGCAGCGGCGGCCCTCGGCTCCCCCCGGTCTTATACGCTCGGAGGACGCACCTCGTGTGTCGATTCCTCGAAGGAGAAGCCATGAAGGCAGTGCTCGGTGACACGGTCATCGCAGAAGCGAACGACGACGATCTGATCCGGATCGAAGGCAACTGGTACTTCCCGCCGGCGAGCGTGAACGAGAGCTTCCTCTCCGAGAGCCCCACGCCCTACACCTGCCCGTGGAAGGGCGAGTGCCAGTACTTCACCGTGACCGTCGACGGCCAGGACCCCCTGCCGGACCGCGCGTGGTCCTACCCGCACCCCTACCCGACGGCGTTCGAGCGTGTCGGCAAGGACTTCTCGGGCTATGTCGCGTTCTGGAAAGAAGTCCAGGTCGTCGATTAGATCCGGCGCCGCGGGCCCGGCCGCTCCGTAACACGCGGACACGTGCCGGGGCAACCCGGCCCCGGTGTCGGCGGTGCGCAATAGGCTCGGTGCACCGCCCGAGGAGACATCATGCTCCTGCCTACCGATGAAACGGACCGCTGGCTCATGATCGAGTGTTTCGCATGATCGAATTCCGATCCGTGACGAAGGAATTCCCCGACGGCACGCGCGCGGTGGGGGATTTCGACCTCGTCATCCCGTCGCGCAAGACGACCGTGTTCGTCGGATCCTCCGGCTGCGGCAAGACCACGCTGCTCCGGATGATCAACCGCATGGTCGAGCCGACCGCAGGTGTCATCGAGATCGACGGCGACAGCATCCTCGACGAGGACGCGGTGGGGCTTCGTCGCCGCATCGGGTACGTCATGCAGAACTCCGGTCTCATGCCGCACTTCACGGTGGCCGAGAACATCGCCACCGTCCCGGTGCTGCAGGGGACCAAGCGCAAGGTCGCCCGCGAGCGCGCCCTCGAGCTGATGGCGACGGTCGGGTTGGATCCGGCGATGGCCGATCGCTATCCCAGCCAGCTCTCCGGCGGCCAGCAGCAGCGGGTGGGGGTCGCCCGGGGCCTTGCCGCCGACCCGAACATCCTGCTGATGGACGAGCCCTTCGGCGCCGTCGACCCGATCGTTCGCGCCGACCTTCAGCAGGAGCTCATCCGCCTGCAGCGCGAACTCGGCAAGACCGTTGTGTTCGTCACCCACGACATCGACGAGGCGTTCCTGCTCGGCGACCAGGTCGTCATCCTGCAGAAGGGCGCGCAGATCGCGCAGGTGGGCAGCCCGAGCGAGATCCTCGAGAACCCGGCCGATGACTTCGTGGCGAGCTTCATCGGCGTGGACAAGGGCAAGCGCGCCCTCCGCCTGAAGAAGACCGACCACGGCACCGTCGTGATCGACGGCGACGGTCGCACGCAGGGTGCGCTCGTGGAGGAGTCCAGCCCGTGAACTGGGTGATCGACAACCTCGGCCTGATCGGGGAACTGACGCTCATCCACCTGCGACAGAGCGTGATCGCGCTCGTGATCGGGTTCGTCATCTCCGTCCCGCTCGGGTGGATCGCGTGGCGATACCGGCTGGTGCGCAGCAGCGTCATCACCATCACCGGGCTGCTGTACACGATCCCGTCCCTCGCGCTGCTGATCATCGTGCCCGCCGCCACCGGCTGGTACTCCTTCACGAGCGAGACCAATCTGATCGTGGCGCTGACCATCTACGCGATCGCGATCCTCGTGCGCTCCGTCGCCGACGGGCTCGACTCCGTCGACCCCGGTGTGCGCCAGGCCTCCACCGCGATCGGCTATGGATCGTTCCGGCGCTTCTGGGCGGTGGAGTTCCCGCTGGCAGGGCCGGTCATCCTCGCGGGGCTCCGCGTCACCGCGGCGAGCACGATCTCCCTCGCCACGGTGGGGATCCTGGTCGGCATCACCAACCTCGGCTATCTCTTCACGAACGGCTCGCAGCGGCGGATCATCCCCGAGGTGCTCGCCGGCGTCGTGGCGGTCGTGCTGCTCGCGCTCGTCATCGACCTGATCCTGATCCTGATCGGGCGCATGCTGCTGCCCTGGACGCGGCGCGTGCCCAAGACCAAGGCCCAGCGCACCGCGGCCATTCCGGTGGGGGCGCGCGCATGAACCTCTTCATCGACGCGTTCGCCTGGATCCTCAGCGGCGACACCGGCAGTTTCGACTCGATCCCCGTCGCGATCCTCCAGCAGCTCCTCTACACCGCGGTCTCGGTCCTGATCGCCGCGATCATCGCGATCCCCGCCGGCTGGTACATCGGGCACACGGGCAAGGGCAGAGAGATCGCGGTCGCCGTCTCCGGCGCCGCACGGGCGATCCCGTCCTTCGGTCTGCTGATCCTGCTCGTCCTGCTGATGGGCGTGCTCCTCAAGCCCGAGGCGGCGGTGATCACGTTCGTGATCCTCGCCATCCCCTCGCTGCTGGCCGGTGCCTACACCGGGTTCGAGGCGATCGACAAGCGCGTCATCGACGCCGGCCGGTCGATGGGCATGACCGAATGGCAGATCCTCTGGCGAATCGAGGTGCCGCTCGGGCTGCCGCTCCTGGTCGGCGGCATCCGCGCCGCGACGCTGCAGGTCGTGGCCACCGTCACCATCGCCGCCTACATCGGGCTCGGCGGCCTCGGGCAGTACATCATCGCAGGCCTGCCGCTGCGCCGGCTGGACATCGTGATCGGCGGCGCCATCCTGGTCGCCGCGCTGGCCCTCATCCTCGACGGGCTGTTCGCCCTGCTGCAGCACGCCGTCGTCGCACGAGGCGTGCGCGTGGCCGCATCCGCGTCCGGCTCCGAGGCGAGATCATCGACCCGCCGTCGTCGGGCTCCGGTGCCGGTCGGCGCCGACGCCGGCTCCTGAGCGGCCCCATCGACCTCCCACCCACACAGCACCACACCACGAAAGAGGAATCCCATGTTCACAGCACGAACCCGGAAGGGCCTCGCCGGTATCGCCGGCATCGCCGTCGCCGCGCTCGCCCTCGCCGGCTGCGCATCCAGCAATCCGCTCGACGACGGCTCCGGTGCAAGCGCCGGAGCCTCCGACGGCACGATCGTCGTCGGCTCGCAGGCGTACTACTCCAACGAGATCATCGCCGAGATCTACGCGCAGGCGCTCGAGGCCGGCGGCGTCACCGTCGAGCGGCAGTTCAACATCGGTCAGCGCGATGCGTACATCCCGCTCCTCGAAGACGGCTCGGTCAGCCTGTTCCCCGAGTACAGCGGAAACCTGCTCCAGTTCTTCGACGAGGAGACCACGGCCCGCACGTCGGAAGACGTCTACGCAGCCCTGCCCGACGTGCTGCCGGAGGGCCTGGAGGTGCTCGACCAGTCCACGGCGAGCGATCAGGACTCGTACACCGTCACGAAGGCCTTCGCCGACGAGTACGACCTGACGACGATCGCGGATCTGGCCAACGTGACGGTTCCGCTGACCCTCGGCGGCAACGCCGAACTGGCCGAGCGTCCCTACGGTCCGACCGGCCTGAAGGACACCTACGGCGTCGACGTCGCATTCTCCGCGACCGGCGACACCACCGTCGAGGACCTCGTCGCCGGCACGGTCAACATCGCCAACGTCTACACCGCAGACCCGCGCATCCAGACCGAGGACCTCGTCGTGCTGGAAGACCCCGAGGGTCTCTTCCTGGCCTCCAACGTGGTTCCCGTCGTGAACTCGGCTGTCGCGGATCAGGTGGCCGACATCATCAACGCGGTCAGCGCCAAGCTGACCCCGGAGGGTCTGGTCGCCCTGAACGTTGAGAGCACGGTCGACCAGAAGTCCTCGGCCGAGATCGCCAAGGCGTGGCTGGCCGACAACGGTCTGAGCTGACCCGCTTCGCAGCTCGAGAGGCCGTCCCGCGCACGCGGGGCGGCCTTTCCGCGTGCGGTCTCCTCTCGGCAGGACCATCTAGCCTGGGAGGAACATGGCGCATCTTCTCGGGGCCGAGGCCCTGCAACTCGAATTCCCCACCCGCATCATCTTCGACTCCGTCTCACTCGGGGTCGACGAGGGCGACCGCATCGGCGTGGTGGGACGCAACGGCGACGGCAAGTCCAGTCTCCTCGCGATGCTCGCCGGTCGACTCGAGCCGAATTCGGGCCGTGTGACAGTGCGGCGCGGCGTCGACGTCGGCGTGCTCGACCAGGGCGACACCCTCGATGACGCCGACACCGTCGCATCCGCCGTCGTGGGCGACCTGCCCGAGCACGAGTGGGCAGGCGACCCCCGAGTCCGCGACGTCACCGCCGGTCTCCTCGCCGGTTTCGACTGGCACGCATCGATCTCGTCCCTTTCGGGAGGTCAGCGGCGCCGGGTCTCGCTCGCGAAGCTGCTCATCGGCGACCACGACGTGCTCATGCTCGACGAGCCCACGAACCACCTCGACGTGGAGGCGATCGCGTGGCTGGCCGACCACCTCAAGCGTCGCTGGTCGACCACCTCCGGGGCGCTGCTGGTCGTGACCCACGACCGGTGGTTCCTCGATGAGGTCTGCACCCGCACGTGGGAGGTGCACGACCGCATCGTCGAGCCGTTCGACGGCGGGTACGCCGCGTACATCCTGCAACGGGTGGAGCGCGATCGGATGGCGGCATCGTCGGAGGCGAAGCGGCAGAACCTGGCGAAGAAGGAACTGGCGTGGCTGCGCCGCGGCGCCCCCGCGCGCACGTCGAAGCCGCAGTTCCGCATCGACGCGGCCAATGCGCTCATCGCCGACGTTCCCGAGATCCGCGACCCGGTCGCGCTGCGTTCGCTGGCGGTCTCGCGGCTCGGCAAGGACGTCGTCGACCTGCTGGATGCGTCGGTGACCTACCCGTCCACGGGCTCCGGGGCCGACACAGCTGTGCTGACCGACGTCGAGTGGCGCATCGCGCCGGGGGAGCGGACCGGCATCCTGGGCGTGAACGGCGCCGGCAAGTCCACGCTTCTCGGGCTCGTCTCCGGCACGGTGCTGCCCACCGGCGGCCGCGTCAAGCGCGGCAAGACCGTGAAGGTCGCCACCCTCACCCAGCGCCTCGATGAACTCGAGGAGCACCTGGACAGTCCGGTCCGCGTCGTCCTGGAGCGCCTGCGGACCACGTACACGTTCGGTGCCGGCTCGAAGTCGCAGGAGCTCACGCCCGGCCAGCTGCTCGAGCGCATGGGCTTCACGAGCCCTCAGCTCTCCACGCCCGTCAAGGACCTCTCCGGCGGCCAGAAGCGTCGGCTGCAGCTGCTGCTCGTCCTGCTCGACCAGCCCAACGTGCTGATCCTCGATGAGCCGACCAACGACCTGGACACCGACATGCTCGCCGCCATCGAGGACCTCCTGGACTCCTGGCCGGGCACCCTTTTGGTCGTCTCCCATGACCGGTACTTCCTCGAGCGGGTCACCGATCAGCAGTACGCGATCCTCGACGGCCGACTGCGCCACCTCCCGGGAGGCGTCGACGAGTATCTCCGTCTGCGACACCGTCAGCAGGAGCAGAGCGCGGCCGGTCCGTCGGCATCGGTATCGGCCGCCCGCGCGTCGAGCCTGACCGGCAGCGAACTGCGGACCGCTCAGAAGGAGGTCTCGGCGATCGAGCGCCGCCTGGCCAAGCTCGACGCGCTGATCAACGCCGCCCATCAGAGCATCGCGGAACACGATCAGGACGACTACGAGGGCGTCGCGGCCCTGACCGGCAAGGTCGACGAGCTCCAGATCGAAGTCGCCGGCCTCGAAGAGCGCTGGCTGGAGCTGTCCGAACTGGTGTGACCATCGCGAGTGGTCCGCGGGCGCAGGTCAGTGGATCGCGTACTCCAGCAGCACGATGATCAGGCCCAGCGCGGCGGTCCCCGCGGCTCCGAGCAGTCGGATCAGCGGGTGCGCGCCGCGCCGCCAGTACGCGATGTACCCGAGGATGCCCAGAACGACGACCGTGGCCCACATGCTCGCCTCGTACGCGTCATCGGGCGGCACCGCCTGCATTCCGCAGACGATGAGGACGATCGTCGCCGGGATCGCGGCGTAGAGCATCCCAGCGGCGTGCTGCATCGCCTGCAGCGTCGCCCGCACGAGCCCGTGCTCGCCGTGGTCGGTCAGCGTGTGGGCGAACACGTGCGCGATGTAGAACACCAGCAGGGTCCACAGCGCCGTATCGAGCATGTCCCAGGCATCATGCGCATGATCGGACTCGATCGTGATGAAGGCCGCGAACACGATCAGCCCGTAGATCGCCGCCGCAGTGCGGAACCGGGTCTCCAGCCACAGGCCGACCCGGCGGGCCAGCGGCGGTCTCCCGCCGGGCTGGACGGCCGCACCCCCGGTCACGTGTCGAACCCCAGGCTCAGCTTGCGCAGGAGCCCCGCGAGGCGGTCCCGGTCGCCGCGGGACAATGTGCCCAGCAGGAGCGCCTCGGCGTCCACGAGGCGCGTGATCGCGGCATCCACTCTCGTGCGTCCCTCGTTGGTGAGCGTGACCAGGACGCTGCGGCCGTCGTCCGGGTCGGCGACGCGCCGAACGAGCCGGCGTCCCACGAGTCGGTCGATCCGGTTGGTCATCGTGCCGCTGGAGACCAGCGTCTGCTGCAGCAGCTGTTTCGGGCTCAGCTGGAACGGGTCGCCTGCCCGCCGCAGCGCCGACAGCACGTCCCACTCCCACGGCTCGAGCTCACTGCGGCGGAACGCGTCGCGCCGGGCGCGGTCCAGGTGCCTCGAGAGCCGGTCGACGCGGGAGAGGACCTCCAGGGGCGAGAAGTCGAGGTCGGGCCGCTGGGCGATCCATGCCTCCACGATGCGGTCGACCTCGTCGGACTCTTGCGCCATGACTTCATTATGTCGAGGGGCTGGCAGACTGGAGGACGGTCGCGTTTCCCCGCGACGGTCCGCCGTGGTGTAACGGCAGCACGACAGCCTTTGGAGCTGTTAGGCCCAGGTTCGAATCCTGGCGGCGGAGCATGTCCGAGAACACCATCGTCCCTCCGCTCGCCGTCGTCATCCTCGCCGCCGGGCAGGGGACGCGCATGAAGTCCTCCCTGCCGAAGGTGCTCCACCGCATCGGCGGTCAGGCCCTGGTCGGGCACGTGCTGGACACGGCATACGCGCTCTCACCGGAGCGCGTGCTGCTGGTGGTCCGCCACGAGCGCGACCTCGTCGCCGGTGCGGTGCTGGATGTCGCGCCCGGCGTCATCGTCGTCGACCAGGACGAGATCCCCGGCACCGGACGCGCCGTCGAGGTCGCGCTGGAGCGCCTCGCGGACTTCGGCGGCGACGTCCTGGTCCTCAGCGGCGACGTGCCGCTGCTGGACGGCGAGACGCTCGCCAGGCTCCTGCAGGCCCACCGCGAGAGCGCGGCAGCGGTCACCCTGTTGAGCGCAGTCGTGGACGATGCGACCGGGTACGGCAGGGTGATCCGGGATGCCGCGGGAGACGTGCAGCGGATCGTGGAGCAGAAGGACGCCACGGCCGACGAGGCATCCGTCACCGAGATCAACGCGGGGGTCTACGTCTTCCAGTCCGCCCCCCTGCGCACCCATCTCCCGATGGTGGGCACCGCGAACACGCAGGGCGAGAAGTACCTGACCGACGTGGTCGCCCTGCTGCGCGATTCACGCCTGACCGTCACCGCGTCCGCGGCGCCCGACGCCGGGGCGGCGCTCGGAGTCAACGACCGCGTGCAGCTGTCGGATGCGGCTCGGCGGCTCAACGCCCGCACCGTCCGGCGCTGGCAACTGGAGGGTGCGAGCATCCTCGATCCTGCGACCACGTGGATCGATGTCACCGCGACCCTGGCCCCCGATGTGACCGTTCTGCCGAACACCCACATCCTGCGGACGACGTCGATCGCAGCGGGGGCGACCGTCGGCCCCGACACGAGCCTGGTCGACTGCGAGGTGGGCGAGAACGCCACGGTCACCCGCACCGATGCGACGCTGGCGGTGATCGGCGCCGGAGCCACCGTCGGACCCTTCGCCTACCTGCGCCCGGGCACCTACCTCGGCGACCGCGGCAAGATCGGCACCTTCGTCGAGACGAAGAACTCCACGATCGGTGCGCGCAGCAAGGTGCCGCACCTCTCCTACATCGGCGACACCACGATCGGCACGGGCGTGAACCTCGGCGCCGGCGCGATCACCGCCAACTACGACGACCTCACCAAGCACCGCACCGAGATCGGCGACGAGGTGCACACCGGCTCGCACAACGTCTTCGTGGCGCCCGTTAGGATCGGAGCAGGCGCGAAGACCGGAGCCGGAGCGGTGATCCGCAAGGATGTCCCTCCCGGCGCTCTGGCACTCAGCGTGGCCCCCCAGCGAAACGTCGAGGGGTGGGTCGAGACCAACAGGCCGGGTACCGGTGCGGCGGAGGTCGCCGCGCAGGCTCGGTCCGCACAGAAAGCGGACGATGGGGCGCAAGAGCAAGACGGTTGATCTCGACCGCGACAACGACATCGCTCCCGGGCTGGTCGCCAAGACCAAGAAGCGACTCGTCGTGGCCGGCGGACGATCCCACCCCGACCTCTCCGCAGATGTGGCGACGGCACTGGGCACGCAGCTCGTGCCCACCGAGTACCGCACGTTCGCGTCCGGCGAGATCCTCACGCGGTTCGAGGTCTCGATCCGCGGCTGCGACTTCTTCCTGATCCAGAGCTTCGGTCCGCCGGTGAACGAGTGGCTCATGGAGACGCTGATCATGCTGGATGCCGCCAAGCGCGCGTCCGCCAAGCGGATCACCGTCGTCGCGCCGTACTACCCGTACTCGCGTCAGGACAAGAAGAGCCGTGGCCGCGAGCCGATCAGCGCACGCCTGGTGGCCGACCTCCTCAAGACGGCCGGCGCCGACCGCGTCATGAGCGTCGACCTGCACGCCGCCCAGATCCAGGGGTTCTTCGACGGCCCGGTCGATCACCTCTTCGCCAAGCCGGTGCTGCTGGAGTACTTCGAGCGAACCCTCTCGCCCGGTGACCGGTCCAAGCTCACCGTGGTCTCGCCCGACACCGGCCGGGTGCGGGTCGCCGACACGTGGTCGGACAGCCTCGGGGCGCCGCTCGCGATCATCCACAAGCGCCGCGACCCGAATGTCGCGAACCAGGTGACCGTCAACGAGATCGTCGGGCAGGTCGACGGACGCGTCTGCCTGCTCGTGGACGACATGATCGACACCGGCGGCACGATCGTCAAGGCCGCCGAGGCCCTGAAGAACAGCGGCGCCGAGCGGGTCATCGTGGCGGCCACGCACGCGATCTTCAGCGACCCGGCCGCTTCCCGCCTGCAGTCCGAGGCGATCGATGAGGTCGTCGTGACCGACACGGTGCCGATCCCGGCCGACAAGCGCTTCGCATCGCTGACCATCCTGCCGATCGCACCGCTCCTGGCACGCGCCATCCACGAGGTCTTCGAGGACGGCTCGGTCACCAGCATGTTCGACGGCGCGGCCTGATCCGCTCCGAGCCCGTGTTCATAGCGGGTTCATAGCGTGAACCGACGTGACGGCCATCTCGTGTCAATAGCGTGGAAGGCGTACGCCGACCTGCCTCGATAGAGGGCACCGCAGAAGGAGGACCATCATGATCCGCACCACCGCCGTACCCCGTCCCATCCGCACGTCCGCCGCGATCGCCGGAGTCGTCGGAGTGATCGCGCTCGCCGGTTGCGCGAGCACCACCACCGCCGAGCCCGCGACCGAGCCGACCGGCCAGTCGACGACATCCGCGTCCGGGCAGCCCACCGCCGACGCGTCGGCTTCGGCGGATGCAGGCGCGTCCACCAGCACCTACGCCGACGGCACGTACACGGCGGAGGGGTCGTACGCGACACCCGAATCCGTCGAGTCGATCACCGTCACCGTCACGCTCGCCGACGACGTCATCACGGCGGTCGAGGTGACCGGCGACCCGCAGAAGCGCGAGTCCGAGCAGTATCAGGGCCAGTTCATCGGAGGCATCTCGGATGTCGTCGTCGGGCAGGACATCGACACGATCTCGGTGAGCCGCGTCGCCGGCTCGTCGCTGACCAGCGGTGGATTCAACGAGGCCATCGACGCGATCAAGTCCGAAGCGGCGGCCTGATCGCATGGGCGCCGACCCGCGCACGGGCGGCACGGCGACGCAGACCGATCCGGCCCAGCCGGCGCTCTGGCGGTTCGAGGCGATCGGGACGCGCTGGGAGGTCGAGACCGCCGTGCCCCTCGACCGGCTCGTCCGCGATCGCGTCGGAGCGGTGATCGACCGCTTCGACCGGGAGTGGTCGCGCTTCCGTCCGGATTCGCTCGTCTCCGAGCTGTCCGCCGGCGGCGCGGCGCCCGCTCCCGATGATGCCGTCGACATGCTCGCCGCGTTCGCCGAGCTCTCGGACGCGACGGCTGGCGCGGTCAACCCGCTCGTGGGCCGGGCGCTGGAAGCGCGCGGCTACGACGCGGGATACGGCTTCGTCGACCGCGGAGCGCAGGCCGCACCGCAGGACTGGCGGCGCGTGCTCGAATGGGACAACGGGATGCTGCGCCTGCACGAACCCGCCATGGTGGACGTCGGCGCCCTGGGCAAGGGGCGTCTCGTCGACCGGGTGGTCGACGTGGTCGCCGAGTCCGTTCACGGCCAGATCGTCGTGGACGCCGGCGGCGATCTCGCCGTGCGCGGAGGACCGCAGCGCATCGGCCTGGAGCATCCGTACGACCCCACCCGGGCGATCGGCGTGGTGAAGGTGGCGGACGCGGCGCTGTGCGCATCGGCCATCAACCGCCGCGCGTGGGGGGACGGGCTGCATCACGTGCTGGATGCCCGCACCGGCATCCCCGTGCGCACGATCGCTGCGACCTGGGCGATCGCGCCGAGCGCGATGCGGGCGGACGCGATCGCGACCGCGCTGTTCTTCGACGGCGGGCCGCAGCTGGCGCACGAGTGGGGCGTGGACTGGGTCCGCATGACCACCGACGGGCGGGTCGAATGGTCGCCGGGATCGCAGGCCGAGCTGTTCACCCGTCCCGCTAGCGTGGAGGGATGAGCATGCTCGCCGGTCTGACCGCTGTCTGGAATCGCGTGTTCGGCGTGCTCGGCCGCGTGTCGATGTACCGGCTGGTGCTCCTCGCTTTGGTCGCGCTGTCCGCGATCGCCCTGATCGTGTCGCTGTTCGGCCTGGTCGCGCCCACGCCGCTGGAGCTGATCGTCTCGATGGCGGTCCTGGCCGTCGTGTGCGTGGGCACTGATGCCGCGGCCCAGTCGATCCTGAAGCTGCCGTGGCGCATCGAGTCGTCGCTGATCACCGCATCGATCCTGCTCTTCGTGCTGCGCCCGACGCTGGATCCCGTCGCGCTGGCGGGCGTCGCGATCGCGGCTGCCGCGGCATCCCTCTCCAAGTACCTCCTCGCCTGGCGAGGCCGCCACATCTTCAACCCGGCCGCCGTCGGGGCAACCGTCCTCACGCTGCTGAGCATCGCCGCTCCCGCCCTCGGCGCCTCCTCGTGGTGGGTGGGCACGCCCGTGCTGGCCGCGCCGGTGATCGTCCTTGGGCTGATCGTGCTGATGCGGACCGAGAAGGTGCGCGTCATCGCGGTCTTCCTCGTGATCGCCGTCGCGGTCGGCGTCGTGCGCACATCGGTTCAGTACCAGGCGGCGGGACTGCCGATCGAGGCCGTCGACCTGCTGGGCCCGGTGCTGTGGTCCTCGCCGTTCCTGTTTCTCGGCGCCTTCATGCTCTCCGAGCCCCTGACCCTCCCGCCGCGCCGTTGGCAGCAGTTCACGGTCGCGGCCGTGGTGGGCGTCCTCGCCGGCTGGCCGATCGATCTCGTCGTGGTCAGCCTGGGCCAGGAACGGGCGCTGCTGATCGGCAACCTGGTCGCGTTCGCCTTCGCGTTCTCGGCGCGCTCGGCGGTGAAGCTCACGCTCCAGTCGCGGGCCGAGATCACCCCGACCGTGCAGGAGCTGACGTTCCGCACGCACCGGCCGCTGTCGTTCGTGCCCGGCCAGTACCTCGAGCTCGACGTGCCGCACAAGCACCCCGATGCCCGCGGCACGCGCCGCGAGTTCAGCATCGCCTCGGCTCCGCAAGAGCTGCCGACGCTGCGCGTCGCCTTCCGCGAGAGCCCCGGGGCCGCCACGAGGTCCTCGTACAAGCGCGCGCTCGCCGAGGTCGCGCCCGGCGACGACCTCGCGGTCACCGGCGTCTGGGGCGATTTCGTGCTGCCGAAGCGTTCGGGCAGCCCGGTGCTGATGGTCGCTGCCGGGATCGGCGTGACGCCGTTCGTGGCCCAGCTCAACTCGCTGCGCCTCGGCCAGGACGATCGGGACGTCGTGGTCGTCTACGTCGCATCCGAGGCGGCCGAACTCGCCTTCCGTCCCGAGTTGGAGGCATCCGGCGTTCCCGTCGTCGTCTTCACGCGCGACGAGCCGAGGGGCCTGCCGCGGCATTGGAGCTGGGCGCGCGGCGTCCGGCTCGACGCGGACGGCCTGCAGCAGGTCGTCCCCGACCTGGCGGCACGGCACGCGTACATCTCCGGCCCGCCGGGCCTGATCGCCGATCTCGCGCCGGCGCTGGAGAAGGCCCGGTCGATCACGACCGATGCCTTCAGCGGCTACTGATCGGCGCGGCGCTCCGTCGCTGAGGACGCCGGATCGGCCGGTCTGGCCGGCAGGCGCATCTCGAAGGTCGTGTCGCCCGGCGCGCTGCGCACCGTGAGGGTGCCGCCGTGCGCCTCCACGATGGCGCGGCCGATGGACAGGCCGAGCCCGGTGCCGCCGGTCTTGCGAGCGCGGGATCGGTCCGCGCGGGAGAACCGCTCGAACAGCTCGTCGGTGAGCGCCGGGTCGACTCCTGGCCCGTCGTCGTGCACGCGGAGCACGGCGTCGCTTCCCTCTCGCAGCACCGTCACGCTGACCTCGCTGCCGGCGGGCGTGTGGGTGCGGGCGTTCGCGAGGAGGTTCCCGGCGACCTGGTGCAGGCGCGCGGCGTCGCCGGCGATCACCACCGGCTCCTCGTCGAGATCCAGCACCCAGATGTGGTCCGGACCGGCCGGGCGGGCATCGGCGACGGCTTCGATCGCCAGTCTCGACAGATCGACGGTCCCGTAGACGAGCTCCTGGCCCTCGTCGAGTCGCGCGAGCAGCAGCAGGTCCTCCACGAGCGTCGTCATCCGCAGCGACTGCGCCTGGATGCGCTCCAGCGCGGATTCGGTGTTCGCGGCCGAGTCCGGTCCCTGTCCCTGTCGGAGGGCGCGGAGCGAGAGCTCCGAATAGCCGCGGATCGATGCCAGAGGAGTGCGCAGCTCATGGCTGGCGTCGGCGACGAACCGGCGCATCCGCTCTTCGTTGCGCTGACGCTCGTCGAGCGACTCGTCGACGTGGTCCAGGAGCGTGTTCAACGCGTGACCCACGCGTCCGATCTCGGTCTCCTCGTCGGTCTGCGCATCGGGGACGCGCTCGGTGATCGAGACGGCACCGGCCGACATCGGCATCGCGGCCACCCGCGTCGCGGTATCGGCCACGGCGCGCAGGGGCGCCAGACTCGCCCGGATGACGAACGCGATGACGGCGGCAAGCAGCAGCAGTCCTCCCGCGGTCACGAGCACGACCGTGGTGAGGATCTGCGTGATCGTGCTCTGCACGTCGCTGAGCGGCAGACCGACGATGCCGACGTAGTCCTGCGCCTGGTAGGCGGCCACCCGGTAGTCGCCCAGCCCCTGGACGGGAAGGGTCGTGGTGTCGGGCTGCCCGACCGCGTCGAAGACGGAGTCCACCTGCGCATCGGTGAGCGACACGACGGAGTTCTCACTGCTGACGTACGCCCCGGTCGTCGTGCCATCGGGTGCGCGCAGGACCAGGAGGCTTCCGGGCTCCTGGCGCCCGTTGTCGAGCACGTCGTATGCGTCGATCGGCGTCGGTGTCGGCGGAAACTGCATCCGCAGCAGCGTTTGCCCGGTCAGCTGGACGGACTCCCGGACCTTGGTGTTCAGGTTGTCCTGCAGCACCTGGCCGAGGATCGCGCTGGTCGCGACCGCCACGATCACGAGGATCAGCGCGACCATCCCGATGATCGCGACCATCAGCCGGGTCTGCAGCGACCAGCGCCGGCGGTTGCGTGAGCCGGCGCGCCCTGCGGCGACGGCGGGTGCTGTCACTGGGGCGCCTTGATCATGTAGCCGACGCCGCGCACGGTGTGGATCAGCGGCTCGCGGCCCTGATCGATCTTCTTCCGCAGGTACGAGATGTACAGCTCGACGACGCTGGAGCGGCCGCCGAAATCGTAGTTCCACACCCGATCGAGGATCTGCGCTTTCGAGACCACGCGGCGTTGGTTGCGCATCAGGAAGCGCAGCAGTTCGAACTCGGTCGCCGTCAGCTCGATCTCGGCGCCCGAGCGCTCGACCTCGTGGCTGTCCTCGTTGAGCGAGAGATCGCCGACGCGGAGGATGGGTTCCGAGTCGTCGGCCAGGGCGGTGCCCGCCCGGCGCATCAGACCGCGCAGCCGTGCCACGACCTCTTCCAGGCTGAACGGCTTGGTGACGTAGTCATCGCCGCCGGCGGTCAGGCCCGCCACGCGGTCGCTGACGGAGTCCTTCGCAGTCAGGAACAGCACCGGCACGTCGTTGCCGGACTGCCGCAGGCGCTGCAGCACGGCCATGCCGTCCAGGTCGGGCATCATGATGTCCAGCACCATGGCGTCCGGGGCGAAGTCGCGCGCCGACTGCAGGGCCTGAAGGCCGGATGCCGCGGTGCGCACCTCCCACCCCTCCATCCGCAGCGCCATCGACAGCAGGTCGGTGAGCATCTGCTCGTCATCGACGACGAGGACCCGCAGCGCGGATCCGTCAGGGCGGTGGAGTGCGGGGGAGGTGGCGGTCGCGGTCATGGCTTCATTGTGCTCGCGTTCCTATGTGCTTCCTATGGAGCCTGCTATGCGCGGGCTGTGAATCGCACTCATACCGCCCTCACACGATTCGCTGACGGTTCGCATCGGACGACTTCCTAGCGTTCATCCGACGGCGGCGCACGAACCGCCCCCGAGGGAGACTCATGTACTGGACCTATCTGCGGCGCGAACTGGCCGGCCGCACCAAGCAGACCATCATCGTCGCTGCGGGCCTTGCGATCGCGATCGCGCTGGTGATCATCGTCAACTCGCTGGCCGCGGGGGTGCGCGACGCCCAGGCGCAGGCGCTGGATTCCGCGTACGGCGTCAGCACCGACCTGACCGTGTCGGGGGCGATGGCAGACCCGACCGGCGGCGCCGAAGGCGGCGGTGGTCCGCAGTTCGAGTTCGAGGACGGTGCCGGGCAGAACGCCGACGGCACGACCGAGCTCAGCCAGTCACGGCTCATGCTGGATCGACTCCGCGGCACGCTGGAGGAGTCGAGTGTGACGGCGGTCGCCTCCGTGGACGGTGTCGCCGCGGCAACCGGCGCCCTGTCGCTGACGAACACGACCTTCTCGGGGCAGATCCCGGACCGCTCGCAGGCACAGCCGGGCACCGACGCCGCACAGGGCGAGCAATCCGGTCCGCCCGCCGGCGGCCCAGACGGCGCCGGTGGCAGTGCCTTCGACGTCGACTCGTTCACGGTGCTCGGCATCGATCCCGCCGACAGCTCGGTCGGTCCGATGTCGTCGGTGTCGCTGAGCGAGGGCCGCGCGCTGGAGTCCGGCGATGCCGGTGCGGATGTCGCCGTGCTCGATGCCACGTACGCCTCGTTGAACGATCTGGCGGTCGGGGACAGCATCGACGTCGGCGGCGCGCAGATGGAGATCGTCGGAGTCGTCTCCTCCACCTCAAGCCAGGCCGACACCGCCTCCAACGTGTACATCCCGCTCGATGTCGCACAGACGCTGGCCGGCGCGGGAGAGGTCGTCTCGACGATCTTTGTGCAGGCCGACTCCGCGGACGCGATCGAGGGCGTGCAGCGTGCGATCCAGACCGAGCTGCCGGACGCGACGGTCAGCTCACAGTCCGACCTCGCCTCCACCGTCTCCGGGTCCCTCTCCAGCGCATCCGCGCTCATCACGAACCTCGGAACGTGGCTGTCGCTCATCGTGCTGGCGGTCGCGCTCGTCCTGGCGGTGCTGTTCACGACCTCCGGCGTGTCTCGCCGCACCCGTGAGTTCGGCACCCTCAAGGCGATCGGCTGGTCCAACGGCCGAGTCGTCGGCCAGGTGGCGGGCGAATCGGTGATCCAGGGGCTGATCGGGGGCGCGGTCGGACTCGCGCTCGGCCTGGCGGGCATCCTCACCATCAACCTGATCTCGCCGACGATCTCCTCCGTCGCCGCGACCGGCGCGCCGCAAGGACCCGGCGCGGGCGGGCAGGGCGGCCCTGGCTTCGGCGGCGGGGCGTTCACGCAGGCAACGGCGGACGTCGTGCTCCATGCGCCGCTGACCCTCTGGGTCGTCGCCGCAGCGATCGGCATCGCCGTCCTCGGCGGCGCGGTCGCCGGCGCCTTCGGCGGCTGGCGTGCGTCACGACTGAGCCCCGCCGAAGCCCTCCGGTCCGTGGGCTGACCGAATGGACACCGCATCACCCGAGCAGGAAACGACAGGAGAGACCGCGATGGTGATCATCGACGCACAGCAGGATGCCGCAGCAGGAGCGCCCCTCGAGCCGATCTACCGGCTCGCCGGCGTGACGCGCAACTATCAGCAGAAAGGACGGCTCGTGAAGGCACTGGCAGGTGTCGATCTGGACATCGCCGCGGGCGATTTCGTCACGATCCAGGGGCCGACCGGAGGCGGCAAGTCGACGCTGCTGCAGATCCTCGGGGCGCTGGACCGCCCGAGCACCGGATCGGTCGTGCTCGGCGGCACCGACATCGCCGGCGCATCGAACGCGGAGCTGGGCATGGTGCGCGCGCACGAGATCGGCTTCGTGTTCCAGGGGTTCAACCTGATTCCGACACTCTCAGCCCACGAGAACGTCGACATGGCGCTCGAACCGCTGGGACTGGCCGAGGACGAGCGCGCGGCGCGGGTGCGCGAAGCGCTGGAGCACGTCGGCCTCGCCGACCGCGCCGACCACCGGCCGGGTGAGCTGTCCGGGGGTCAGCAGCAGCGCGTCGCCATCGCCCGGGCCATCGTGAAGCGGCCGCGGGTGCTCCTGGCCGACGAGCCGACCGGCAACCTCGACGAGAGCATGCGCGATGAGATCCTCGCCGTGCTGGAGAGACTGCACGCCGAGGGACTCACCCTCATCGTCGTCACCCACGACAGCGCGGTCGCGCGCCGTGCCCGCCGCCGGCTTCGGCTGGAGAAGGGCACGGTGCGCGACATCACGCGCTGAAAGGCAGCCCTAGCGAGGGCCGGATGCCGCGGCATCCGGCCCCGCGGCGGCGATGAAGCGATCGATCTGCGCGTCCTTCTCGGCGTCGTAGCCCTGCTCATCCGGGTGCGCGTCGTAGTGGGCGATCAGCCGTCGGGCACCCTCGTCGAAGAGCACGGTGGTGGCGAACTCGGGGACGAATCGTTTGATCTTGCTGTTGTCGAAGACCACCGAATGGGTCTTGTCGCCGAGCAGGCTCGGTCCGCGGTCCGGATCCAGCCGAGCGAGCGTCTCTGAGGCGATGTGGACGAACTGCGCAGACGTCACTCCCGCGGCATCGGCCAGCCAGCCGTAGATCTGGTTCCAGGTCGGTACGTGATCGCCGGTGATCGTGAACGCCTCGCCGATGGCGAGCGGATGCCCCAGGATCCCCGCGAAGCCCACCGCGAAGTCGTCGCTGTGTGTCAGGGTCCACAGGCTCGTGCCGTCGCCGTGGATCACCACCGGCTTGCCGGCGCGCAGCCGCACGACATCAGTCCAGCCGCCGGAGTTCGGCAGGAGCGTGTGGTCATAGGTGTGCGACGGACGCACGACCGTCACCGGGAAGCCACGATCCCGGTACGCCGACAGCAGCAGGTCCTCGCAGGCGATCTTGTCGCGCGAGTACTGCCAGAACGGATTGCGCAACGGCGTCGACTCGGTGATCGGCAGACGCAGCGGCGGTTTCTGATAGGCGGAGGCCGAGCTGATGAACACGTACTGGCCGGTGCGCCCCTCGAACAGGTCCATGTCGGTCTGGACGTGCTCCGGCGTGAACGCGGTGAACTCGGCGACCGCGTCGAACTGCTGCGTCCCGAGCGCGTCGCGGACGGACTGCGGTTCGCGGATGTCGCCGATGACGCTGCGCGCTCCATCGGGCAGCGGCCGCCTGCTCGTCCCGCGATTGAGGACGGTGACCTCGTCGCCGCGGGCGAGCGAGCGGCGGACGCACGCCGTGCTGATCGCCCCGGTCCCGCCGATGTAGAGGATTCGTCTGTTCGTCATGTTCCGACCCTAGCCATCGCGCTCCGGGTCGGCCCGGCTCGCTTAGGGTGGCACGCATGGCTGTGATCGATTCCGCGGTGTACCTCGACGGCGCACGCGTCAGCGACGGGCACGCACCCGCCGACGCCGTCCGCGAGGCTCGCGAGCGGGGCGGGATGGTGTGGATCGGACTCCGCTCCACCGACGCCGAGGAACTCGGCGAGCTGCAGAAGCTGCTCGACCTGCATCCGCTCGCCGTCAAGGATTGCCTTCGCGGTCACCAGCGCTCCAAGTTCGAGCGCTTCGGGCCGATGGGATTCCTCGTCGTCCAGCCCGCGCGGTACGTGGATGAGACCGAGGAGGTCATCTTCACCGAGGTGGACTTCTTCGTGGGCGCGGACTTCATCGTCACCGTGCAGAACGAGGACCAGATCGACGTCCATGCCGTGCAGCGCGACCTCGAGCGGCACCCCGGGATCCTCGAGAAGGGACCATACGGCATCGTGTGGGCGCTGCTGAGCAACGTCCTGGACGGATACGGGCCGGTCATCGACGGGGTCGAGAACGACGTCGACGAGATCGAGGAGCAGCTGTTCTCGCAGGCCAAGGAGGTTTCGCGGCGCATCTTCGGCCTGCAGCGCGAGGTCATCGATCTGCAGCACGCGACGTATCCGCTGGTGGACATCTTCGACCGGCTCCAGACGATGGTCGCCGACGAGACCGACGGTCGCGAGGCCCCCGCGTTCCGCGAGCTGGACGACCGGGCCGGGCACATCGTCGACCGTGTCGACGCGTTCCGGCACACGCTGGACAGTGCGCTGACCGTCCACGCGAGTCTGGTGGAACAGGAGAACAACGAGGCGATGCGCTCGATGACCGAGACCGGACTCCAGCAGAACGAGCAGGTCAAGAAGGTGTCGGGCTGGGCTGCGGTGCTGTTCGCGCCGACGCTCATCGGAACCATCTACGGCATGAACTTCGACGACATGCCCGAACTGCACTGGACGTTCGGCTACCCGCTGGCGCTGCTCGCGATGCTCGCGACGAGCGTCACGCTCTATCTCATCTTCAAGCGGCGCGGCTGGCTGTAGCCGGACCGATGCGCGTGTCCGAGGACGGCGCTACTGTGCTGCGCATGGATGTGACGAATCTCCGCGGCGCAGTGGCCGCAGTCCTCACCGCCGACGACGAGGGATGGGATGCCGCGCGGGCGTACCACTCCGGAGTCGGATCACCCGTTGCGCTGGTGCGGCCGACCTCGGTGGACGAAGTCGCCGCGGCCGTGCGCTGGGCCGCCGAGGCAGGCGAGCCCGTCGTCGTCCGCGGCGGCGGACACAGCGCGTGGGGAGCCGTGCCCGGTGGCCTCACGATCGATCTCTCCGCCTTCGACGATGTCGCCGTCGACGGCACCAGGGTCAGCGTCGGCGGGGGAGCGACGTGGGGTGCGGTCGCCCGACAGCTGGCCGAATCCGGCGTGGGACTGAGCTCGGGCGACACCGCGTCCGTCGGGGTCGGTGGGCTCACCCTCGGCGGCGGGATCGGCTGGATGGCACGAGCCTGGGGGCTGGCCTCGGATCAGCTGGTCGGCGCGCAGCTCGTGACGGCGACCGGAGATCTTCTCGAGGTGTCGGCCGATGCCGAGCCCGAGCTGTTCTGGGCGCTGCGCGGCGGCGGCGGCAACTTCGGGGTGGTGACGCGATTCGATTTCCAGGCGCACCCGCTGACCTCGGTCGTGTGGACGGTTCTGGCTCCGAGTGGGAACGCGCGTCCGGTGCTGCGCGCACTGCGCGACCTGCTGCAGGACGCGCCGCGTCAGCTCACGGTGACCTACATGGATGTGCCGGCGATGGACCCGAGCGCGCCGGCCGGCGCGACGATCAGCGCCTGCTGGATCGGTGACGACGAGGCCGCGTCTGCGGCAGCACTGGCGCCGCTGACAACGCTGGAGGGGGTCACCGTCACCGAGTCGGGCGTGCGCTCCTATCCGGACATCCTGCAGGACATGCCCGCCGCCGACCCCGACCAGCCGATGCCCGGCTTCGTGGGCGGCAATACGCTCGCCGTCGACCTCTCCGACGCGATGATCGATCTGCTCGCCACGTTCCGCGAGGCGCACAGCGCGTCCGTGCTGTTCCTGCGGTCGCTCGGCGGCGCCTTCGCGGACGTCGGGCAGGAGGCCGGCGCCTTCCCCGCGCGGGATGCCACGTGGTTCGCGATGGCCGGGGCCTTCGACATCCCCGGCATGCTCGACGAGAGCGAGCGGGCCGCCGCTGAGGCGGAGTGGGATGCGATCGAGCAGCTCGGTGCCGGGGTCTACGGCAACTTCACGACCTCGACCGACCCCTCCTGGGTCGCGCGGATGTATCCGCCTGCGACCCTTGCGCGGCTGACCGAGGTCAAGAAGCGCTGGGACCCGCGGAACGTGTTCTCACGCACCCACAACGTGCTGCCGGTGTAGCGGCGGTCAGTGGGTGTCCTCGGCCTCGATCTCGGTCCGGTCACCGGACCACAGCGTGTGGAACGTGCCCTCCTTGTCGATGCGCTTGTACGTGTGCGCCCCGAAGAAGTCGCGCTGACCCTGGACGAGCGCGGCGGGGAGGCGCTCGGCGCGCAGACCGTCGTAGTACGACAGCGACGACGAGAAGGCGGGAGCAGGGATCCCGGCCGCGGCGGCGGTCGAGACGATGCGACGCCACGAATCCTGTGCGCGGCCCAGGGCCTCGACGAAGTACGGAGCGGTCAGCAGGACGGGCAGGTCGGGGGTCTGCGCGTACGCGTCGGAGATGCGGTTGAGGAACTGCGCGCGGATGATGCACCCTCCGCGCCAGATCTTCGCGATCGCGCCGAGGTCGATCGTCCACCCGTACTGGGCGGCTCCGGCGCGGATCTCGTCGAATCCCTGCGAATAGGCGACGATCTTCGACGCGTACAGGGCGAGTCGCACATCCTCGATGAACGTCTCGGCATCCTGCGCGGTCACGCCGAACTCAGTCCCCGAGCTCGCCGAGGGGCCTGGGAGCTCCCGTGACACGGCGCGCTGCTCCGGGTGGGAGGAGAGCGAACGGGCGAAGACGGCTTCGGCGATTCCCGACACCGGCACGCCGAGGTCCAGGGCCGTCTGCACGGTCCATGCACCCGTGCCCTTGGCGCCGGCCTGGTCGAGGATCACATCGACGAGGGGGAGGCCGGTCGCGGCATCCGTCTGACGCAGCACCTCCGCGGTGATCTCGATCAGGTACGACTCCAGCTCCCCGGTGTTCCACTCCGCGAAGACGTCGGCGATCTCCGCGGGGGTCCTGCCGGTTCCGCGCCGGATCAGGTCGTACGCCTCCGCGATCAGCTGCATGTCGGCGTACTCGATGCCGTTGTGCACCATCTTGACGAAGTGGCCGGCACCGTCGTGGCCGACGTGCGTCACGCACGGTTCACCCTCGGCGATCGCGGCGATCGATTTGAGGATCGGTCCGAGCGTCACCCACGACTCATCTGAGCCGCCGGGCATGATCGAGGGTCCGAGCAGCGCACCCTCCTCACCGCCGGAGATGCCGGCGCCGACGAAATTGATCCCCGTCTCGCGGACCGCCTTCTCACGCCGGATCGTGTCGGTGAACAGGGCATTGCCACCGTCCACGATGATGTCTCCCGGCTCGAACACGTTCACGAGCGCGTCGATGACGGCATCCGTGCCCTTGCCCGCCTTGACCATGATGATCGCGGTGCGGGGCTTGTGGAGCGAGTCGGCGAAGTCCTCGTACGAGAATGCCGGGACGAACTCGGCCTCGGGGTGCGCCTGGACCAGATGCTCGGTCTTGTCCGAGCTGCGGTTGAAGATCGCGACAGTGTTGCCCTCGCGGCTGGCGAGGTTGCGCGCGAGGTTGGACCCCATCACCGCGAGGCCGACCACCCCGATGTTCGCGCTCGGCTCGACCGGACTCTGGCCGCCCGCCTCAGGCGTGGGACGCGAGACGTCTTCGGGCTGCGGGGCAGCCTCGTGCGCATCCGCGGATGCCGGGTCCTGGTCTCGATCGTGCGAGACGTTCGTGTCTGCGGCGGCGGTCGGGGAGGAATCGTTCGAAGACACACGGGCTCCTGTTGTCGGCAGTGGGATGCTTCGAGCCTATCGCCGCCGGTCGCATGCGCCCGAGCGTGTTTCAGTCCTTGCGGTACCCCGCACGACCCATCGACCAGAACGCGAAGACGGTTCCGATCAGGCCCAGCCCGGCGATCGCGCCGATGACGCCGAGCATGATGAACGAGGCGGTCTGGCTGTCGATCATGTGTCCTCCGGGTGAGAAAGGGCGGGCGTGATCATCGTAGCCGTGCGCTGGGAAACCCGCTGGCGCTGGTAGACTGGGCAATTGAACTTCGGCGAGGGATGCCTCGCGACCTGTCTGACGGCCGGTTGCGGAATCCGTGATCGACGCAGTGATGCAGGCTCACGGCTTTCCTCACGCGCTCGCGTTCGAGTCGAATGCAACCCCAATACCTGGGCCTGAGGCCCGCATACAGAACGGGCCGTGCGCCCGCTAGGAGAACCCATCATGGCTGCCGCCACCAAGACCGCCGACACCGAGTCCGACACGAAGGTCCACGCCGAACTGCGTGAGAACTTCGGCAAGGGCTTCGCCCGCCGCCTGCGCGCCGCCGGCAAGATCCCCGCCGTCATCTACGGCCACGGCACCGAGCCGGTGCACGTCGCCCTTCCGGGCCACCAGGTCGCGCTGCTGATCCGTCGCGCCAACGTCGTGCTCGAGCTCGACGTCAACGGCACCGAGCGGCTCACCCTGGTCAAGGACGTCCAGAAGGACCCCGTGCACCAGATCATCGAGCACATCGACCTCCTGGTCGTCCGCAAGGGCGAGAAGGTCCAGGTCGATGTCCCCGTCACCGCCGTCGGCGAGTCCGCGGCCGGCACCATCGTCGCCCAGGACGCCAACACGGTGCTCCTCGAGGTCGAGGCCACCCACATCCCCGAGCGCATCGAGGTCAGCATCGAGGGCCTCGAGGAGGGCACGCACATCACGGCTGCCGACCTCGTCCTCCCGCAGGGCGCCGCGCTTGCCGTCGACCCGGAGACGCTGATCATCGCGATCTCCGCGCCGTCCAGCGACGCCGACGAGATCGCCGAGGCCGACGCGGCCGTCGCCGCCGAGCAGGCCGAGGAGTCGGAAGAGACCAAGGAGGCCGACGCCGAGTAGTCGACGTCGTCCGCAGCCCGTCCCCGCATTATTGTGGGGGCGGGCTTCGTCGTTCGATGCCCGGGAGGCGGAGGAACCGGCAATGGCCGACACCTGGCTCATCGTCGGATTGGGAAACCCAGGCCCGCGATACGAGGCGACCCGGCACAACGTCGGTCAGATGGTCATCGACGAGCTGGCGGTCCGCCGCGGCGAGTCCTTCAAGGTGCACAAGGCGGGTGCCCGCGTGGCGGAGACGTGGCTGCGCCCGGGCGGGCCGAAGCTCGTCCTGGCGAAGCCGAACACCTTCATGAACGTGTCCGGGGGTCCGGTCGCCAACCTCGCCAAGTTCTACGGCATCGAGGCCGACCACGTGATCGTGCTGCACGACGAGCTGGACATCCCTTTCGACACCATCAAGCTCAAGACCGGCGGCGGCCACGGCGGCCACAACGGCGTGCGTGATGTCGCCAAGGCGCTGGACACCCCCGACTTCGCGCGGGTGCGGATCGGGATCGGGCGACCGATCGGACGACAGGACCCTGCCGACTGGGTCCTGGATCCGTTCGGCGCGGCCGAGCGCAAGAACCTGCCGGTGCTGCTGGCCGACGCGGCCGATGCCGCCGAGCAGGTCGTGGACGAGGGGCTCCTCGCCGCCCAGCAGAAGCATCACGCGCCGCGCGCGTGACCGCCGCGGCGCTCAGGCGCCGAGCGGGGTGGCCGAGGAGGCGATGCCGGTGGCGAACAGTCCCCACAGCGCGACGCCGTAGATCACCGGACCGGCGACGGCGATCACGACGGCGGTGATGCCCCAGCCGCGCCCGCGGTTCTTCGCGATCGCGACGATGCCCTGCACGATCGCCCAGACACCGAGCACCGTTCCCACCCAGAAGGACACCTCGGCAAGCAGCACCCATGCCCGCACCGGGCTCAACAGCGCGAAGTCGAAATCCGCCCCGGCCGGTGCGAGCTGGGTGGCGAGCTGATCGCCCGTGCCGATCCCGATCTGGAATCCCGCGACCGCCGCGACGATCGAGGCGCCGACAGCGGCGATCAGGCCGAGCACGAAGGCGACGATCCCGAGTGCGGATCCGCCGGCGGCACGGGCGGGCGGGACGGCCGGCATCGGAGGAATCTGCTGCGGGGTCCACGGCCCATACCCCTGCGGAGGAGGCGCGTAGCCGGCCGGCGGGGCGTAGACGTGATGCGGCGCCGGGGGCGGCGGTCCGACGGGTTCGCTCACGGTCTCATCCTAGGAGCCGACGTCTGCCGTCGCCGATAGACTTTCCCGGTGACAGTTCCCGGGATCGTGCGCGCCCTCGAACAGGCTGAGTCGTTCCGGGATGCCTCGGCCGCAGCATCCGTCGATGCCGACTTCTCCCTGGTCGAAGGCCTGACCGCACCGCTGCTTTCCGCCCTGCTGGAGCGACGGCGGGCGGCGGGGAAGTCCGGCGCCCTGCTCGTGGTCACGCCGACCGGGCGGCGCGCCGACGCCCTCGGGCCCGCGCTGGGGGCGCTGCTTCCCGGCTCTGAGGTGCTGCATTTCCCCGCGTGGGAGACGCTGCCGCACGAGCGACTGAGCCCGTCGCCGGAGATCGTCGGGCGGCGTCTGGAGGTGCTCGGCCACATCGCACGGTGGACGGGGGAGACTCCGCTCATCATCACGGCATCGGTGCGCGGCGCGATCCAGCCGCTGGCGCCGGGGCTCACCGAGGCTGAGCCGGTCGCGCTGCGGGTCGGCGGGCGCGGGTACGACCTCACCGAGATCACCCTGCGGCTGATCGAGCTCGCCTATCACCGCGTCGACATGGTGTCGCGTCGAGGCGAGTTCGCCGTGCGCGGCGGCATCCTGGATGTCTTCCCGCCGACGGCACCGCATCCGTTCCGCATCGAGTTCTTCGGCGACGAGGTCGAGCAGATCCGCGCCTTCTCCGTCGCCGATCAGCGGTCGCTGCCGGGCGATGTGAGCGACGTGGAATTCGTGGCCAGTCGCGAGCTGCTGCTGACCCCGCAGGTGCGCGCACGCGCACTGCGCCTGAAGGACGAATTCCCGGGTGTGCGCGGCATGCTCGAGAAGATGGCCGAGGGCATCCCCGTGGAGGGGATGGAGTCGCTGCTGCCGGCCCTGGTCGACTCGCTGGTGACGCTCGTGGACTACCTGCCGCGCGACGCCGCCGTCGCGCTGGTCGACCCGGAGCGCTCGGTCACGCGCGCGATCACGCTCGGGGAGACGAACCGGGAGTTCCTCGACGCGGCGTGGAACGCCGCGACCGCCGGCGCTGATACGCCCATCGACCTGGGCGCGGGTGACTTCGTGACGCTGCCCCGCCTGCGCGAGGACGCGCACGAGCGCGGCGACGTGTGGTGGACGCTCAGCGCGTTCGACTCGGGCGCCGCCGATGCGGCAGCCGAAGGGCTGCTGGACATCGACCACGCGCTCGAGCGGGCCGCGGCGATCCGCGTTCCCGGCACTCCGGTCCCCTCGTTCCAGGGGAACATCGACGGTGCGACGGCGCACGTCGGAGAACTCCTCAACGACGGATGGCGGGTCGTGGTCGCTGCATCCGGACCGGGGCTCGTCGACCGCGCACGCGACGTCCTCGCCGAACGCGGCATCGCCGCCCGCCGCGTCGATGATCTCGGCACGGAGCCCGAGGCCGGTGTCGCCCACGTCGTGCTCTCGCCCCTCGAGCGCGGATTCGAGGTGCCCGACGCCAAGGTCGCAGTGCTCACCGAGACCGAGTTCTACGGTCGCACGATCGGCGGCGACCAGCGTCTCGTGAAGAAGCTCGCATCGCGTCGGCGCAACGTCGTCGACCCGCTCCAGCTCAAGAACGGCGACTACGTGGTGCACGCGACGCACGGCATCGGCCGATTCGTCGAGCTCACCCAGCGCGAGGTCTCCAGCGGCGGTCGCAATGCCGTCAAGAGCAAGCGCGAGTACCTCGTGCTCGAGTACGCGCCGTCCAAGCGCGGGTTTCCGGGCGACAAGCTGTACGTTCCCACCGATCAGCTGGACCTGCTCTCGCGCTACGTCGGCGGCGAGGCGCCGGCGCTCTCCAAGATGGGCGGCAGCGACTGGGCGCAGGCGAAGGGGCGCGCGCGCAAGGCGGTGCGCGACATCGCGGTCGAGCTGGTGAAGCTGTACTCGGCCCGCATGGCCGCCAAGGGTCACGCCTTCGGTCCGGACACGCCGTGGCAGCGCGAGCTCGAGGAGGCGTTCCCGTTCGCCGAGACGCCCGACCAGCTGCAGACGATCGACGAGATCAAAGCCGACATGGAGAAGCCGATCCCGATGGACCGGCTGCTCTCCGGCGACGTCGGGTTCGGCAAGACCGAGGTCGCCGTCCGCGCTGCGTTCAAGGCCATCCAGGACGGCAAGCAGGTGGCCATGCTCGTGCCGACCACGCTGCTGGTCAAACAGCACCTCGAGACCTTCACCGAGCGCTTCGCCGGGTTCCCGGTGCAGGTCCGTGCGCTGTCGCGGTTCCAGACCGACAAGCAGGCGCGCGACACGCTCGCCGGCATCACCGACGGCACGGTCGACATGGTGATCGGCACGCACCGGATCCTCACCGAGAACGTGATCTTCAAAGACCTCGGTCTGATGATCATCGATGAGGAGCAGCGGTTCGGCGTCGAGCACAAGGACAAGCTGAAGAAGCTGAAGACCAACGTCGACATCCTGGCGATGAGCGCGACGCCGATCCCGCGCACGCTCGAGATGGCGGTCACCGGCATCCGCGAGATGTCGACGCTGCAGACGCCGCCGGAGGACCGGCATCCGATCCTCACGTTCGTCGGGCCGCGCAACGACAAGCAGATCGCCGCTGCGATCCGTCGCGAACTGCTGCGCGAGGGCCAGGTGTTCTTCGTGCACAACCGGGTCTCATCGATCCAGCGGGTCGCCGCGCAGTTGGCGGAGCTCGTCCCGGAGGCACGGATCGCGGTCGCGCACGGGCAGATGGGCGAGCACGCGCTCGAGCAGGTCGTGGACGACTTCTGGGAGCGACGTGCCGACGTCCTGGTCTCCACCACGATCGTGGAGACGGGGCTGGACATCTCCAACGCCAACACGATCATCATCGACCGGGCCGACAAGTACGGGCTCTCGCAGCTGCACCAGCTGCGCGGCCGCGTGGGCCGTGCCCGCGAGCGTGCCTATGCGTACTTCCTCTACGACGAGATGAAGCCGCTGTCCGAGACGGCGGCCGACCGACTCGAGACCATCGCGGTCAACAACGACCTCGGGTCGGGGATGCAGGTCGCGCTGAAAGACCTGGAGCTGCGCGGTGCCGGCAACCTGCTGGGTGCCGAGCAGGCGGGACACATCGCCGGTGTCGGCTTCGATCTGTACCTGCGGATGATCGGCGAGGCCGTCTCGGCGTTCCGCGGCGATGAGGTGGAGGGACCCACCGAACTCCGCCTCGAGCTGCCGGTGCAGGCTCGGATCCCCGAGTCGTACATCGACAGCGAGCGCCTGCGTCTGGAGGCGTACCAGAAGCTCTCGGCGGCGGCAGCGGCCACCGCCAAGGACGATGCGATCGATCTCGTCGTCGAGGAGCTGCGCGACCGCTACGGCGATCTGCCGGCCGAGGCGGAGGGTCTGCTCGCGGTCGCGAGCCTGCGTCGCCGCGCCGCGCAGTCGGGCCTGTCGGACGTCGTGGCGATGGGACCGAACCTGCGCATCGCGCCCGCCGATCTGCCGGATTCACTGCGCGTCAGGCTGCAGCGGCTGTATCCCAAGGCGAAGCTGCTGGCCGGTGGTGACGCGCTGGTGGTGCCGATGCCCCGCAGCGGTGATGACCCGCTGGGGGACGCGGAGCTGATCGCCTGGGTGCGCCAGCTGCTGGACCAGCTCTTCCCGGTGCCCGCTGCAGCGGAGGTCGCACGGGAGCCGGCCTGACGACGCGGATGCCGGCGGCCGCCGACCCCGCCGCGGTACGCTGACGCCGACCGAGGAGGAACAGTGCAGTTCGAGCATCTCGGGGCACACCCCCGCATCCACCCGACCGCGGTCGTCGCGCCCACAGCCGTCCTCAGCGGCGACGTCCAGATCGGCCCGGAGTGTCAGATCCTGCACGGCGCGGTGATCACCGCCGAAGGCGGGCCGATCACGCTGGGGGAGCACGTGATCGTGATGGAGAACGCCCTCATCCGTGCGAGCGCCTCGCACGCCGTGCACATCGGCGATCACACGCTGGTGGGGCCGATGGCGAGCGTCTCGGGGGCGACGATCGGCGACGAGGTGTTCCTGGCCACCGGCACGCGCGTCTTCAACGGCGCCCGTGTCGGGCGCCGCAGTGAGGTTCGCATCAACGCCGTCGTGCACCTGCGGACCGTGCTGCCGCCCGAGACCGTCGTCCCGATCGGATGGATCGCCGTGGGCGAGCCGCTGCAGATCCTCTCACCCGATCGGCACGAGGAGATCTGGGAGGCCCAGAAGGAGCTTGACTTCCCGGGCTACATCTTCGGGATCGACCGCGACACGCCCGATCTCATGGTGCAGCTCACCGAGCGCTACGGCCGCAGCCTCGCCCGGCACGCACACGACCGCCCGAGCGACTGAGCGGTCCGACCCGGCTCACCCGGTGTTCTGCAGACCGGCGGCGACGCCGCTGACCGACAGCAGCAGCAGGCGCTGCTGCTCGGGATCGGCCGGCACTCCCGACGACGCGTCGTCGCGCAGCGCGCGCAGGGCGCGCAGCTGGAGCAGCGAGAGCGCGTCGACGTAGGGGCTGCGCATCTTGACCGCGCGCTGGAGGACCGGCTTGTTGTCCAGCACCTCGTCGCCGGCGGTGACGCGGATCACCCACGACCGCGTGAGCTCCATCTCGTCCATCACGAGCGCTGCCAGATCGTCGCGGTCGCCGAGGGCGAGGTACCGACGGGCGATGCGCTCGTCGGTCTTGGCGAGACTCATGGCGACGTTGTCCACGAGCGTCTGGAACAACGGCCATTCACGGTAGGCCAGCCGCATCCGCCCCTCATCGCCGACCGCCTGCAGTGCGGTGCCGAGTCCGAACCATCCGGCGAGATTGATCCGCGCCTGCGTCCAGGCGAACACCCACGGGATCGCCCGGAGATCCTCCAGCGACTCGACGGACAGGCCGCGCCGCGCGGGGCGCGAGCCGAGCGCGAGCAGCCCGACCTCCTCCATCGGGGTGACGCGGGCGAACCAGGGTGCGAAGCCGGGTGCCTTCACGAGATCGAAGAACCGCTTGCGGGATGCCGCGTCCATCGTCGCCGCGACGTCGGCGAACTGCTCGGCCGCGGCGCTGTTGCGCCGCTCGATGGACGGCGCCGAAGCCATCAGCACGGCGGCGGCGACCTGATCGATGTGGCGCATCGCGATCGCGGGGTCACCGTAACGGGCGAAGATGACCTCGCCCTGCTCGGTGAGCTTGAACCGGCCGTCCACCGAATGCGGCGGCTGCGCGAGGATAGCCGAGTTGGCCGGCCCGCCGCCGCGGCCGAGGGCACCGCCGCGGCCGTGGAAGAGGGTGAGTTCGATGCCGCTCTCCAGCGCCCACGCGGCGATGGCGGACTGCGCCTCGTAGAGCGCGAGGTTCGCAGCGACCGGGCCGACGTCCTTCGAGGAATCCGAGTAGCCGAGCATGACCTCCAGGCGCCGGCCCGTCGCATCCAGGCGAGCGGCGAACTCCGGATCCTGCACGATCTCGGCGAGGATGCGCGGCGCGGCCTGCAGGTCGGCGAAGGTCTCGAACAGCGGAATGACGTCCAGGACCGGCGCCGTGCCGTCACTGCCGGCCGCGAAGCGTGCGAGCCGGTAGACGTTCAGCAGGTCCTGCGCGGACTGCGTGAACGACACGATGTAGCGCCCAGCCGCACGCGGACCGTAGCGCTCCTGGAGGAAGCCGACCGCACGGAACACGTCGAGCACCTCTTCGGCCAGTTCGGTGCGGGCCTGCCCGGCATCCAGTTCGGCGAGGACCTTCGCGTGCACCGCGGAGTGCTGGCGCACCTCGAGCTCGGTGAGGTGGAAGCCGAAAGTCTCGACCTGCCAGAGCAGCTGCTGCAGATGCCCGTAGGCCTGGCGCGGTGCGTGCGCCTGCACGAGCGAATCCTGGACGATCCGCAGATCGCTCAGCAGCTGCTCGGGATCCCGGTAGGCGAGGTCGGCGTTGCGTGCTCGCGTGGCCGCGATGCGACGCGCGATCAGCAGCAGGATGCGGCGGTGCGGCTCGTTCGGCGATCGCTTGGCGACCTCGGTCGCCGCGTCCTCGTCGGCTGCCTTCAGACGCTGCCACAGCGAGAGCAGCGCCGCGCTCGGGGGAGTCGTCGTGGCATCGAGGGTCAGGCCGCGCCCGATCCGGATCGCGGTCTGCTCGAGGCCGAGCAGGACGTGCTCGCTGGCGATCGCGGCAGCCTTGCGCGTGACCGATGCGGTGACGAACGGGTTGCCGTCACGGTCGCCCCCGACCCACGAGCCGATCCGCACGAACGGGCGGACCACGGGCGTGCGGGAACCGGCGGCAGGGCCCTGCAGGGCATCGTCCACGCGGCGATACACGTGCGGCACCGCGGTGTACAGCGTCTCGTCGAAGACCGCCATCACGGCGCGCACCTCATCGGTGGGCGACGGCTTCTCCGGCCGGAGGGGCGCTGTGCGCCACAGCGTGTCGATCTCTTCGAGCATGCGGCGCTCGGCCCTGCGCTGATCGGCACCACCGCGCAGGGATGCGTCGTGCTCCTCGAGGAAGGATGCCAGGCGACGGATGCTGGTGGAGATCGCCCGCCGCCGGGCTTCGGTCGGATGCGCCGTGAAGACCGGGTGGAAGCGCAGCGCCTGCAGGCGCAGCAGGGCCGTGTCGTCGCCGACCTCGGCAGCGAGGCGCACGAACGCCGCAGCGACGGAATCGCCGGCGTCCTCGCGGTCGGGTCGTCCGTCGCGCTCGCGGAGGATCCGCACCCGCTGGTGCTCCTCGGCCAGGTTCACGAGGTGGAAGTAGCACGTGAAGGCCCGGGCGACCTCGTCGGCGCGGTCGATCGCGAAGGAGTCAGCGATGCGCGCTGCTCGTTCGAACGCTTCGTCGGTCTCATCCGTGTACGCCTGGATCGTGGCCGCACGCAGCCGCTCGACGTCCTCGTAGAGTCCGGGGGACCCGCTTTCGCGCAGCACACGACCGAGAAGCGATCCCAGCATCCGCACGTCGGCACGCATCCGCTCGGGGATCTCCTGGCCGGCCTCGAATCGTCCGACCAGGTCGATCGCCTCGGTCTGAGTGAGCTCGTGCATACCTCCCACGGTAGCCTCGGGGTGTTTCGCGGACGTGTCGTGTTACGGGCCGCCCGCCCGAGGAAAGGTCCCCCTTGTCGCTCCTGCGTTCGGCCCGCTTCCCGGCGATCGTGCTGCTGGTCGCTGCCGTGCTCGCGCTGGTGGTCGCAGGGGCGATTGTCGCCCACCGGGCGCGGCATCATCGGCGGGTGGCGGCGGAGGGCCGGGACGATTCGAAGGAGCAGGCATGAACGAACAGGATCCGCTGCGGCAGGCGGCCGAGACCATGCGCACCGTGCGGGATCGGTGCGTCTGGACGCAGCAGATCGATCATCGAGACCTCGTGCCCTATCTGGTGGAGGAGAGCGCCGAGGTGATCGACGCCGTCGAGGTGGGCACACCCGCCGAGCTGCGCGAGGAGCTCGGCGACCTGCTCTGGCAGGTGCTGTTCCACGCCGAGATCGCGTCGCGGGCGCAGGAGGATCCGTTCGACATCGACGACGTGGCACGAGGGCTCACCGAGAAGATGGTGCGCCGCCACCCTCACGTGTTCGCGGGCGAGGTGGCCGAGACCCCCGAGCAGGTGCTCGTCCTGTGGAACGCCGCCAAGTCCGCCGAGAAGCGCGAGCGCACCAGCGTGCTGGACGGCGTCTCCTCGCACATGCCTTCGCTGGCGCTGGCGCAGAAACTGCTCGGCAAGGCCGAGAAGGTGGGCGTGTCCGCGGTGCGTGCGGAACCGGTCGAGGAGACCGAGGCGGACTTGGGTGATGCGCTCCTGGATCTGGTGGCGCGCGCTCGAGCGCGGGGGTGGGACGCCGAACGCGCGCTGCGCGAGCGGCTCCGGATGCTGGAGACCCAGGTTCTAGATGCCGAGGCCGATGGGGTCCAGGGCCGCTGAAGCGACCTGGGAGGATGGGAACGTGGCATCCGTCAATCCTCCGCGCGGCATGCGCGATTTCCTCCCCGCCGACAAGGCTCGTCGCGAGCGCGTCCTCGCCGTCATCCGCGATCGCTATCGCGTGCACGGGTTCGACGAGATCGAAACCCCGGTGATGGAGGAGTTCGCCCGTCTGCACGCCGGCATCGGCGGCGACAACGAGAAGCTCGCCTACAATGTCCTCAAGCGGGGCCTGGACGCCGAGGCCATCAGGGCGGCGGCCGATGACCCGGCGGCGCTGGCGGACCTCGGCCTGCGCTACGACCTCACCGTGCCGCTCGCGCGGTTCTACGCCAGTCACCGGGCCGAGTTGCCGACGGTGTTCCGCGCGGTGCAGATCGCACCGGTGTGGCGGGCGGAACGGCCGCAGAAGGGCCGCTACCGCCAGTTCATGCAGTGCGACATCGACATCATCGGCGATGCGTCCTCGCGCGCCGAAGCCGAACTCATCGTCGCCACCCTCGACGCCGTCGACGCCCTCGGGCTGGACGGCGCCACGGTGCGCGTCAACGACCGCCGGGCGCTGGATTGGATGCTGACCGGGTTCGGCTTCCGGGACGAGGAGCGTCCGGGGGTGCTCATCACGATCGACAAGCTCGACAAGGTCGGTCCGGCCGGGGTCGTCGCCGAACTGCGGGAGCGCGGCGCGACCGCGGAAGCCGTCGACGCGTTGGAGGCCTTCCTGCACCGGCCGACCACGCTCGAGCACCACCCGTTCGGCGAGCGGCAGATCCGCAAGCTCCTGCCGGACGGGCTCCCGGACGCGATCGTCGCCGACCTGGTCGGCATCGGCGACGCGGTCGCCGCGGCACGTTCGCTCGATTCCGCCGAGGGCGGGATCCCGCTCGTCTTCGATCCCTTCCTCGTCCGGGGGATGGGCTACTACACCGGCACGATCTTCGAGTTGGCGCACCCGTCGGTCGACTACTCCCTGGGCGGCGGCGGGCGATACGACGGCATGATCGGCCGGTTCCTCGGGCAGGACGTTCCTGCGGTCGGCTTCTCGATCGGGTTCGAGCGGATCGTGGAACTCGTGACCGAATCGGATGCCGCGGCGCGCAGCGCGGTCGTCCTGGTCCACGATCGCGACGTCGAACTGGGCGAGCTGCTCGCCCTGAAAGCCGCGCTGGTCGCCGAAGGATCCCGTGTGCGACTCGAGCAGCGCACGAAGAACCTGAAGGCGCTGCTCGAGCAGTCGGCGGCTGACGGATTCACCGCCTTCGCGACGGTGGCTCCAGGCGCCACGCGCGACGAACTGGAGATCAAGCCGCTCTCGTAGCGCCGGCATCCGCTCGCCGCGCCGCTCCGGCCCGCCCCCCGCCGCCCGCTGCCCGCCGCAGAATTCCCGTCGGCCACTCTCAGGCCGCCCCAACCTCGCGAGACTTCGCGAATGTCGCGTTTCGGCCCTGAGTTTGAGCCGTTCGTGAAGTCTCGCGAGGGATGGAACCGAGAACCCGGGACCCGGGTGCGAAGTGCGGCGTTCCGCGCACGTCGCATGGCGGTCAGCGCCCGTTCACCCAGCCGTGATGATGTGGGTCCGTGAGCTCGTCCACACGCGCGGCGACGATCGCCGGCACCGCCGCGCTGGCGGTGACCGCCGTCGCGTTGGTCGCGCGAACCACGCTGACGAGGCAGGCGGCCATCGCGCGACGTCGCATCGGCAAGCCGCTGGGCGAGGACGCGATCGATGCCGACCGCGTGTGGCGGCGCGCATACGAAGGCCAACCGCTCGAGCTGCTGATCGTCGGCGACTCGATCGCGGCCGGGCTCGGCGCCGAGCGCCGCAAGGACACGCTGGGCGGACGACTCGCCAAAGGGCTGGCCGCTCGGATGCATCGTCCCGTGCGCCTTCGCACCGTCGCCGTCGTCGGGGCGGATTCCTCGACGCTGCCCGGGCAGCTGGACTCGCTGCCGGGCGACTATCGAGCCGATGTCGCGGTGATCATCGTGGGAGGCAACGACATCACGCACCGCATTCCGGTATCCATCTCGGTCCGGCACCTCGACGCCGCGATCCGACGGCTCCGCGATGCGGGTACGGCGGTCGTCGTGGGCACGTGCCCCGACCTCGGCGCCCTGCGACCGGTGCCGCAGCCGCTGCGGGCGCTCGGCGCACGTCTGTCGCGGCAGCTGGCGGACGCGCAGGCCGAGGCCGCGCAGCGCAGCGGCGCGCGCGCCGTGTCGCTGCGGCGCGCGGTCGGAGCGGTGTTCATCTCGCATCCGGACGAGATGTTCAGCCTCGACCGCTTCCACCCCAGCGCACTGGGCTATCGGCGCACCGCCGAGGCCCTGCTGCCCGCGATCGTGGAGTCCGTGCGGCACCTGACGCCGTGACACGCGCTTCTCGCGCACGTAGACCTCGCGCCGCACCGTTGTCCCGCGCCTTCTGAGTGGTGACCTCGAAGTGCGCGGTCAAGACCCCGCGGCCGGGCGTGACGAACTCCATCTCGCCGCGTGTATCCCACACGACGGGGCCCGGGCCCAGGTGGTGCATCACGAGCGTGAAGAAATCCGAGATGGACAACCGACTCGCGGCGAGCCGGCGCTCGACGACGCGCACCTTGACGCGCGATGCGACGCGGGATTGGCTGAGGGCATGGCAGCCAACCCACCCGAACCGACTCCCGAGCTCTGGCGACGCGTCGACGCGTACCTGACCGACACGCTGGTCGGGCACGACCCCGACCTCGAGGACGCGGTCGCGGCCCAGCACGCGGCAGGCCTGCCGGCGATCGAGGTCGCTCCCGTCAACGGCAAGCTCCTGCACCTGCTCGCACGCATCAGCGGTGCGCGCCGAGTGCTCGAGATCGGCACCCTCGGCGCGTATTCGACGATCTGGATGGCCCGCGGCATCCCTGCGGACGGCGTCGTGGTCACGATCGAGGCGGAGCCGCGCATCGCCGAGGTCGCGCGGGCGAACCTCGAGCGCGCCGGCGTGGACGCCAAGGTCGACATCCTGATCGGGCGGGCCGCCGATGTGCTGCCGACCCTGGAGGGCGCCGAGCCGTTCGACCTCGTCTTCATCGACGCCGACAAGGAGTCCAACACGATCTACCTCGACTGGGCGGCGCGCCTGGGCAGGCCCGGGACCGTGGTGGTCGTGGACAACATCGGCCGCGGGGGAGAGGTCGCCAACCCCGCCACGACCAGTGCGCAGGTCATCGGCACGCAGCGCGGGCTCGAACTGCTCGGCCGAGATCCGCGATTCGATGCCACCGCGCTGCAGACGCTCGACCTGAAGGGGTATGACGGCATCGCGATCGCGCTCGTCGTGTGACCTGTCACCGGGAGCGGATGCCTGTGGCCCCGGCATCCGTTCTCACTAGACTCGTCTGGGCGGATCGACGTCGCTCCGAGCACCCACGCACGAACCAGCAAGCCCCCTTCACGAAACAACAGGGAGAGTCCTCCGTGGCACTTATCGAGGCAGTCAACGCGCGCGAGATCTTGGATTCGCGCGGCAACCCGACCGTGGAAGTGGAGGTTCTGCTCGACGACGGCATCGTCCAGCGCGCGGCCGTCCCCTCCGGCGCGTCCACCGGTGCGTTCGAGGCCTACGAGCTTCGCGACGGCGACAAGACCCGGTACGGCGGCAAGGGCGTGCTCAAGGCCGTCGACGCTGTCGTCGACGAGCTCGGCCCCGCCCTGGAGGGCGTAGATGCCAGCGAGCAGCGGATCATCGACGAGATCCTGATCGAGGTCGACGGCACCGACAACAAGTCGCGCGTCGGCGCGAACGCCATCCTCGGCGTGAGCCTGGCGGTCGCCAAGGCGGCTGCCGACAGCGCCGACCTGCCGCTGTTCCGCTACATCGGCGGCCCGAACGCCCACATCCTGCCTGTTCCGCTGTTCAACGTCATCAACGGCGGTTCGCACGCGGACAACGGCATCGACATGCAGGAGTTCTTCCTCGCGCCGATCGGCGCGTCCAGCTTCGCCGAGGCACTGCGCTGGGGCACCGAGACCTACCACGTCCTCAAGGGCGAGCTGCTGGCCGCCGGCTACGCGACGGGCCTGGGCGACGAGGGCGGCTTCGCCCCCGACCTGCCCAGCAACCGCGAGGGCCTGGATTTCCTGATCAAGGCGATCGAGAAGGCCGGCTTCACGCCCGGCACCGAGATCGCGCTCGGCATGGACGTCGCGGCCACCGAGTTCTTCAAGGACGGCGCCTACCAGTTCGAGGGCAAGGCGTGGTCGGCCGAGGAGATCACCGACTACTACATCGACCTCGCGGACTCCTACCCGATCATCACGATCGAGGATGCCCTCGCGGAGGACGACTGGGACGCGTGGAAGCACCTCACCGAGAAGCTGGGGTCGAAGATCCAGCTCGTCGGCGACGACCTGTTCGTCACCAACCCGACGCGCCTCGCCGACGGTATCGCGCGCGGAGTCGCCAACTCGCTCCTGGTGAAGGTCAACCAGATCGGCACGCTGTCCGAGACCCTCGACGCGGTCGACCTGGCGCACCGCTCGGGCTACACCACGATGTTCTCGCACCGCTCCGGCGAGACCGAGGACACCACGATCGCCGACCTCGTCGTGGCCGTGAACTCGGGTCAGATCAAGAGCGGCGCGCCCGCTCGCAGCGAGCGGGTTGCGAAATACAATCAGCTTCTGCGCATCGAAGAAGAGCTGGGCGACGCGGCGGAGTTCGCAGGACGCTCGGCCTTCCCGCGGTACAAGGGCTGACGCACCGCAAGACGACGAGAGGGGGAGCCGTGGCCAGAGCAGCGGCTCCCCCTTCTCGTACCCGCCGGCCGCCGCGCGCCCCCGTCGACGTGCGCGGGTGGCTGGGCGGCATCCGTCTTTCGGGCTTCATGGTGATCATGCTGGGCCTGGTGGTGCTCGCGGCCTTCGTGCTCGTGCCGACGATCGGCACGTATCTGGATCAGCGGCAGCAGATCGTCGCCCTGCAGCAGGCCGTGCAGCTGGGGCAGGACGAGGTCGCCGACCTCGAGGCGCAGCGCGACCGCTGGAGCGATCCGGCGTACATCACCACCCAGGCGCGGGAGCGCCTGTACTACGTCCGGCCGGGCGAGGTCGTCTACCTCGTCGACAACGACCTGCCGCCAGCCCTCGTCCCGCAGGAACAGGCCGTCGTCAGCGACGAGGTCCAGCAGACGCGGACCGATTGGATGTCGCAGCTCGTGCGATCCGTGACCGAGGCGGGCCTCGCGCAAACCGTCGCACCGGTGACGATCGGCGTCCCCGATCCGGCGCCGACCGAGTCAACGCCGGCACCCCCGGCGCCGTGACCTCCCTGCTGCTCCAGGTACCCTGAACGCGTGACCACTCCGCCGTTCCCGCCTGTCAGCGAGGCTGATCTGGCGGTCCTGCGTTCCCAGCTCGGGCGGCCGGCGCGCGATGTCGTGGGCATCGCCGCGCGATGCGTGTGCGGCAATCCGACCGTCGTGGCGACCGCACCGCGGCTGGCCGACGGCACCCCGTTCCCGACGTTCTACTACCTGAGTCACCCGGCCGCCACGGCCGCGATGTCGGGGCTGGAGGCGACGCAGGTGATGCGCACGCTGGCGGACGAGCTGTCCGAGAACCTCGACGTGGCGGAGGCCTATCGCGTCGCGCACCGCGCGTATCTGGCCGATCGGGCTGGCTTCGGCGACGTCGCGGAGATCGACGGCATCTCGGCGGGTGGCATGCCGACGCGCGTGAAGTGCCTGCATGCGCTGGCAGCGCACGCGCTTGCGGCCGGGCCAGGCGTGAACCCGATCGGAGACAGGGCGCTGGCCATGTCGACCTGGTCGCCGGACCGATGCGTCTGCGCAGAACCCGGTCCCGGCGCATGACCGGGGTGGGCACCCGCGCGATCGCCGTCGCCCTCGGGTCACTGATCGCCCTCCCGATGCTGCTGGGCGCGTCGGTGCCGCCCGCTGCGCCGCCGGTGGATCCGGTACGTGCCGCGGAGTACTGGCTGGATGGCAACGGCATCACCGACGCGTGGAAGAGCACCCGCGGGGCAGGGGTGCGGATCGCGATCATCGACACCGGGATCGGGCGCGGGCCGGTCGAATTCGACGGCGCAGTCGTCGGTGGGACCGACGTGTCCGGCGTGGGATCCCCGGACGGCCGGACACCCGTTGGTGCGGTCGACGGCAATCACGGCAGCTGGGTCGGCTCGCTCGCCGCGTCGCGCGGCACAGGGGCGACGACGGGCATGATCGGCGTAGCCCCGGAAGCGCAGCTGCTGTCGGTCTCGGTCGGCTTCGGCTCATCGGCGACGGTCCCCTTCGCCGAGCAGATCGCCGAGGCCATCCGCTGGTCGGTGGACAACGGCGCCGACGTCATCAACCTCTCGCTGACCACGAACACCCCCGATTGGGACGCGAGCTGGGACTCGGCGTTCCTGTACGCCTTCGACCACGACGTCGTGGTCGTCGTCGCGGCCGGCAACCGGGGGAGCGGCACCTCGCGCGTCGGCGCTCCGGCCACCATCCCCGGCGTGCTCACCGTGGCAGGCGTCGACCCCAACGGCAAGGCGAGCGTCGAGGCATCCACCCAGGGGATCACGATCGGCGTCTCGGCTCCCAGCGAGAAGCTCCTCGGGGTCTCGGCGGACGGTCGGATCGTGCAGTGGGACGGCACGAGTGGCGCGGCGCCGATCGTCGCCGGCATCGCGGCGCTCGTCCGCTCGGCGCATCCGGACCTGGACGCCGCCAACGTGATCAACCGCATCATCAAGACCGCGCGTCCCGCCGCGGGTGCGACGGCCGTGCCCGATCCGCTGTACGGGTACGGGCTGGTGGATGCCGCGGCCGCGGTGGACGCGCAGGTCGGCACCGTCACAGCCAATCCGATGGGCAGTCTCAAGGACTGGATCCGGATCTACCGCCGCGCCGACAGCGCTCCGGTGCCGATTCCGACAGCGGAGCCGGTCGTGATCGATCCGCTCCCCTCCTACGACACCGCGGAGCGCCCGACCTCGCCGCTGCTGCCGTCGCGGGAGACCCTCCTGTACGGCACGCTTCCGCTGATGGCCGGCTCTGCGGCGGCTATACTGGTGGCGCTCGGCGTCACCGCAGCTGTCCGACGATTCCGATTGGCGTCCCGGACGCCGAGCCGCTGACCCCCAGGAGTTTTCCCCCGTGAGCAACACCGCGCCTGTGAAGAGCACTACGCCCCGGATCCTCATCGTCGGCGGCGGGTACGCGGGCTTCTACACGGCGTGGAAGCTCGAGAAGCACCTGCGCAAGGGTGAGGCCGAGGTCACGATCGTCGACCCGCTGCCGTACATGACCTACCAGCCGTTCCTGCCCGAGGTCGCCGCCGGATCCATCGAGGCACGCCACTCGGTGGTCGCCCTGCGTCGGCACCTGAAGAAGACCACGATCGTCGCGGCGAAGGTCACCGGGATCAACCACGCGGACAAGGTCGCGACGATCACGCCGATCGCGGGCGAGCCCTACGAGCTGGAATACGACCAGATCGTCGTCACCGCCGGCGCCGTCTCGCGCACGTTCCCGATCCCCGGCATCGCCGACAACGCGATCGGACTCAAGACCATCGAGGAGGCTGTCGCGATCCGCGACCGCCTGATGTCGAACTTCGACAAGGCCTCCACGCTGCCTCCCGGACCGGCCCGCGACCGTCTGCTGACGGTCGTCGTCGTGGGCGGCGGATTCGCCGGCATCGAGGTCTTCGCCGAGCTCCGCTCGCTCGCCTCGAGCCTGGTGTCGAAGTACCCGCAGGTGACCTTCGAGGACACCCACTTCCATCTGGTCGAGGCGATGAGCCGGATCATGCCCGAGGTGTCGCTCAAGACCAGCGAATGGGTGCTCAAGAGCCTCGCCAAGCGAGGTGCCTTCGTGCACCTGGACACGCAGCTGACCAGCGCGGTCGACGGGAACGTCGAGCTGTCCACGGGCGAGGTCATCCCCACGGACCTGATCGTCTGGACGGCGGGTGTCATGGCCAACCCGACCGTCGTCCGCGGCGGCGACCTGCCCGTCGAGGAGCGGGGTCGGATCCGCACCCGCGCCGACCTGCGCGTCGGAACCGAGGATGAGATCGTCGAGGGCGCCTGGGCGGCTGGTGACGTCTCGGCGGTCCCCGACCTGACCGGCGGCGGCGTCGGCGGATACTGCGTGCCCAACGCCCAGCACGCGGTCCGTCAGGCGAAGCTGCTCGCGAAGAACCTGGTGGCGGTGCTGCGCGGTGAGCTGCCGCGCGAGTACTTCCACAAGAACCTCGGTGCGGTCGCCGGGCTCGGCCTGTATAACGGCGTCTTCCAGTCCGGCAACCTGGCGCTGAAGGGCTTCATCGCCTGGGTCGCCCACCGTGGCTATCACGGCCTGGCGATGCCGTCGTGGGAGCGCAAGTTCCGCGTGGTCTGGGGCTGGTGGAACAACCTGTGGCTCGGCCGTGATCTCGTGAACCTCGAAGCAGTCCAGAATCCGCGGTATGTCTTCGAGGAGTTCGCCGCGCGTCCGCGTCCGGCGGCACCCGCCGCGGAGCCGGAGAAGAAGGCCGTCACCGAGGCGCCGGCGCAGAAGGTCGCCGCGTCCCGCTGAGCGGGCCCCCGTAGCCCAATCGGCAGAGGCAGGCGACTTAAAATCGCCCGAGTGTGGGTTCGAGTCCCACCGGGGGTACGCCCCGGCGGCGTCGTCGGCCCGATCCCCCGGGTCGTAGGCTGGGGCGCATGTGTTCCCACCCGATCGGGAGCGTGATGCGATGACGCTCGATCTGTTGGCACGGGCCGATTCCGCTCCGTCCGAAGCTTTCCGTCCCGCTGCGTGGTCGGATGCCGCGGCGCACTGGCGCGGCATGACCGCGGCGGTCGCCGGCATCTCCGGACCCGTCGCCGCGCTGAACGTTCCGGCGCTGCGATACAACGCCCTCGACATGCTCGTGCGCTCCGGGGGCGTGCCGATCCGCGTCGCGAGCAAGTCGGTGCGCGTCCGGGAGGTGATCGATGCCACCCTGGCGCTGCCCGGCTACACAGGGATCCTCGCCTTCACACTCCCCGAGGCGCTCTGGCTCGCCGAGACCCACGATGACGTCGTGCTCGGCTACCCGACGGTAGACCGGGCCGCGATCGCGCAGCTCGCCCACGACGAGCGGGCAGCGACCCGGGTGACCCTGATGGTCGACGACGTGGCGCAGCTCGACCTCATCGACTCGGTCGCCCCGCCGCACCAGCGCGCCGTGCTGCGCCTTGCGATCGACGCCGACGCATCGTGGCGTGCTCCCGGACTCGGGCACATCGGGGTCCGCCGATCGCCGGTGCACGAACCCGGTGAGGTCGCAGGACTCGGCAGGGCGATCGCGGCCCGCAGCGGCTTCCGGCTCGTCGGCCTCATGATGTACGAAGCGCAGATCGCCGGACAGCCAGACGCGACCGGTTCCGGCGACGGTGTGATCCGATGGATGCAGCGCCGATCCGCGCAAGAGCTTCTCGAGCGCCGCGGGGCGATCGTGTCGGCGCTGCGCGACGTCGCGGCGCTGGAGTTCGTGAACGGGGGCGGGACCGGGTCGCTCGAGCTCACCGCATCCGACCTCGCCGTCACCGAACTGACCGCCGGAAGCGGACTGCTGGCCGGCCACCTCTTCGACGGCTACCGCGCGTTCGAGCTCGCGCCTGCCGCCGCCTTCGCGCTCGAGGTCGTCCGCAAGCCGCTGCCCGACATCGCCACCGTGCTCGGTGGCGGGTGGATCGCCTCCGGGCCCCCGGTGGCCTCGCGCCAGCCCCTCCCGGTCTGGCCCCGGGGGCTGAAGACGCTCGGTCGGGAGGGTGCGGGCGAAGTGCAGACGCCGCTGCAGGGCGAGGCGGCACGCACCCTCTCGGTCGGGGATCGCGTGTGGTTCCGCCACTCCAAGAGTGGCGAGCTCGCCGAACGTGTCGATCGCTACCAGCTCGTGGACGGCGACCGGCTGGTCGGAGAGGCGATGACCTACCGCGGCGAGGGAAAGGCGTTCCTGTGACCCGGCCGGGTGGCATCTGGCAGAACTGGGGGCGGTCCGAGCGGATCCGGCCGCAGCGGATCGAATTCCCGCGGACGACGGATGCCGTGCGGCGGGCGGTGCAGGCGGCCTCGCGCCGCGGACATCGGGTCAAAGCGGTCGGTGCCGGGCACAGCTTCACCGGGATCGCTGTGGCGCCAGGGGTGCTGCTGGATCTCACAGACCTGACCGGACTGGTCTCGGCCGATACGGAGCGCGGTCGCGTCACGCTGCGGGCGGGCACCCGCCTGCACCAGGTTCCGAAGCTTCTCGCGCCGTACGGGCTGGCCATGCCGAACCTCGGCGACATCGACGCCCAGTCGATCGCGGGCGCGATCTCGACAGGCACGCACGGCACGGGCAGCGAATACGGCGGCATCGCCACGCAGGTGGTCGGCGTGACACTGGTCACCGCCGACGGCGAACTGCTCGTGGTCGATGACGATCGCAACAGCGAGCTGCTGCCCGCGGTCGCGCTCGGCCTCGGGGCGCTCGGCATCCTGGTCGAGGTCACCCTGCAGTGCGTCCCGGCATTCGTCCTGCACGCCCTGGAACGCCCCGAGGACCTGGGTGAAGTGCTGGATTCGCTGGATGCCCGGGTTCGGGCATCCGATCATTTCGAGTTCTACTGGTTCCCGCACACCGACCGTGCCATGACCAAGACCAACACGCGCCTGCCGGAGAGCGCGGTGCGCGCTCCGCTGCCGGCTCTGGGCAAGTGGGTCGATGACATCGTGGTCGGCAACGGTCTGCATCAGGTGGCGTGCAGCCTCGCCCGCACGGTGCCGGCGACGATCCCGTTCCTGAACCGGACCTCGGTGCGCATGTGGGGCGATCGCGAGTTCACCGATCTGTCGACCCGCGTATTCACGACCGAGCGCTCGGTGAGGTTCCGGGAGATGGAGTACGCCCTTCCAGCCGATGAGGTGCGCTCTGCCTTCGACGCGCTGCGGGCGCTCGTGCACGAGCGGGGCTGGCGCATCTCGTTCCCGGTCGAGGTGCGCTTCGCTGCGGCCGACGACATCTGGATGTCCACGGCCCACGGTCGCGCATCCGGGTACATCGCCCTGCACCGCTACTGGCGCGAGGACCCCACCGAGTACTTCGAGGCCGCGGAGCAGATCCTGCTCGCGCACGGCGGCCGGCCGCACTGGGGGAAGATGCACACGCTCGATGCCGGCGCGCTGCGGGACCGCTACCCGCGGTTCGATGATTTCATCGCGCTGCGGGATCGGCTGGATCCGGATCGTATGTTCTCGAATCGATATCTGACGCGCGTCCTCGGTGAGTAAGGGCTGAGAGTCCGAGAGCGGTTCCTGTGCGCGGAGTACGCCGAGGATAGGATGACCGCATGTGGGAATGGCTGATCCCGGTACTGATCGTCGTGGCGCTCGTCGTCATCGTCGGCATCTACCTGTGGGCGACGTACAACTCGCTCGTGCAACTCAACGTCCGCGTTGACGAGGCATGGAGCGACATCACCGTGCAGCTCAAGAGGCGGGCGGATCTGCTGCCGAACCTCATCGAGGCGGTGAAGGGGTACGCCGCACACGAGAAGGCGGTGTTCGAGAACGTCACCCGGGCCCGTGCCGAGACCCTCGGCGCCGGAGGCCCCGCCGAGGCGGGCGTGGCGGAAGGTCACATGCAGCAGGCCTTGAAGTCGCTGTTCGCGGTCGCCGAGGCCTATCCCCAGCTGCAGGCCAGCCAGAACTTCCTTCAGCTGCAGCAGTCGATCGTCGACACCGAGGACAAGATCCAGGCATCGCGCCGGTTCTACAACGGCGGTGTCCGCGAGCTCAACACCAAGATCAAGGTGTTCCCGAACAACCTCTTCGCGCGCAACCTCGGCTTCCACGAGCGCGAGTTCTTCGAGGTGGTCGACGGCGCTGCGATCAGCGAACCGCCCAGGGTCCAATTTTGAGCCGAGCCGGGGCGATGCGCGCGCAGCCCGCGTTGACGCGGCTGCGGTTCAAGATCGAGTAGGCGCGCCGGCGCCGTTTCGAGACCCCGGAAGAGAGTGCCGTGTACTCGGCGATCGCACGCAACAAGCGCAACACCTGGTTCATCCTGACGGCGTTCCTCGCCCTGCTCGCGGCGATCGGGCTGCTGGCGGGATGGCTCGCCGGCAACAACTGGTGGATCACCGCCTTCATCCTGGTCTTCGCGGCCGGGTACGCGACGTTCCAGTACTTCTTCGCCGACCGCGAGGCGATCGCGATGTCCGGTGCAGTCGCGGTGACGCGGGCTGACGCCCCCAGGTACTACCGGATCGTGGAGAATCTGTGCATCGCCACCGGCACGCCGATGCCCACCCTGTACGTCGTCGAGGACGAAGCGCCCAACGCCTTCGCGATGGGGCGCACCCCCGACAAGGCCTCGATCACCGTCACGACCGGACTGTTCGAGCTGATGACCGACCGCGAGCTCGAAGGGGTCCTCGGCCACGAGCTCGGCCATATCCGCAACTACGACATCCGCGTCTCGCTCATCGTCTTCGGACTCGTCGTGGCGGTGGGCATCCTCGCCGACATCATGATGCGCTTCGCGTTCTTCGGCGGCGGACGCCGCGGCGGCGGCAACAACCAGGCGCAGCTGTTCCTGCTGTTGTTCGGGATCGTCGCCGCGATCGTTGCGCCGCTGCTGGCCGGCGCGGTCCAAGCGGCGATCTCGCGTCAGCGCGAGTACCTCGCCGACGCCACGAGCGCGATGACGACCCGCGATCCGGACGGGCTCGCATCGGCCCTCGGCAAACTCGCCGAATACGGGCGACCACTGCAGCGTGCGAACACCTCGATGGCGCATCTGTGGATCGCCGACCCGCTGAAGCCCAACGCGCTGGCGCGCCTGTTCGCAACCCATCCGCCGCTGCCGGAGCGGATCGAGCGACTGCACGAGATGGGTGGCACGTTCTGATGCAGCCGCACCGGCTGACGCGCGAGGACGCGCGACGCGTCGCCATCGGCGCCCAGCTTCTGAGCGCGGCGCGGCCGGCGGGCATCGTCGAGACCGTCTACGGCCTGACCGTGGTGAACATCGAGCCCACAGCGGCGATCATGCCCAGCGCCGACCACATCCTGTGGAGCCGGCTGGGCTGGCCCTACGCATCGGCTGATCTGCAGCGGGCGTTCGAGGTGGAGCGGGACCTGTTCGAGTGGGGCGGCTTCTACCGCGTGATGTCGGACCTGCCGCTGCTGCGCCACGAGATGTCCGCGCGGCCGGCGTACGCGGAGGCGCGCGAGTGGCTCGCGGCGAACGCACGCTTCCGGCGTGACGTGCGGGATCGCCTGCGCGCGGAGGGCCCGCTGCATGCCGCGGAGGTGCCGGACACCGCACAGGTGCCGTGGCGATCCACGGGCTGGACGAACAACCGCAACGCATCGCAGATGCTCGAGATCCTCGTCACCACCGGCGAGGTGGCCGTCTCGGCGCGCGACGCGAAGGGCCGGCTGTTCGACCTGGCCGAGCGGGTGTACCCGGACGACCTGCCCGACGTGTCTGCGCAGGACGCCGCGCGCGAGCGCTCCGAGCGTCGGCTGGCGGCGTTCGGCATCGCGCGTCCGAAAGGCATCCGCCAGCCATTCGAACCGGTCGACGTCGGCACGGTCGGCGAGACGGCTGTCGTGGAGGGGGTGGAAGGGGAGTGGCGGGTGGATGCCTCGGCCCTCGGGCTCCTCGACTCGTTCGCGCCACGCACCGCGCTCGTCTCCCCGTTCGACCGGCTCGTGTTCGATCGGGACCGGCTGCGGGACCTGTTCGGCTTCGAGTACCTGTTGGAGATGTACAAGCCCGCCGCGAAGCGCCGGTGGGGCTACTTCGCGCTGCCGATCCTGCACGGTGACCGGTTCGTCGGCAAACTGGATGCGAAGGCCGACCGGAAGGCGGGTGTGCTCCGCGTCGCCGCGATCCACGAGGATCTGCCGTTCGGCGCGACGGTCGCCGCCGACGTCGATGCGGAGATCCGTGCCCTCGCGCAGTGGCTGGGCCTCGAGGTGACCGGCCTCGCGGACGGTTGACCGCAGGCCCGTCAGCCGACCGCGAGGATCATCTCGTCGCGGTGGAACGACACCGTTCCGCGCAGCGCCCAGTCCTCAGCGCGATACGTGAAGGATGCCGCGGTCCCGGCGCGCGTCGTGCCGGTCGCCGTGGCGGCGATCACACCGTCGGTGGCGGCGAAGGTCCGCGCGTCGGCGGCGAGTGCGAGCACCGGCGTGGCCTCGACGCGGAAGGCGATGCGATCCAGCGTCGCCAGGTCGGCGGCCCACGGCACCCGGAGTCCGCAGTGCGGTGGAACGCCGGTGGCTGCCCGCGCGCACTCCGCGACATACGCGTCCAACTGCTCCTGCGCCGCCTCGACGCCGGCAGATGAGACGGATGCGGTGAGCGCGGCCGTCGCCTCCGCCCCGTCCGCCACGGTCGCGGTGAGCGCCCCTTCCACGAGACCGGCGGGCGCTGCTGTGATCGTGTACACCGCCGGCAGCAGGCGGATCTCACCCGTCGGTGTGAGCGCGCCGCCGATGCGGACCGAGTCGCCGATGGTCGTGGTCACCTCGAGGCTCGCCAGAGCGTCGGCATCCACCTTCCAGCCGCCGTCCTCGCCGGACAGGACGAAGTCGACCGTGGCGGGTTCGCCGCCCAGCTCGACCTCGGCGTGTACCGAGCCGTCGCTGCGGACTGCGAACTCGTACGAGTCGAGATAGCCGTCCGCGCCCGCGAACGCCTGGATCGCAACCTCGTCGAGTGGTGCGCCGAGGAGCCCCTGGATCGCGTCCAGATCGCCCGCCGACAGCGCCCGCAGGTACGCGTCGGCCGTCTGCTCCGGCGTCGCCGGGCGGCTGAGCAGCCACCATGCCGCGCCCGCGGCGACGAGGACCGCGACCGCACCGGCCGCGATCCCCATCACGACGCCGCGCTTCATCCCTCCACGCTAGCCGTCGGCGACGGCGGGCTCGTCTTCGGCGAGGGCGGCGGGTTCGGCGGCACCGCGCTCATGGCGGCGTGCGCCCGGCAGTTCGGTCGCCAGGTCGTCGACGGCATCACCCCAGGATGACAGCGAGATGGCGTCCAGACCCTGCCAGCGTGCGGCGGCCTGCACCTCCGCAGCCAGCCGGACCGCGGCATCCGCCGGTCGGTCCTGCTCCCACCACGCCGACTGCACCAGGAGGGTCGATGCTGAGCGGTCGGCCTTCAGATCGATGCGCCCGACCACGTCGTCGCCGATCAGGACCGGCAGCGAGTAGTAGCCGAAGCGGCGCTTCGCGGCGGGTGTGTAGATCTCGATGCGGTACTCGAAGTCGAACAGCCGCGCTGCGCGATCGCGGAACCACACCACGGGATCGAACGGCGTGAGGATCGCCGCCGCGTCGAGCCGGCGGGGCAGGACCGCGTCGCGGTGCACCCAGGCCTTCGCCGGCCGATTCGCCGACTGCCAGCCGCGGACCGTCACCGGGCGCAGCTCACCGTCGTCGACGAGGTCCTGGATCGACGCGAGCACGCCGGGCCGGTCCTTGATGCGCCAGTAGTCGGCGAGGTCCGACGCCGTGGCCACCCCGTACGCCCGCGCGGCGCGACGGACCAGTTCACGCACGGCGTCGGCGCGCGGCACCTCCCGGCCCGCCAGCGATGCGGGCAGGACGTCCGACACGAGCCCGTACCGGCGCTCGAAGCCGCGGCGCCCGGCGATCGCGACCTCACCGAACATCCACAGATACTCCAGCACGTTCTTCACCACGTCCCAGTCCCACCACGGTCCGCGCGAGGCTTGCTTGGAGTCGTGCTCGATCTCCGCCGGCCGCAGCGGCCCGCGGGCGGCCAGTTCCGCCCTCACCCAGTCGACGATCTCGCGGTGGGACTGGAACCAGCCGTCGGGGTCGGTCCCGTACTTCGCGCGCAGCTCATCCATGCGGAATCGGAACAGACCCCAGTCCGATGCCGGGATGAAGGCCGCGACGTGCGCCAGGTACTCCACGTACGGCGCCTTCCGGGCGAACAGCAGCCGATCCAGCGCGGCCGTGTCATACGGCCCGAGTCGCGAGAAGAGCGGCATGTAGTGCGACCGGGCGAACACGTTGACCGAGTCGATCTGCAGCGTGCCCATCCGCGCGAGGGCGGAGTTCAGCTGCCGGGTGCCCGGCGCGGCAGGACGCTGCTGGGCGAACCCCTGTGCCGCGAGTGCCATGCGCCGCGCCTCGGCCGCGCTCAGGGTCTCCTTCACGCGGCCAGCCTAGCCAGCAGCTCCGACAGTCATCCGTGCGCCGCGACTCTAGACTGACAGGATGACCGGCCCCGACGAGAAGCCCAAGGGATCGATCTTCGACGCCCTGCGCGATCGCAGCCGTGTGGTCAGCTCGGAATTGTCCGGCACCGTCCCGCGCGGCCTGCGCGTCGCGACGGCGTATTCGTGGCGGTTCCTCGTGGTCGCGGCGGCGGTGGGCGTGCTCATCTGGTTGAACATCCAGTTGAAGCTGCTGGTGATCCCGCTGATGATCGCGATCCTGATCACCGCGCTGCTGTGGCCTGTTTTCGCCTGGATGCTGCGCCACCGCGTCCCCCGATGGCTGGCGATCACGATCTCGGTGATCGGGACGCTGGCGATCGTGTCGGGGCTGCTGTGGCTGGCGATCTGGCAGATCACCCGGCAGTACGCATCGGTGCAGACGCGGACGATCCAGGCGGTCTCGGAGTTCCGCGACTACCTCATCGCCGGGCCGCTGCACTTGACCGAGACCCAGATCGACGATCTGCTCGCCCAGCTGGGCCGGCTCGTGCAGGAACAGGGACAGCTGCTGTGGTCGGGCGCCCTCGCGATCGGCAGCACGCTCGGGCACGTCGGTGTCGGGGCGCTGCTGTCGCTGTTCATCCTGCTGTGCCTGCTCGCTGACGGCGGCGGCATCTGGCGCTGGGCCGTACGGCTGTTCCCCGAGCGGGCGCAGGTCCCGGTGGACGGCGCCGCGCGGGCAGGCTGGGTGATGGTCGTCAGCTACGCGCGCACACAGCTGCTGGTAGCCACCATCGACGCGATCGGCATCGGTCTCGGTGCGTTCTTCCTCGGTGTCCCGCTCGCGATCCCCGTGGCGGTCCTGGTGTTCCTCGGCGCATTCGTGCCGATCGTGGGCGCCGTGGTGACCGGCGCGCTGGCCGTCTTCCTCGCGCTCGTCTACAACGGGCCGCTGATCGCCCTGTGGATGCTCATCGTCGTCCTCGGCGTGCAGCAGCTGGAGGGCCACGTGCTGCAGCCGCTGCTGATGGGATCGGCCGTGAAGGTGCATCCGCTCGCCGTCGTCCTCGTCGTCGCGGGCGGCGCGATGATCGCCGGGATCCCCGGCGCGCTGTTCGCGGTGCCGCTCGCCGCCTTCGTGAACGTCGTCGCCGTGTATCTCGGCAATCGGTCGTGGGAGGGTGGAGCCCGTCCGCGCACCCGCGACCTGATCTGGACGACCGTGCCCCGTCCGAGGAGGACACCCGCGTGACCGATCCCACCCTGGCGGAGTTCGAGGACGCCGCCGCGTTCCTTCGCGGTGTCATCACCCGCACGCCCCTGGATGAGTCCCAGCATCTCTCGGAGCTGCTCGGAGTACCCGTGTACCTCAAGCTGGAGAACCTGCAGCGCACCGGCTCGTTCAAGATCCGCGGGGCCGCCTATCGCCTCTCACGGCTCACCGCCGAGGAGCGCGGCAGGGGAGTGGTCGCCGCGTCAGCGGGCAATCACGCCCAGGGTGTCGCGATGGCGGCGCAGGCGCTCGGCATCCCGGCAACGATCTTCATGCCGCTCGGCGTACCGGTCCCGAAACTCCTGGCCACCCGGGGCTACGGCGCGGAGGTCATCCTCGAGGGAGCGACCGTGGAGACACCATTGCGCCTGGCGGCGGAATTCGCCGAGCGTACCGGCGCCGTCCTCATCCACCCGTTCGACCACCGGGACATCATCGTCGGGCAGGGCACCCTCGGACTCGAGCTGATCGAGGACATCCCGGACGTGGACACCGTCATCATGGGGATCGGCGGCGGTGGGCTCATCGCCGGCGTCGCCGGCTCGCTGAAGGCGCGCGCCGCCGCAGCGGGCCGGACGATCCGCGTCATCGGCGTCCAGGCGGAGAACTCGGCCGCCTATCCCTCGTCACTGGCCGCTGGGGAGCCGCTCACCGTGGCGACGAAGCCCACGATCGCGGACGGCATCGCGGTCGCCAGGCCCGGCAACGTCCCGTTCGAGATGATCCGCGGCCTCGTCGACGAGGTCGTCACGGTCACCGACGATGACATCGCCCGAGCGCTGCTCATGCTGCTGGAACGGGCCAAGCAGGTCGTCGAGCCCGCCGGCGCGGTGGGCGTCGCGGCGATCCTCGCGGGCAAGGTCACCGCCTCTGGCCCGACGATCTCGGTCCTGTCCGGCGGGAACATCGACCCGCTGCTGCTGCAACGCGTCGTCGCGCACGGGCTGGCGGCATCCGGTCGCTACATGACGCTGCGCATTCCGCTGCCGGATCGCCCCGGTCAGCTCGCGCGCGTCTCCGAGCTGCTTGCCGAATCCGGTGCGAACGTGAACGAGGTGCTGCACACCCGGCACGGTCAGGGCCTGCAGATCAGCGAGGTGATCCTCCAGCTGAGCGTCGAGACACGTGGCGAGGATCACCGCGCTCATGTCATCGAGGTGCTCACGGCCGCGGGATTCACCCCGACGGTCGTGCTCGACTGATCAGCGGCCGGTGTAGGTCTCGACCTTGACGATCTCGACCGAGATCTCGCGGCCGTTCGGCGCGACGTACGACGTCGTCTCGCCTTCCTTCAAGCCCAGGATCGCCGAGCCCAGGGGTGACGCCTCGCTGTAGACGTCGAGCTCGGAGCCGACGCCGATCTCGCGGTTGCCGAGGAGGAACACCTCCTCACCACCGGCCACCACCGCGGTGACGACGGTGCCCGGCTCGACCACGCCGGTGCTCTCGGGCGCTTCGCTGACGGTGGCGGTCTTGAGCAGGCTCTGGAGGGTCCGGATGCGCGCCTCCTGCTTGCCCTGCTCGTCCTTGGCGGCGTGGTAGCCGCCGTTCTCCTTCAGGTCGCCCTCTTCGCGTGCCGACTCGATGCGCTTGGCGATCTCTTCGCGGCCGGTCGTGGACAGGTGCTCCAGCTCGGCGGCGAGCCGGTCGTACGCATCCTGGGTGAGGAATGTCACCGGGGCATCGTTTGACACGTCGGTCTCCTTCGTCGGCGGGCGGGCGGCGCGGCGATCCTGAGTGCACCGCGTGCGCCCGATGTGGTGGCGATCATGCCGAAACGCCCCGGCTCCGGCCAGGGCGTCTCACAGATGATCCGGTCAGACTACGTCACCCAGCAGGCGTTGACCAAACCGGTCGTCGCCGCCGAGACGGTCGGAATCGACTCGCGGAATGCCTGCGCATGGACCGCGGATGCCGGGATCTCCAGCACCTTCCAGCCCACGACGCCGTGCTCTTCGTCCTGCGCCTCCAGCACGCACGCGACCGAGCGTCCGGTCGGCGCGGTGATCTGGAAGGACAGCATCACGGTGCGCTCGTCCGTCACCTCGAAGCCCGTCGTGTCGACGTGGACGTCATCCAGAGCACCGGAGACCGTCATCCAGGCGTAGAGGGCGACCAGCACCGCGGCCACGGCGATGATGATGCCCAATGTCCACCGGCGGCGCGGTGAGCGCGTGCGCCCATAGCGCTCGTCGAGCATGTCCGGTGTGGTCATCGCGTCCCTGGTCGTACACGTCCTCGACGTGCGATCGTGAAGATTAGGCTGGTACTCCAGGCTATGCGCTGCGGCGCGGAACGAGGACACCATGCACGCTGCGTTCGCCGGCGCCGCGACGCCGACGCCCACGCCGGCAGTCGATCCGAACCTCGTCACACCGGGCCCATGGGGATTCGTCGTAATCGCCGTCCTCGCGCTGGTGGTCGTGGCGCTCATCTGGGACATGATGCGGCGCATCCGTCGTGGCCGCGTGCGAGCGGACATCACCGAGGAGCTGGATGCCGAGCAGCTCGCCCGGACGCAGGCTGAGGCCGCTGTCCGTGCCAGCGACGTCGACGACCAGGACATCGATCGGTCCCGGAGGCGCCCGCCCTCCTGATGCGGGCCGGACTCGGCTCAGCCGTGGAAGGCCGGGTGCAGTGCGATCAGCAGGCACGCGGTCCAATGGCAGAGGAATGCCAGCACCGTGCACACGTGGAAGATCTCGTGGAATCCGAAGTGCCCCGGCCACGGGTTCGGTCGCTTGAGCGCGTAGATGACCGCGCCGCCGGTGTAGAGCAGGCCGCCGATGATGACCAGGATCATCATGGCCGCGTTCGCCTGGAAGAGGTCGATCATGTACATCACGGCCGCCCAGCCCAGGACCAGGTACAGCGCGACGTACAGCCAACGCGGGGCATCGATCCAGAAGACGCGGAACAGGATCCCCAGGATGGCTCCACCCCACACGAGCGAGAGCAGGATGATCGTCTTGTCCGTCGGCAGTGCGAGCACCGCGATGGGGGTGTAGGTGCCGGCGATCAGCAGGAGGATGTTCGCATGGTCGATGCGCTTGAGCACCGCGTGCGTGCGCGGACTCCAGTCGAACCGGTGGTACAGCGCCGAGTTGCCGAACAGCAACAGGGATGTCGCCATGAACACCGCGCACGCCCATTTCGCGGCGGTGCCCTGGGCGAGCACGATCAACACCACCCCGGCCACGATCGCGACCGGGAACGTCGCCGCGTGGATCCAGCCGCGCCACGTCGGGCGGAAATCGACCTGCGCATCGACGGCCGCGGCTTCGATCAGCGGCAGCTGCGGCATGGCCGCGCCGTCGTCGGCGGGTGCTGCGGCTCTCATGCGGCGGGTCACGGACCGAGCCTACGCTCGCGCGCATGCCCGGGACGGCACGCGTGTCGCACCGGCGGTAGCGTAGGGATGTGAGTGCGAGCAGCGACGGGAGAGGACCGCTCTACCGGCTGTACATCAACCGACTGCGGCGTCAGCTCGAATCCGCGCCCGTCCCGCGCCACGTTGCCATGATGATCGACGGGAACCGGCGCTGGGCCAGGCAGCTGGGCTACGACTCCGCGGCGCACGGACACCGTGCCGGGGCTGCCAAGATGCGCGAGTTCCTCGAATGGTGCGACGACGTCGGAGTGCGGGTCGTCTCGCTGTACCTGCTCTCGAACGACAATCTGCGCAAGCGCGACTCCCAGGAGCTGTCGGATCTCATCGAGATCATCGCCGAACTCGCGGAGGAGCTCTCGCACGAGCGTGACTGGCGCGTGCAGCACATGGGCCGTGCGCATCTGCTGCCGCCCGATCTTGCGCGCGTGCTCGCCGATGCGGAGACGCGGACGAAGGATCGCACCGGCCTCCACGTGAACCTGGCCGTCGGCTACGGCGGTCGGGGCGAGATCGTGGACGCGGTGCGCAGCATCATCGCGCAGCACGATCAGGACGGCGGCTCGCTGGAGGCCCTCGCAGCCAGCCTCACCCCCGAGCAGATCGGCGAGCACCTGTACACGGGCGGCCAGCCGGATCCGGATCTGGTGATCCGCACTTCGGGGGAGCAGCGCCTGAGCGACTTCCTGCTGTGGCAGTCGGCGCATTCCGAGTTCTACTTCGTCGAAGCGCTGGGACCCGACCTTCGCGAGGTGGACTTCCTGCGCGCGATCCGCGACTACGCGACGAGGGACCGCCGTTACGGCAGCTGAGGGCGACGCCGGGCTCGAGCCGCGGCATCGCCCAGCATGCCAGAATGAACCGTGATCGACGTCGAGAGCTTCCAGGCATCCTTCGACGGGGAGCCCGGATACCTCGACTGGGCGGCGTTCGGCCCTCTCTCACCGGGTGTCCGCAGCGAGGTCCACGCCGATGCGGAGCTGCTGGGCACCGGCCGTCGGGCCGGCATCGAACTGGTGGGCGAGCACATCCTCGAGGCCCGCGAGCTGGCGGCCGAGCTGATCGGCGCGACGGCCGATTCCGTGGTCCTGCAGCCCTCGACCACCTACGGTCTCATGCATGCGCTGTTCGGGCTCGCCGGCGGTCTGATGCTCTCGCGCGCCGACTTCCCGAGTCTCACGGTGACCGCCGCCCGCGCGGCCGATGCGCTCGGCTCGATGGACCTGCATTGGCTGGATCCGACCGACGGGTTCGTCACACCGGAACTCGTCCGCGAGTCGCTCACCGATGACACCACGGCGGTCGCGGTGAGCCTCGTCGATTCCCGCACCGGTTTCCGCGCGGACCTGCCGGCGCTGCGGGACGTGATCGGCGACCGGATGCTGGTGGTCGACGCCATTCAGGGCTTCGGGGTCGTCGACGCCGACTACACGGCGGCCGACGTCGTCTGTGCCAACGGGTACAAGTGGTTGCGCGCCGGTCGCGGCACGGGATTCTCGTGGTTCAGCGAGCGTGCGCTCGAGCGCATCCATCCGGTGCTGTCCGGGTGGGCCGGGACCGAGGAGGGGCTTCCGATGGATGCCGTGCCGCCGCCGGCCCCGTCGGCGCAGGCGTTCTCGGTGACCGCGCCCGATGCCCTGGCGGTGGCGCGGCTGGCCACCGGACTCCGGGAGGTACGTGATGTTGGCGTCGCCCGCATCGAGCGGGAGGTCCTGGCCCGCGCGCAGGATGTGATGTTCTTCGCCGACCGCTACGGCGTCCCGATCCTCACGCCGCGCGAGCCGGAGCACCACGCGGGCATCGTGACGCTGGCGCCGCCGGCGCACGACACCGGGCCGCTGGCCGCGTCGCTGGCCAACCACGGCATCAGCGTCACCGTACGCGGCGGGCAGATCCGCGTCTCCCCCCACGTCGGGACCGGGGCCGACACGCTCCGCCTGTTCGGCGATGCACTGGCGTCCTTCGCGTCCGCGCGGGCGTGGTGACCGGTCGGGATCGACCGTCGCCGGCGTCCGGTCGGCGGGAATTCACCAACCCGTAACATCGGCCAGCGTGTCGGTAACGTGCGTGTCGGTCGGCGGTCGTAGCTTCGACTCATCGGGCAAGGCGCCCGGTCGGGTCGGCCTTTCGGATCGCGACTCGGAACCAATGGTCGACTCGGGACTGCCGGGCTCACACGCCCGGGGCGGGAGTGGGTTGTGACCACACGAGCACCTCAGAAGCAGAACCGTCAGGACGCCGAGAGTCTTTCGGACTTCGACGACACGCTCGAGCAGGATCAGATCCTGCAGACGTACGTCCTGGACACGTCGGTCCTGCTGAGCGATCCGCGGGCGTACTTCCGCTTCGCCGAGCACAACGTCGTCATCCCGGTGGTGGTGGTGACCGAACTCGAGGGCAAACGCCACGATCCCGAGATCGGCTACTTCGCCCGCCAGGCGCTGCGCCACCTCGACGAGCTCCGCGTCGAGCACGGCCGGCTGGACTTCCCGGTCCCCGTCGGCGAGGGCGGCACGCTCCGCGTCGAGCTGAACAACACCGACCCCGGCGTGCTGCCCTCCGGCATGCGTCTGGGTGACAACGATTCGCGGATCCTCGCGGTCGCGATGCACCTCGCTCAGGACGGGCAGGAGGTCACGGTCGTCTCCAAGGACCTGCCGATGCGCGTCAAGGCCGCATCGCTGGGCATCACGGCCGAGGAGTACCTCGCCGAGCAGGCTGTCGATTCCGGCTGGACAGGCATCGCGACGATCGACGTGTCCGGAGACGACATCAGCGACCTCTACGAGAGCGAGGTGGCCTCCAGCGCCGATGTGCTCGGGCTGCCGATCAATACCGGGCTCATCATCCACTCCGAGCGCGGTTCGGCGCTGGGCCGCGTCACCGGCGACGGGGAGTTCCGGCTCGTCCGCGGCGACCGCGAGGTCTTCGGTCTGCACGGGCGTTCCGCCGAACAGCGGGTGGCGATCGATCTCCTGCTGGATCCGGAGGTCGGGATCGTCTCGCTCGGCGGCCGGGCCGGCACCGGCAAGTCGGCGCTGGCGCTGTGCGCCGGGCTCGAGTCGGTGCTCGAGCGCCAGCAGCAGCGCAAGATCATCGTGTTCCGCCCTCTGTTCGCCGTCGGCGGGCAGGAGCTCGGATACCTCCCCGGCGACCAGGGCGAGAAGATGGGACCCTGGGGTCAGGCGGTGTTCGACACGCTGGGTTCGGTGGTCTCGGGCAACGTCGTCGAGGAGGTCATCGAGCGCGGGCTGCTCGAAGTCCTTCCTCTCACCCATATCCGTGGGCGCTCGCTGCACGACGCCTTCGTGATCGTCGATGAGGCGCAGTCACTGGAGCGCAACGTGCTGCTGACGGTGCTCAGCCGGATGGGACAGAACTCCAGGGTCGTCCTCACCCATGATGTCGGGCAGCGCGACAACCTGCGCGTCGGGCGACACGACGGCGTCGCCTCGGTCATCGAGACCCTCAAGGGTCACGACCTGTTCGGGCATGTCACGCTGATGCGCTCCGAGCGCTCGGCCATCGCCGCGCTGGTGACCGAACTGCTCGAGGCCGGCGAACTGGCCTGACGGGCATCTGCACGAACCGAGGGGCCGGGATGCAGCATCCCGGCCCCTCGGTTCTTGATCTGAGTATGAGAAGAGTCTCATGCAGAAAGCCGATCCAGGCCGTGGACGTCTGCGACCATAGAGGAGACGCAAGTTCGGTGGCGTCCCCACAAACTCCGTTCCGTCGCTTCTGCCGCGGACCGGATAGAGAAGAGAGACCGATCGCAGGTCCCCCCAGGCTGCGCGATCGATCGGTCGGCTTCCCCAGCCAGACCTCTCCCAGCCCCCGATGTCCCCCAGCATCGGGGGCTTCTTCTCGTCCGGCTACTCCCAGCGGTAGCCGGCGCCGCGCACCGTGATGATGTGGTGCACCCCCAGCTTCCCGCGCAGGTAGCGCACGTAGACATCGACGACGTTCGAACCCGGGTCGAAGTCCATCCCCCAGACGCGGCTCAGCAATTGCTCGCGGCTGAGCACGTGCCCCGGGCTGCGCAGGAACTGCTCGGCGAGTGCGAACTCGCGCGCCGACAGCTCCACCTCACGACCGCCCACCGTGGCGCGGCGGCCGAGGATGTCCAGCACGACATCGCCCGACGTGATCGCGATGCCCACCGGGGTGGCGCTCTCGCGCAGGCGGGAACGGACGCGGGCGAGGAGCTCTTCGAACGTGAAGGGCTTCGGGACGTAGTCATTGGCACCTGCCTCGAGTCCCTCGACCGTGTCGCGTGTGCTCGAGCGCGCGGTGAGCATGATGACCGGGACCGCGGATCCCTGCGCGCGCAGTTGGCGGAGCACCTCGAAGCCGTCCATGCTCGGAAGGCCCACATCCAGCAGGACGAGGTCGATGCCGCCGCCGAGCGCCCGCTCCAGCCCTTCCAGCCCGTCATCCACCAGGACGGTCTCGTACCCGGCCGATGCCAGGCCGCGACTGACGAACTCGGCGATGCGCGATTCGTCTTCGACGATCAGCACGGTGGTCATTCGGATGCCTCGCGCTGGAAGACCACGTCGCCCGCGCGCACCGGTGCCGGCAGCTCCGAAGTGGGCAGAGGCAGGTAGATCGTGAACGTCGCGCCACCGCCCGGGGTGTCCGTGACCGCGCACTGGCCACCATGGGCTTTGGCGATCGTGTCCACGATCGCGAGCCCGAGACCCGAGCCGCCGACGGAGCGCTTGCCCTGCGCCCGGTCGAACCGTCGGAAGATCCGATGCCTGAATGCCGGGGGGATGCCGGGACCGTGGTCGCGAACCCACAGCTGGGCTCCGGCTGCATCCAGCGAGCTGCCGATCACGATCGGCGAGCCGGTCGGGGTGTACTTCGACGCGTTGTCGGCCAGCTGCAGCCAGGCCTGCAGCAGACGATCGTTGTCGCCCGGGATGCGTCCGTGCGCGCGGGACTCGACGCGCCAGGTGTGGCCGGGGATGACGGCGACGAGCTCGCCGACCCGCGCCGTGAGCGCGTCCAGGTCGACGTCCACGAAGGTGAAGCCGTCGCCTTCGACGGTGGCCAGCAGGTCGATGTCGTCGACGAGACGCGTCATGCGATCGAGTTCGGCGATGCTGATCTCCCGGGCGACCGACACGTCGACGGAATCGGACGCATCCATCATCTCGAGGTGCCCGCGGACGATCGTGATCGGGGTCTTGAGCTCGTGACGGACGTCGTCCAGGAGCTGGCGCTGCACGTCGACCGAGCCCTCCAGCCGGTCGAGCATCGAGTTGACCGTCCGGCTGAGGTCGGAGATGTCGTCGTTGCCTTCCGGTGACAGCCTCGGCGACAGGTCGACCAGCGTGATCGAATCCGCAGCGTCGCGCAGATCGCGGATCGGCGAGAGCAGACGCCCGGCGACGAACCACCCGACCACGCCGATCGCGGCCAGCACCGCGATCGCCGCGACCCAGTAGGTCGTGACGGCAGCCGTCACCGGATCGAGCTCGGCGCCGATGTCGACCGCGCGGATGTAGACGAGGAAGGTGACGCTGCCCACGATCGTGAGTCCGATCGCCGCGACGGCGAGGATCGCGCTCAGGATCCGAGCGCGCGCCGAGATCTGCCGGGCACTTCGCGTCACCCCCTGATTATGTCCCTCAGGTGGCCGGGATGCGATGATTCGCCCGATCAGCCGGGATGCGTCATGGAGAGCAGATCGAGCTTCTCGTCCAGCTGCTCCAGTGTCAGCTCGCCGCGCTCGACGTAGCCGAGGTCGAGCACGGCCTCGCGGACCGTGATCCCCTTGGCGACCGAGTGCTTCGCGATCTTCGCCGCCGCCTCGTAGCCGATGAGCTTGTTGAGGGGCGTCACGATCGAGGGCGACATGCCTGCCAGCGCCGAAGTGCGCTCGATGTTCGCTTCGAGACCGTCGACGGTCTTGTCGGCCAGCAGGCGCGAGACATTGGCCAGCAGCTCGATCGACTCCAGCAGCGCTGAGCCCATCACCGGAATCGCGACGTTCAGCTCGAACGATCCCGATGCGCCCGCCCACGCGATCGTGGCGTCGTTGCCGATGACCCGGGCGCAGACCATGAGGGTCGCCTCCGGGACGACGGGGTTTACCTTGCCGGGCATGATCGACGAGCCCGGCTGCAGGTCGGGGATGTGCAGTTCGCCCAGACCGGTGTTCGGGCCGGAACCCATCCAGCGGATGTCGTTGTTGATCTTGGTGAGCGAGACGGCGATGGTGCGAAGGGCGCCGGATGCCTCGACCAGCGCGTCGCGGTTCGCCTGCGCCTCGAAGTGGTCCTTGGCCTCGGTGATGGGCAGCTCGGTGTCTTCGACGATGAGTGCGAGCACCTTCTGCGGGAAACCGAGCGGCGTGTTGATGCCGGTGCCCACCGCGGTGCCGCCGAGGGGCACCTCCGCGACCCGCGGGAGGACGGCCTGGACGCGTTCGATCCCGAGGCGGATCTGGCGCGCGTACCCGCCGAACTCCTGACCGAGTGTCACCGGAGTCGCGTCCATCAGGTGGGTGCGACCGGACTTGACGACCGACTTCCACGCGTCCGCCTTCGCCTCGAAGGCGACCGCGAGGTGATCCAGCGCCGGGATCAGGTCGTCGATGAGCTCCTGCGTCACCGCGATGTGCACCGATGTGGGGAAGACGTCGTTCGAGGACTGCGACGCGTTCACATGGTCGTTCGGGTGGACGGTGGAGCCGAGGTCCGCGGTGGCGAGCGTGGCCAGCACCTCGTTCATGTTCATGTTCGACGAGGTGCCGCTGCCGGTCTGGTACACGTCGATCGGGAACTGGTCGACGAATTCGCCCGCGATGATGCGGTCGGCAGCGCGGGAGATCGCGTCGGCGATCGAGGCGTCGAGGGTACCGAGGTCCTTGTTCGCCAGAGCGGCCGCCTTCTTGATCCGCGCGAGCGCGACGATCTGGGCCGGCTCGAGCGGGTCGCCCGAGATCGGAAAGTTCTCCACGGCACGTTGCGTCTGCGCGGCGTACAGGGCGTCCTTGGGAACGCGCACCTCGCCCATCGTGTCGTGTTCGATGCGGTACTCGATGTCGGTCACGTCTTCGTTCCTCCAGATTGCGGGTCGTGCTCAGGCGTCGTTGCGGATGCCCAGGATGATGTCGGGGACGGCGGTCCCCTCGGAGAGGCGGTAGTTGGCGCCGACGATGCCGACGCGTCCCTCGGCCACTGCATCGCTGATCAGCTCGGATGAGTGCAGCAGCTCGGAGACCGTGTCGCGCAGATGCTCGCGGCCGACCTCGAGCGCATCGACGCGACCCGCGGGGACACCGTCCACGATGCCGGCGCGGATCACGCGGCGCACGGCCGGAACGATCGGGGCGATCTGCCGCCAGATGTGCGGGGGGAGCGTCGGAGCATCCAGCTGGGTGCTCTCGATCGCGGCATTCACCGCTCCGCACTCGTCGTGGCCCAGGACGACGATCAACGGCACGCCCAGGACGGCCACGGCGTACTCGAGGCTGCCCACCACGGAGTCGGAGATCACCTGGCCCGCATTGCGGACCACGAACAGGTCGCCCAGGCCCTCGTCGAAGATGATCTCGGCGGCCAGGCGCGAGTCCGAGCAGCCGAACAGCGCCGCCCGAGGCCGTTGGCCCGAGGCGAGTTCGTGCCGGCGCTCCACGTCCTGCCGTGGGTGACTAGGCGCTCCGGCGACGAAACGCTCGTTGCCGTGACGCATCTCGTCCCAGACCGCCTGGGGCGTGGCATCCTCACTCATTCGGACTCCTCGCGAATCTCCAGCACCTGCGCGGCCACCGACGCGGCCACCTCGTCGAGCTTGGCGTCTCCGGCCTGCCCGTAGATGAGGATCGTGTCCGCGCCGGCGGTCGTCGACAGTGCGACGGACACGTTCGCCGCGCGCGCCGGATCCACGTCGTAGCGGTCCCACAAGACGCCGCCGATCGTCTCCGTCCCCTGCACGCCGGCACCGGAGAGGACCCGAGCGGGCCATGACTCGTCCGCCGCGAATCCCTGCGCCACGCGCAGGAAGCCACGCTCGTTCTCGTCGGAGGGGGCGTAGACGATCGTCCAGGTGCGAACCGAGTCGTCGCCGTCGATGCCCGCGCGGTTCACCAACCAGCTTTCGGGGGTCTCCGGTGCCACGACGGCATGCCCTTCCGAGCGTTCGACCTGCGCGGCGATCCTCGCCACATCGATGGGCTCGGCGGCCGGCGGCGTGCCGCGAGGCACCCCGAAGATGATCACCGCGACTACGACGAGGGTCACCAGCAGCGCCGCCACGAGGTTGCGCGTGTTCTGGCTCGCGCGGTGGACGCGGGATGACTCGGCCTTGCGCGCGGCCGTCTCGTCGGGGGTCTCGGGGCGACCGAGCTCGGCGACGATCCGCGGTGTCTGCGCCACCTAGACCGCCTCGCTCACGGGGTGGCCGTCTCTGGGGTGTCGGCGGCGCTTGCTCGAGCCGCATCGAGGCGGCGCTTGGCGCCCCTCAGCCACTCCTCGCAGCGCTCGGCCAGCGCTTCACCGCGTTCCCAAAGGGCGAGGGAGTGCTCCAGGGTGGGGGCGCCCTGCTCGAGTTCGGCGACGACGCGCACAAGTTCGTCGCGCGCCTGTTCGAACGACAGGCTCGCCACATCGGCTGTGCCCAGGCTCTTCTCGCTCACGGTTTCCATCCTAGATCCGCTCCGAGCTCGTCCTCGGCTCGGCTGCCGCCTCACCGGAGTCCTCGGAGACCTGCCCGTCAGACCGCGCCGCGAAGGATCCCCGGCCGACGGTGACGATGACCGGCGCCCCGGCCGGGGCCTGCGCCGCATCGCGCACGATCACACCCTCGGCCAGGTGCGCGATCGCATAGCCGCGCGCCAGCGTCGAGGCCGGTGACAGGGTCCGCAGCGCGGTACGAAGCTCGGCGGCGCGCTGGGACTGGGACTCGATCCGGCGGTCGATCGTGTCGCGGCCGCGGGTGACCAGCATCCACAGCTGCTGTGCACGGGAATCGAGCATGCTCTCCGGCGAACGCAGCGCCGGGCGGGAGCGCAGCTGCTCCAGCTGCGCGATGTCATGTCCGACGCGCTGGGTCAGGCGGCTCGTGAGCCGGGACCGCAGCTGCGCGACCACGGCGCGCTGCTCGGCGACATCCGGCACGATCCGCTTCGCGGCGTCTGTCGGAGTGGAGGCGCGCAGGTCGGCGACATCGTCCAGGAGGGGGTGGTCGTTCTCGTGGCCGATGGCGCTGACGATCGGGGTGGATGCTGCGGCGACGGCGCGCAGCAGCCGCTCGTCGCTGAAGCCGAGCAGATGCTGCGGGTCACCGCCGCCCCGGGCGATGACGATGACGTCGACGGCAGGATCGGCATCCAGCGCCTTGAGCGCACCGATCGTCTCCGGCACGCACCGGTCGCCCTGGACCGATGCGTACGCGGTGCGGAATCGCACCTGCGGCCAGCGGAGCTCGGCGTTGCGGCGCACATCCTTCTCGGCGTCGGACTTCTCTCCGGTGATCAACCCGATGACCTGCGGAAGGAACGGGATGGCCCGCTTGCGCCGCGGATCGAAGAGTCCTTCGGCGCGCAGCTTCGCGCGCAGGCGTTCCAGTTTCTCGAGCTGATCGCCCAGCCCCACGTGGCGCATGCTCGAAACCGCGAAGCTGAAGTCGCCGCTCTTGGGGAAGTAGTCCGCCTTGACCGAGGCGATGACGTGATCGCCGACCCGCAGGTCGTCCGGGAGTCGCTGCAGCGTGCTCGACCAGATCCGGAACGAGATGGTGGCGTCGGTGCTGAGGTCCTTCAGCCGACCGAACACGTTGCCGCTGCGCACGTTCCACGAGGTGATCTCGCCTTCGACCCAGACCGATCCCCACGTCTCGATGAACCCGCGGATCGTGTCGTTCAGGCGCGCCACCGAAGTCGGCGCCTGCGCTGTCGAGTCGCGCGGTCGCACCGAATCGGGCGGGGGTGGCTGCCCGGGTACGGACTCGGCCTGGAAGGTCGTCATCCGGTCCTCTCGTCTGCTCGGTCGCGGCGCGCGCACTGGGCCCGTGTCCAGGCGGCTCCCCGTAGACTCGGGATGTGAGCACCTCGGCTGTCCGCATGCCCGTTCCCCGCGTTCCGCGGCGGCGCGAGCGACTTCAGGATATCCCGGTGCAGGGACACAAGAAGGTGCTCCTCGCGGCTCCGCGCGGCTACTGCGCGGGTGTCGACCGCGCCGTGATCGCCGTCGAGAAGGCGCTGGAGCGCTTCGGTGCTCCGGTCTACGTACGCAAGCAGATCGTGCACAACATCCACGTCGTGACCGAACTGGAAGCGGCCGGCGCGATCTTCGTCGACGAGGTCGACGAGGTTCCCGAAGGCGCCCATGTCGTCTTCAGCGCGCACGGCGTCTCGCCGGCTGTCGTGAACGCGGCATCCGATCGAGGCCTCCAAGCGATCGACGCGACCTGCCCACTGGTCACCAAGGTGCACCGCGAGGCGGTGCGCTTCGCGCGTGCCGACTACGAGATCCTCCTGATCGGGCACGAGGGCCACGAAGAGGTCGAGGGCACGGCAGGGGAGGCACCCGATCACGTCACGGTCGTGAATTCCCCCGACCACGCCGACACCGTCGAGGTGAACGACCCGTCGAAGGTCGTCTGGCTCTCCCAGACCACCCTGTCCGTCGACGAGACGATGGAGACCGTCCGTCGTCTGCGCACACGCTTCCCGCAGCTGCAGGACCCGCCGTCGGATGACATCTGCTACGCCACGCAGAACCGGCAGGTCGCGATCAAGAAGGTCGCGAAGGATGCCGACCTGGTGATCGTGGTCGGCTCGGCCAACTCGTCCAACAGCGTCCGGCTCGTCGAAGTCGCCCTGGAGTACGGGGCCAAGGCCGCCTACCGCGTCGACTACGCCGACGAGATCGAGCAGTCCTGGCTCGACGGTGCCGAGACCATCGGCGTGACCAGCGGTGCATCCGTGCCCGAGGTGCTCGTGCAGGAGGTCCTCGCGGACCTGTCCGGAGCCGGTTACCGCGACATCGAAGAGGTCAAGACGGCGGAAGAGGATCTGCTGTTCTCGCTGCCGAAGGAATTGCGGCAGGATGCCTCGGGTCAGCGCGACGCGCGAGCGCTCGGCGGACGGGCATCGGCGTGAGTGATCCCGCGACGTCGTCCGGCACTGCGGATTCGCGTCCGCGCCCGGCCTACGGCGAGTACGCCACACCCGAGGAGCAGCGCGCGCGCATCCAGCGGCCCGATCTGACCTGGATGCTCGAAAACGGTCAGGATCCCGATGCGCCGGTCGCAGGTGCGTACGGCGCACATGACACGCACGTGGTGGCTCCCGCCGCGCAGGCCGCCACTGCGGCGCCCGTCACTCGGCCGACCACCCGGTCTCCCGGCCGCCGCTTCGCCGACCGCGTGGCGACGATCGCGCTCCTGGTCTACGGGCTGGTCAACGTCGTCTCCAGCGTTCCCGCGATGATCGACTACGACTCGTACGTGGCCAACGTGCTTTCGCTCCTGGGCGTCGACGGTCAGCTCGCCGATCCTTCCGCCGGTCGCGCGTGGGGCATCGCCGCGGCGCTCGTCCTCGTCGTCGGATGGATCCTGACAGCGCTGCTGTCGTGGCGCCAGCTCTCGCGCGGCAGACTCGCCTGGTGGATCCCGCTGACCGCCGGCATCGTCTTCACCTTCATCGCCGGAGCCCTCCTGATGGTGCCGATCACCGCTGATCCGGCGCTGTGGCAGTCCTTTCTGAACGCCACGACTCCCTGATCTCAGTCCACGACGGCGCCGTCACGGAACAACGCGGTCAGCTTGTCGAGGGACTGCTCGACGATAGGCCCGCGGATGCCGGGCGTCCATAGTGTGTGTGAGGACGCGGCGGTGCCACGCACGTGCCGCGGATGAACCGTTCGGGCATCGGTCTCGTGTCCACTGCAAGGAGGTGTGGAATGTCCGCGGACGATGGTGCGCGCCTGGGGGCGCTCTACTCCGCCCACGCCGGACCGGTATGGCGGTACGTCGTCCGGCTGACCGGCGACCGCGCGGGTGCCGACGACGTGGTGCAGGAGACGCTCCTCCGGGCGTGGCGGAGCCCCCGCATCCTGCAGCAGGATCCGGACACGCTGCGATCGTGGATGATGACGGTCGCGCGCAACCTGGTGATCGACGATGCCCGCAGCGCCCGTCGGCGCCACGAGAACGTCGTCGCGGACGTGCCGGAGCAGCGCCGGGATGACGACACGGATGCGCTGTTCGAGGCGATCCTGATCGAGGAGGCGCTCGCCGTGCTGAGCGCCGAGCACCGCGCCGTCATCCTCCGCTGCTACTACGGCGGACGCAGCGTCGCGCAGGCGGCGGGCGAGCTCGGGATCCCGGAGGGCACCGTCAAGTCGCGCCTGCACTACGGGTTGCGCGCCATGCGGCTCGCACTGCAGGAGAGAGGGGTGACCCGATGAATCCCGAACACGAGCACTTCGCGCAGTGGGACGGCGCCTACGCGGTCGGTGCCCTGTCGCCGACCGAGCGCCGACTCTTCGAAGCGCACCTCGAGGACTGCGAGCTCTGCAGGCGAGCAGTGGGCGAACTCGGTCCGACCGTCGGCCTGATGTCGCGGATCAGCAACGAGCGCGCATCGGCGATCGATGCCTGGGCACTGGACGAGCAGGATGCCGCGGTGGGTCCGAGCACGGACCTGCGCGATGCGATCGTCTCGGTGGCCCGGCACCGCAGACGCCGTCGCCGGCGCATCGTGCGGATCGTCTCGGCTGCCGCGGCCGCTCTGCTCATCGTCTGCGCTGTCGCCGTCCCCGCGGCGCTCCAGCGGAGTGCGTCCCGCGAGTCGTATGCGCTGGAGACGGTGATCGACGTTCCGCTCGAGGCATCCGTCGCGCTCACCGGCGTCGCGTGGGGGACGCGCATCGATCTCGAGTGCAGCTACGCAAGCGACGGCGGATCCGAGCGCCCGGCCGAAGGCCGGCCCTACTCGCTGACCGTGATCGCGGCGGACGGGCAGGCCAGCACCGTGTCGACCTGGCGGGCGCTTCCGGGCTCGACGGCGCGCCTCAGTGCCGCGACCGCCCTCGATGCCGACCAGATCGCCGCGATCGAGATCCGTTCGCTGACCTCGGACCGGATCCTCATGCGTCACGAGTTCGATCCGCCGGCACCCTGACCCACCGCGTGAACCGATCGCCGGCCGGTGGACAGGAACCAATACGATGGCCGGATGCCTCTCCTCGTCGCCGTCTGCGCGGTCCACCAGCTGCGGCCAGACTCCGGAAACGGCGTCACCGCGATCGACAAGCGACCGCTGTCGGGTGCGGTCCGCCTCGGCCCGTACGGCGTGCGCGGGGACGTGCAGGCGGACCGCAAGCACCACGGCGGTTTCGACAAGGCGCTGTATGCGTATGCGGCGGAGGACGCCGCCTTCTGGGAGCACGAACTCGGGCGTGAGCTGCCGCCCGGCTGGTTCGGCGAGAACCTGCGCACCGAGGGGATCGACGTCAACGCCGCCCTGATCGGCGAACAGTGGCGGATCGGCGAAACGGCCGTCGTCGAGGTCACCATGCCGCGCACGCCCTGCCAGACGTTCGCACGGTGGGTCGGGGGCGCCGACCAGCGCGGATGGGTGAAGCGCTTCTCCGCCGAGCGTCGGCTCGGCCCGTACCTGCGCGTCGTGCGCCGCGGAGCGATCCGTGCCGGCGATCCGATCGAGGTCATCGCGCGTCCGGACGGGGCATCCGCTCTCCTGGATGCCTACCGCGACCCCGCCTGATCTCCTGCGTACCCGAGATCAGCTCTTGGACTGACCGGCGGAGCCGAGCTGCTGCGTGGCCTGCACGACGCGCGCGGCCATCGCCGACTCGGCGACCTTGCCCCAGGCGCGCGGGTCATAGGCCTTCTTGTTGCCGACCGAGCCGTCGACCTTCAGAACGCCGTCGTAGTTGCTGAACATGTAGCCGGCGACCGCGCGCGTGAACGCGTACTGCGTGTCGGTGTCGATGTTCATCTTGATCACGCCGTTGCGGACCGCGAGCGCGATCTCGTCGTCGGTGGACCCGCTGCCGCCGTGGAAGACGAGATCGAGCGGCTTCGGGCCGGTGCCGAACTGCGACGCGATGCCCTCCTGGATCTCGCCGAGCAGTTCGGGGCGCAGCTTCACGTTTCCCGGGGCGTAGACGCCGTGCACGTTTCCGAAGGTGAGCGCGGCGATCCAGCGGCCCTGGTCGCCGAGTCCCAGCGCTTCCACGGCCTTGGTCACATCGGCCACCGTGGTGTAGAGGGCTTCGTTCGAACCCTCGTGCTGCACGCCGTCCTCCTCGCCGCCGACCACGCCGATCTCCACCTCGAGGATCGCGTTGATCGCCTTCAGCCGGGGGAGCAGCTCCTTGGCGATCTCGATGTTCTCGTCCAGCGGTACAGCGGACCCGTCCCACATGTGGGACTGGAAGATCGGCTGTCCGCCGTCGGCGACGACCTTCTCGGATTCGGCGATGAGCGGCAGCACGAAGTCCTCGAGTGCGGGCTTGGGGCAGTGATCGGTGTGCAGCGCGACGGTGATCGGGTAGCTCTTCGCGACCTCGTGGACGAACCTCGCGAACGCGAGAGCGCCTGTCGCGCGTGCCTTGACGGTGTGGCCCGCGAAGTAGTCGGCGCCGCCCGTGGTCACCTGGATGATCCCGTCGGAACCCGCCTCGGTCAGTCCCTGCAGGATGGCGTTGACGCTCTGCGAGCTCGACGCGTTGAAGGCGGGGTAGGCGAAGCCGCCGGTCTTCGCGCGGTCCAGCATCTCGGCGTACTGCTCGGGGGTGGCGACGGGCATGGCATCCGCTCCTTGATCGTGTGCAGGGGTCACGGCCACTCTAGCGAAGGCGACCGGTCGCGCATCAGGTCGCGAGGCTCGGCGCGGTCCTCCCGGCGGGGTCCCTGCCGAATGGATAAGAATCGCGGATCCTTCGGCTGCCACAGGCCCGGATCGTCCATCGCGGGGACGGCGCGTGGCTAGGCTGAGCCCATGGTGAGCCTTACCGCCGACATGAGTCCGCTGCATCCCGACCGCAACCTCGCGCTGGAATTGGTGCGCGCCACCGAGGCGGCGGCGATCCGTGCGGTGCCGTTCATCGGACGAGGCGACAAGCTCGCGGCCGACGGCGCCGCCGTCGATGCCATGCGGGCGTTCTTCTCCACGGTGAACTTCGACGGCACGATCGTGATCGGCGAGGGCGAGAAGGACGAGGCCCCGATGCTCTTCAACGGTGAGCGGGTCGGCACGGGCAACGGCCCGCAGTGCGACGTCGCCGTGGACCCCATCGACGGCACGTCGCTGACAGCGGCCGGTCGACAGAACGCGCTGTCGGTGATCGCGGTCTCCGATCGCGGGACGATGCTCGATGCGTCGACGGTGTTCTACATGGACAAGCTCGTCACCGGTCCTGCCGGGGTCGGCGTGGTCGACATCCGGTTGCCGATCGGCGAGAACATCCGTCTCCTGGCCAAGGCGCTCGGCAAGCCGATCGATGAGATGGTCATCTCGGTGCTGAATCGTCCGCGACACGAGAAGCTGATCAGCGACATCCGCGAGGCCGGCGCAGGCACCCGCCTGATGTCCGACGGCGACGTCGCCGGTGGCATCAACGCGGCGCGCCACAACGCCCGGACCGATATGTGCGTGGGCGTCGGGGGCAGCCCGGAAGGCATCGTCACCGCCTGTGCCATCAAGGCGCTCGGCGGTCACATCCAGGGGATCCTCTGGCCGGGCACCGACGAGGAGAAGCAGAAGGGCGCGGATGCCGGTCTGAAGACCGACGGCTTCGTCTACGAAGCGGATGAGCTCGTGACCGGCCAGAACACGATCTTCGTGGCCACCGGCGTGACCGACGGGCAGCTCGTGGCGGGCGTGCGGCGCGAGGGCGACTTCATCTACAGCGAGAGCGTGGTCCTGCGCGGCAGGTCCGGCACGCTGCGCCGGATCGCGTCCGAACACCTCACCTCGAAGTGGCTGTGAGCGCGCTGGGCTGATTCCTCTTCGCCTGTGACTGATGTGACGGGTGGGGCGGTTGTGATCGAGTCGTGACACCGATCGCGCGGTGGGTCTGACACAATCGAAGACGGTGTCGCTGAGGACGCGTTCGTGTTCTCGTACCCGAGGGGGTTGTGATGTCCGCACCAGCAAGCGGATCGAAGCCGCAGACCGGCGCGATCGCGGTCGTGGCCGATGCGACCGACCCCGCTCGACGGCCGGACGTGCTGTTCCGGGTGCGTCGCGACGAGGATCATCAGGTCTCGGCCTGGTGGTTGATCGGCGCATTCGTGGGCGTTTCAGCCGTGACGGTGTTCCTGCTGAGCTTCGTTCCCGGCGGAGCCTGAGGCTTCGCGCTCAGCCGCCCAGCGGCGCGATCCGCGCGCGGGTCTCGTCGAGGTCGGCGCCCGGCAGCGGGTCGGTCGCGAGGGTCGCCTCCAGCAGTTCCGGCGCGGTGAGATGGCGCGGTGTCGAGCGTACCGGCTGCGGTTCGCCGAGCGCGTCGAGTTTGGTCTGGTCGATGCCCGGAAAACGGCGCGCGGTCACGAGCACGCGGGATTCGAGCGAGCCGGCGAACCGGTTGTAGCTGTCCACGGTGCGCTCCAGAGCGCGGCGGAGATCATCGGCGTGGCCGGCCATGGTGCCCAGGCGCTCGTACAGCTCGCTGCCCAGCTCGAACAGCGCCCGCGCCTCCTGCGAGACGTCCTGCTGGGTCCAGGTGAAGGCCACGGTCTTCAGCACCGCCCACAGGTTCACCGGCGAAGCCAGCGCGACCCGCTTGCCGAAGGCGTAGTCCAGCAGCGCCGGATCCTCCTCGAGGGCGGCGGACAGCAGCGACTCGCTGGGCACGAAGCACACCACGAACTCGGGACTCGAGCTCAGACCCGCCCAGTAGGCCTTTTTGGCCAGGGCATCGACGTGGGCGCGCAGCGCGCGGACGTGCTTGCCCAGCAGCGCCTTCCGCCTCGCGCCCTCTTCCCCCTGCGCGGTCAGCGGGATGGCGCTGGCCTCGAGGTAGGCGTCCAGGGGCACTTTGGCGTCGACGGCGATCGCCTTCTCACCCGGGAGTCGGATCACCATATCCGGGCGGCCGGCCCCGGCATCCGATCGGATGGAGGTCTGGGTGTCGAAATCGACATAGCGGGTGAGCCCGGCCGCCTCGACGACACGACGCAGCTGCGTCTCCCCCCACACGCCGCGGGTGCTGCCCGAGCGCAGCGCGCCGGCCAGGGATTCGGTGGTCGCGCGCAGCGCCTCGTCGGACTCCTGTGCGCGGCGCAACTGCTCGGCGAGGGAACCGAACTGCGCATGACGGTCTCGCTCCAGGTCGTCGACCTTGGCCTGCATCGACTGCAGCGTCTCGTGCACGGGCGCGAGCGCGCGCAGGACGGCCTGCTCGCGGCGTTCGCGCTCCTCGCGCGCGGCTTGGTCGCTGCGCGCCTGCGAGGCCAGTTCGCGGTACAGCACGTGCTGGTGCTCCAGTTGCGCCTGCACGCCCTGACGTGCCGCGTCCGCGGCGGCCAGCCGTGCCCGCAGCTCGGACTGCGTGCGCACGGCGCCGGTCGTTGCCCGCGCCGCACCTGCGAACCACCCGGCCAGCAGTCCGGCGGCCAGTGTCGCGAGGGCGATCACGGAGATGAGGAGTGCATCCATGGGCTCAGCATGCCGCGGACGTCCGACATCACCCTCTCGCCGCACCGCACGCGGCGCGCGCCGCACGGCAGAGGATCCGCTCAGGCGATGGCGAACAGCGGTTCGAGAACCGGAAGGGCGGGCACGGGCTCGCGCACCGGTACGACGATCTGCGAGGTCCGCACGCCCGCCGCTTCGGCGAGGGCGCCGATGTCGTCGACTCCGACGCGGCGGGCGGCATCGATCATGATGTGCGCGCAGGCCAGGGCGTCAGCGGACGGATCGTGGTGCGGGAAGTCGAGGAACCCCGCGGCGGCCGCCACCGAGGGAAGCCGGTAGGAATCGAGCTGGTAGAGCTTGCGCGCCACCTGCAGACTGCACACGTAGCGGTAGGGAGGGCACTGGTCGCCGGTGGCCTCGCACGCGCGCTTGATCACCATCATGTCGAAGCCCGCGTTGTGGGCCACGAGCACATCGGCGCCGGCGAACGCGGCGAGGTCATCCAGCTGCTCGCTCCAGCCCTTCGCCCCGATCACGTCCTCCTGGCGCAGGCCGTGGATGCGCGTGTTCAGCTCGAAGAAGACGTCATGACCCGGCGGCGGCTGGATCAGCCAGCCCGCGGTGGCCACGACCTCGCCGCCGCGCACCCGGGTCAGACCGACCGCGCACGCGGACGCATTGCTGGAGTTCGCCGTTTCGAAGTCGATGGCGGTGAAATCCAGGGGCACCCGTTCAGACTCGCCGCGCACGCGCTCCCGTCCGCGAAGGCGCGCCGGGGAGGGCGACATGCGCGGAGGCGCGAAATAGGGTCGGTCCATGGCCAGTCGCGAGGAGATGTCCCGATCCTTCGGCGCCGAGGCGGACGCCTACGAGAGCGGCAGACCGGGCTATCCGGCCGACGCGGTCGCGTGGATGCTGGAGCCCGTCGCCTCCGTCGGGCGAAGCATCCGCGTGGCCGACGTCGGAGCGGGCACCGGAAAGCTGACGCGTGTCGCCATCGAGCTCGGTGCCGAGACGGTCGCGATCGATCCGGACCCCGGCATGCTCGCGGCGCTGCGCCAGCACGTGCACGCCGTGCCGACGTTCCTCGGATCCGCGGAGCACCTGCCACTTCCGGACGCCTCGGTCGACGCGGTCCTGCTGGGTCAGGCGTGGCACTGGGTCGACCCCGACCGGGCCTCGGCGGAGGCGGGGCGCGTCCTGCGATCCGGCGGCGTACTGGGACTGATCTGGAACATCCGCGACGACGGCGAGCCCTGGGTGCGCCGTCTCACCGAGATCATGCACGGCAGCCACGCCGAGGAGATGCTCGCCGAGGGCGATCCGCGCGTGGCGCACCCGTTCGAGGAGCTCGAGTCGGCGCGGTGGCGCTGGACCCGGCCGATCACCCGCGATCAGCTGCTGGCGATGGCTCGGTCTCGCAGCTACATCATCACCGCGACGTCCGAGGATCGCGCTGCCATCGAGCGCGGTCTGGCCGAGCTGTTCGATGAGATCGGAGCGGTCGGGGACCGCGCGGTCGACCTGCCGTACGTCACGCGCGCCTACCGCGCCGTGCGTCCCTCGCCGCGCGTCGGCTCCGCGGGCAGCGCCGTGCCCGCCACGTAGACTGGATTCCCGTGGCTCTCACTATCGGCATCGTCGGCCTGCCCAACGTCGGCAAGTCCACCCTCTTCAACGCGCTGACCAAGAACGACGTGCTCGCCGCGAACTATCCGTTCGCCACGATCGAGCCGAACGTCGGCGTCGTGAGCCTGCCGGACCCGCGTCTGGCGAAGCTGGCCGACGTGTTCGGCTCGGAGCGCATCCTGCCCGCGACGGTGTCGTTCGTGGACATCGCCGGCATCGTGCGCGGTGCGAGCGAGGGCGAAGGACTGGGCAACCAGTTCCTCGCGAACATCCGCGAGGCCGACGCGATCGCCCAGGTGGTGCGCGGGTTCACCGACGACGACGTCGTGCACGTCGAGGGCGGCGTGAACCCGAAGAACGACCTCGAGACGATCAACGCCGAGCTGATGCTCGCCGATCTCCAGACCCTCGAGAAGGCGGTTCCCCGCCTCGAGAAGGAGGTCAAGGGGAAGAAGGCCGACCCGTCGGTGCTGGAGGCGGCCGTCGCCGCGAAGGACGCGCTGGAACGCGGCATCCTGCTCTCCCACTCCGGCCTCGATCTCGCGCCCATCCGCGAGCTGGGTCTGCTGACGGCCAAGCCCTACATCTACGTGTTCAACGTCGACGAGGCGATCCTGACGGATGCCGCCGCAAAGGGGAGCCTCGAAGCGCTGGTCGCCCCCGCGCACGCCGTGTTCCTGGATGCCAAGATCGAGTCCGAACTGATCGATCTCGACCCGGCGGACGCGGCGGAGCTGCTCGCGTCGACGGGCCAGGACGAGTCCGGGCTCGACCAGCTCGCCCGCATCGGCTTCGAGACCCTCGGGCTGCAGACGTATCTGACCGCGGGACCGAAGGAGTCCCGCGCCTGGACGATCGGCAAGGGCTGGAAGGCGCCGCAGGCGGCGGGTGTGATCCACACCGATTTCGAGAAGGGCTTCATCAAAGCCGAGGTCATCTCCTTCGCCGACCTCGTCGACGCGGGTTCTGTGCTGGAGGCCCGACATCGCGGAAAGGCGCGGCTGGAGGGCAAGGACTACGTCATGCAGGACGGCGACGTGGTCGAGTTCCGCTTCAACGTCTGATCGACCCTCTGATTCCCCGTGACGAGCACCCGAAAGGACGCGCGCCCATGACCGGCATCCAGATTCTCGAACCCGACGGCCGGGCGATCCCGTTCCTCGTCGAGGGGGAGGGTCCGGTGCCGCTCGTCCTGATCCCCGATCGCGGACAGGACGACCTGGGCGTCGTCGGGCACTATCTCGCCGAAGAGGCGGGCTTTCACATCATCCGCATCGGCTACCGCCCCGATCCGGACGCGGCCCTCTCGACCGCCGACCGGGTGCAGGACGTGATGGATGTGCTCGACCACCTCGCTCTCGAGCACACCTGGATCGGCGGTCACGGTTTCGGCGGCACGGTCGCGCGCACCGCAGTCGCCGCCCACCCCGAGCGTGCGAACGGTCTGCTGCTGCTGGGCGTGGAGGAGGTGGACATCCCCCTGGCCCCGGTGCTCCCGGTGCTGATCGTGCAGGGATCCTCCGACGAGCTGACCCCGGGGGCGAATGCCGAACGGCTCCAGTCGAGCGCACCCGAGCGGGCGAGCATCAAGATCGTCGACGACGCGGGTCATTCGTTCCCGCGGACGCACCCCATCCAGACCGCGGTGATCATCGAGGAGTACCTCGACTGGGACTGACGCTCAGCGTCCCTGACGCTTCTTGAAGGGCTTGGGCTGCCCCTTCACGACGGGGGCGCGCCCCTTGCCCTTCGATGCCTTGGCCTTCCCGCCGCCGGAGCCGACCGGCGCCGCGACAGGCGGAGGAGCAGCGGCGATCCGGCTCCGGGCCTCGTCCAGCAGCAGCGCGCCGGCGCTGGTCAGCGTCCACCCCGCTTTCGCGCGCGTGAAGAGCGGATGACCGACCTCGGTCTCGAGCTTGTCCAGGGACGTGTGCAGCGATGCCAGCGGAATGCCGAGCGCCTCCGCGGCGCGCGGGACATGCAGGTCGGCGTCGACGACGGCCACGAACCGCCGGAGCAGGAGGATCTTCACGCGGTCCTTTCGTTCGAGGGAGCAGCGTGACGGCTGCCGGGTCCCAGCCTGCCCTATGCGGAGGGTGCAGCGACGCCGTCGATAGGGTGGTGCGGTGAGCACGCAACACCAGCGGATCGTCGTCATGGGCGTCTCGGCAGCCGGGAAGTCCTCGGTCGCCGCCGAGATCTCGCGGCTGACCGGCATCCCATGGGCGGATGCAGATGATCTGCACCCCGCCGCCAACGTCGCCAAGATGGTCGCCGGGGTTCCGCTCGATGACGATGACCGCCGTCCGTGGCTCGAGGCCGTGGCCCGGGCGCTGGAGGACGCGCCGGATCCGGGTCTCGTGATGGCGTGCTCAGCGTTGCGCCGCAGCTATCGCGACCGGATCCGCGCACTGGCGCCGTCCGCCGTGTTCGTGCACCTGACCGGCACGCCGCAGCTGCTGGCAGCGCGCGCCGCCGCGCGCAAGGACCATTTCATGCCGAGCAGTCTGCTGGACTCGCAGCTTGCGACGCTCGAACCGCTGGGCGGCGATGAGACGGGCATCGCGGTCGACGTCACGGCACCGGTCGCGCAGATCGCCTCCGCCGCGGTCGACGCACTGCACGCGCTCGACCTCGTCTGAGGTCCCTCGTCACCCTGCGACGAACGAGCGGAGGGTGCGGGCGTTGCGCACGGCGTTCCCGTCGCCGTCGTTGTTGAAGTACGCGTAGACGCCCCGACCCTGCGCCTGCCACTCGCGGATGCGGTCCGCCCACCACCCGAGATGCTCATCGGAGTACGAACCCGCGTAGAGCCAGTCCTCGTCCGGCCCGTGGAGCCGGACGTACGCGAAGTCGGTCGTCGCGCGGAGGATGCACGGCAGTCCTGCCCCGCTCATCACGCAGTACGCCGCAGCATGGCGCTCGAGGATCTCGAAGACGGCCTCATCGTTCCAGGACGGATGCCGAAGCTCGAGTACCGGGCGCATCCAGGACGGTACCGCCCCGAGGAACCAGGCGAGTCGCTCGTCGTCGCGCTCCATGGTCGGCGGAAGCTGCACCAGCAGCGGGCCGCGGACCGGTGCCAGCTCGTGCAGCCCGGTCGTCAACCGATCGATCCACTCTTCGGGTGCGAAGAGCCTGCGGGCATGGCTCAGCCCCCGCGGAGCCTTCACGGTCATCTCGAACCCGCTCGGAAGGCGCCGGCGCCATGACGCGAAGGCGCCCGGAGTCGGCCAGCGGTAGAAACTCGCGTTCAGTTCCACAGTGTCGAAGGCCTCGACGTAGCGGGCGAGACGATCCCGTGGTGGCAGACCGGGCGGGTAGAGCACGTCCTGCCAGTGGTCGTAGCTCCATCCCGACGTGCCGATGCGTGCCATCGACGAGCCGCGTCAGGCCGCGCCGCCGAAGTACACCTCGACCTCGTGGACCTGACCGTCCAAGACCCGGGATGCCTCCACGTTGCGGTAGCGCGTTCCGTCCACCTGATACTCGTACCGGTGCAGCACCAGGCCGTCCGCCTCCAACAGCTGCAGGGTCGTACTCGCGGAGTCGAAATGGTCCGCGGTGGGGAAGCACCTCTCGAGCCACTGGGCCTTGTCCAGATGATCATCCTGCGGGCTGGTGAACACGAAGTCGTCGGCCATCAGCGACTCGGCGGTCGCGCGATCCTGCTGCTGGAACGCCCGCATGAACTGGGCGACCGTGTCGGTGCTCGATGTGCTCATGCCGGGACGGTAGGGCCAGCGACCTGCGGCACGGAAGGGTGTTGACACGCCGGTGCAGTTCGGGTCGTCCTGCCCCAGATCGACGGGAAGCGCAACCCCCGGCATCCGTTCGGCACCGGCCGTAGCGTGAATCGCGATGACTTCGATCGCTGAATCCCGCCGACCCCGAACGCCCGCGGGAGAGGACCTGCGCTCGTACGCGGCGATCGGGGACGGCCGTACCGTTGCGCTGATCGGCATGCGCGGCCAGGTCGACTGGCTGCCGATCCCGAACCTCGGCTCGCTGCCCGTGTTCGCCCGCCTGCTGGATGACGAGACCGGCGGATGCATCGAGCTCGAGCCCGTCGATGAGTACGCCGTCACCCGTCGGTACGTGAAGGGGACCAACGTCCTGCGCACCACGTTCACGACCGCGCGCGGCCGGGCGACGGTGACCGACGCCCTCGTCACGGGGATCGCCGGGAGGCTGCCCTGGGCGGAGCTGGCGCGGCGGGTCGAGGGCGTGTCGGGAACCGTCCCGTTCGCGTGGCGGGTCGTTCCGGGGACTGCACTGGGCACGGCGTCGCCGTGGATCGAGCAGAGCGCGCAGGGGCCGGTCATCCGCACCGGTGAGACGACCGTCGCGGTCGTCGGCTCCGATCACGGGATGAGCGGGAAGACCACCGGCCCGTCCGGCGCACCGCAGCTCGCCGGATCGCTCACCGCCACGGGTGGCTCACGACACCTGCTGGTGGTGGTCGCCACGCATGACGAACCGCTGCACCTTCCGGACCCGGACATCGTCGATCAGGGGATCGAGCGCACCATCGCGAATTGGCGGTCCTGGTCGCGCGAGTTCTCCTCCTCGGGAGCGTGGGCCGACGAGGTGCAACGCAGCGTGCTCGCGCTCAAACTCCTGATCTTCAGTCCGACCGGCTCGATCGCCGCAGCGGCGACCACCTCGCTTCCGGAGGGGTCGCGTGGGGGGAAGAACTGGGACTACCGATTCGCATGGGTGCGCGACCTCGCGTACACGGCGCACGCCCTCGTGTATTTCGGGCTCCGTGAGGAGACGCATGCGGCGATCTCATGGCTGCTGCGCACGATCCGCGACAACGGACCCGAACTGCACATCTTCTACGGCTTGGGCGGCGACGTGCCCGCCGAGGTCCGCGAGTACGACGTGGCCGGGTGGCGCGGGATCGGACCCGTCGTGACGGGCAACCCGGCACAGGGTCAACTCCAGCTCGGCGTGTACGGGGACCTCTTCGCGATCTGCCGGACCTACGTGGACGCGGGCAATGTCCTGGATGTGGCGACGGGACGCATGCTGGCCGAGGTCGCCGACCGCACGTGCGATCTGTGGCGGAATCAGGATGCCGGGATGTGGGAGCTGCCGGAACTGCAGCACTACACCTCGTCGAAGATGGGGTGCTGGCTGGCGCTCGGAGACGCGATCCACCTGGCCGAGCTCGGCCAGGTGGCCGGCAGCCCCGAGCGCTGGCGCGCCGAGCAGCAGCGGATCGCGGAATGGATCGCGCAGCACTGCTGGTCCCAGGATCGTCAGGCGTACGTCATGTTCCCGGGGTCGGACGACCTCGACGCCTCGGTCCTCCTGCACGCGCCCAGCGGATTCGATCGCGGCGAGCGCATGTCCTCGACGATCGACGCCCTGACCGACGAACTCGGCGCCGGGCCCCACCTGTACCGGTACTCGGGCGTGCAACAGGAGGAGCACGCCTTCGTGGCCTGCGGATACTGGCGGGCCACCGCGCTGGCGTGCGTCGGACGCCTGGACGAGGCGATCGAGGCGATGGATGCGCTCGTGAAGACGACGAACGACGTCGGGCTCCTCGCCGAGATGATCGACCCCGCCGACGGCTCGTTCTGGGGCAACCTGCCGCAGGCGCTGAGCCACCTGGCCCTGATCACGGCAGCCCTCACGATCGACGAACTGGACGATCGCTCCGCTTCGCCGACCACTTGATTCCGTACGCACGACGAGAGGAACACGCATGGACCTGGGTATCGAAGGACGCATCGCACTGATCACCGGCGCGGACTCGGGCATCGGCTGGCATACGGCCCAGGCGCTGCTGGACGAGGGCGCGATCGTCGTCATCAGCGACCAGGACCAGGAGCAGCTGGATGCCGCGGCAGCGCGATTGGCGGGAGCCGGCGATCGCGTCCATGCCTTCGCCGCGGACATCACCGATCTCGCCTCGCTGGAGGCCCTCCACGACGCGGTGCAGCAGGCGGTGGGCGACATCGACATCCTCGTGCAATCGGCGGGAGTCACCGGAGCACAGGGGCTCTTCCACGAGATCGACGATGCCGGCTGGGTGGAGACCCTGGAGATCGATCTGCTCGGACCGGTCCGGCTCGTCCGGCAGTTCCTCCCGTCGCTGCGGAAGGGAGGCTGGGGGCGCATCGTGTTCCTCGCCTCGGAGGATGCCGTCCAGCCCTACGATGATGAGCTGCCCTACTGCGCCGCCAAGGCCGGCATCCTGGCCCTGTCCAAAGGACTGTCGCGGTCGTACGCGTCGGAGGGGCTCCTGGTCAACGCGGTCTCTCCTGCGTTCATCTCCACGCCGATGACCGACGCGATGATGCGCAAGCGCGCCGACGAACGCGGCGAGTCCGTCGACGAGGCCATCGAATCCTTCCTCGAAGAGGAGCGGCCGTACATGGAACTCGGCCGACGCGGCGAACCCGATGAGGTCGCCGCCGTCATCGCCTTCCTGTGCTCGGAGCGCGCCTCGTTCGTGACCGGGTCGAACTATCGCGTCGACTCCGGCTCGGTCGCGACGATCTGAGGCCAGGTAGCCTCGTGCCGTGACGCACCGGCTCACCCGCGACCAGGCGCGGCGGATCATCGTCCGCGCGCAGCTGCTGGATGCGAACCGTCCGGGCGATGTCGTCGAGGTCGCCGAACAGCTCGGATACATCAAGATCGACCCGACCGCGACGATCGCGCCGTGCGAACACACGGTGCTGTGGTCACGGATCGGCTGGTCGTACGAAGGCGGGCAGCTGCAGAAGGCCGTCGAGGACGATCGTCTGCTGTTCGAGTTCGACGGTGCCTTCCGTCCGCTCAGCGTGCTGCCGCTGATGCTGCCGGCCATGCGGCGGTGGCCGGAGCGCGATGCGTCGAAGCAGTGGCTGGAGGCGAACGAGGACTTCGCGCGCGAGGTGGTCGCGCGATTGGACGGCGAGGGGCCGCTCCTGGCATCGCAGATCCCCGACACCGCCAGGGTGAGCCGGACGCCGGATGGCTGGAGCGGATCCAATCAGGTGCCGACCATGCTGGATTTCCTGCTGCGGCAGGGCAGAGTCGCGATCGCGGGCCGCGAGGGCCGGCATCGCCGCTGGGATCTGGCCGAGCGCGTCTATCCGTCCGACCTTCCCGACTACGACGACGAGGAGGCCGCACAGCTGCTGGAGGAGCGGATGCTGCAGGCCGCCGGCATCGTGCGCCCGCACTCCTGGTGGAACGGCGTCGGCAAGAGCACCGGGGAGGCGGCGACGGTCGAAGGGAGCTCGTGGAGATTCCGGGTGGACCCCGAGGCGCTGGCCGCCCTCGACGAGCGCGACGAGGGCGGCCGGGTGGCGTTCCTGAATCCCTATGACAGCCTGCTGTTCGACCGTGCGCGGCTGAAGGAGCTGTTCGGATTCGAGTACGTGCTCGAGCAGTTCAAGCCGCAGGCGCAACGACGGTACGGGTTCTTCGCGCATCCGATCCTGATCGGCGACCGCTTCGTCGGAATGCTCGATGCAGCGACCGACCGGGAGCGTGAGGTGCTGCGCATCGCCGCCGTCCACGAGTTCCTGCCGTTGGAGCCGGAGGAACATGACATGGTGCGCGCGGAGATCGCCGAGCTGGCCGAGTGGCTGGGGGTCGGCGTCGCCGACGCCGACCCCCGGTGACCGTCAGCCGGCGAGGGCTTTCGCCTTCAGGGAGTCGAACTCCGCCTGCGTGATCGTGCCGGCATCCAGCAGCTGCTTGGCGGACTCGATCTGCGCGGTCGGAGAGGTCGCCGTTCCTGCGACGCTGCGGATGTAGCTGTCCGCCTCGCTCTGCGCCTGTCCGCGGCGGGCCATCTCGCGCTGTGCCATGCCCTTGCCGCGCGCGATGAGGTAGATCAGCGCCGCGAGGAAGGGCAGGAAGACGAGGAAGATGACCCAGAGCGCCTTGCCCCACCCGTTCAGGTCGGGATCACGGAAGACGTCGATGATGATCGTGATGAAGATCCAGATACATGCGATCAGGATGTAGACCCAGAAGATCCAGAGGAAGAACTCCCAGATGTTCATTAGCGTGCCTTTCGTCGATGAACGTGGTCGGGATCGAGGGACTTCTCCTCACGCCACGCCCTGACGCTATCCGGCGGCCCTCGAGCCGGACGTCACCCGGAGGGGATGAGCCTCGGAACCGGAACCGGGCTCCGCATGGAATCATGGCGGCATGCCCGAGTCGCCCGAGGTCGCGGAACTGGCGTCGTTCCTGACCGCTCATGCCGCCGGCCGTACGATCACCGCGTTCGAGGTCCTGCTGCCGAAGGCGGTCAAGACGGCACAGCCTGCACCCGGCGACCTCGTCGGACGTCGCATCGACGGAGTCGTGCGACGCGGGAAGATGATCGACATCGAGGCGGGGTCGGCACAGGACCATCTGCACGCGATCGTGCATTTCGGTCACGACGGATGGGTGCTTTGGCACGACACGGCACCCGGAGGGTCCAGACGTGCGGGGGATGCCACGCTGATGGCGCGTGTCCGCCTCGACGACGGATCGGGGTTCGATCTCACGGATGCGGGTCAGTGGAAAGCGCTGACGGTGCACGTCGTCGCGGAGCCGGGCGAGGTGCCCGCGGTGGCCAAGCTCGGTATCGACCCGCTGGATGACGACCTGGACGATGAGCGGTTCGCCGCCCTGTTCGCCACCGTGCTCGGCGGTCGCAAGAAGCAGATCAAGGCGCTGCTGCAGGATCAGAGTGCCTTCGCCGGCATCGGCAATGCCTATTCGGACGAGATCCTGCATGCCGCCCGCATCTCGCCGGTCACGCATGCCGCGAGCCTGTCGCCTCTGGAGGTGGCGCGGCTTGCGCACGCGACGCGCGCAGGGCTGAGGTCGGCCAGGGCAGCGCGGGTCGGGATACCGCCCGGTGAGCTGCGGGCGGCCAAGCACGCCGCACTGCGCGTGCACCGCCGGACCGGCCAGGCGTGTCCGGTCTGCGGCGATCGCGTCCGCGAGCACATGTTCTCCGGCGCGGCAGCGCAGTACTGCCCGACCTGTCAGACCGGCGGTGAGGCGCTCCCCGGGAGGTGACCCTGCGCTCTGACGGAGCCGGACCGCCTGCGCGCACTAGCATGGAGGCATGACCACTTCGCAGCTTCCCACCCCCGCGACCCTCCTGCCCGTGACCGAGGACAAGAACCTCCTCACGGTCGTGGAGTCTTCCGCCGGCTCGTGCTGCGGTGGCTCCGCCTGCGGCACCGGCAACTGAGCCGACCCCGCAGGGACTTCGGCGAATCCCTCCTGAGGTCGTGTTCCCTCCGGCTGAGCGCAGCGGCGACACCCACTACGGAACGACCGCGCGCGTCTCGCGCATCCTCATGTCCGAGGAGGCGGTGTACGGACTGATCCTCGTCTCCGGGATGATCGTGGTGAGCTACACGCTCACCGGCACCTCCTTGAGCGCGCTGACCACCGTCATCGCAACCGTGGTCGTCTTCTATGCCGCCCACGTCTACTCGGGAACCCTCGGTCGCCTGGCGGCCACCGAGGGAAGGGCCGGACTCTCCGAGAGCATTCGGGCGGCCGCACGACACTCGCTGGGCATGCTGCTGGTCTCACTGGTGCCGATCGCGGTCCTGCTGCTGGGCGTCTCCCGCGCCGTCGACGACGATTTCGCGGTCTGGCTCGCCCTGTCCGTCGACACGCTCGCGCTCGGAATCCTCGGCTGGCTGGCGGTGTCGAAGTGGACCTCGCACTTCTGGCTGCGGCTGGCCAGTGCGCTGATCACCGCGGCCTTCGGCGGGGTCATCATCCTGCTGAAAGCGTTCATCCACCACTGACGAAACAGCGCTGCCCGTCAGTCGCGCATCGGCGTCAGCAGCGCCGTGGAGAGCCGTGCGCTCAGCCCTGGCATCCTGTCGACGGGTACGGCGAGTGCCCGCAGCGCGCGGCTGTAGTAATTCCGTGCTGCCGCCGCGAGCGCGATGTCCACGATCTGACGGTCCGAGAAGCCCTGATCGCGCAGCGCCTGCGAATCGGCGTCGGTCATGCCCGCGGCATCCGTGGACACGCGCTCAGCGAACCGCATGACCGCAGCATCCGCCTCGCTCAGGCCTGCGTCCCCGTAGTCCACGGCCACCCGCTCCAGTTGGGCCTCGTCGAACACCCCCGCGCGCAGCGCTTTGCGCCCGTGCGCGAGGAGGCAGTGCGGCGACGGGATGCCACGGGCCGCACCGAGTGTCGCCAGTTCGTAGACGCGCAGACCGATCGACGGGACGATCGCGCCGATGAGCGCCTCGAAAGCGCGCTCCGCCTCCGGATTGATCGCCATCGCTTTCGTGTGGCTGAAGACGACGCCGTCGTCGCTCAGGTCTTCGGCGTACAGCTCGGCGACCACGCCCTCGGCTTCGGTCTCGGACGGTGGACGAACGATCACGGCGCGCTCCTTCGCGGATCCCACCGGACGGGTTTCCGGTGATCCTGGCTCAGGATGCCACGTGGATCCATTCGAGACGAGGGCCGCCGTGCATCGGTGATACACGGCGGCCCTGCGTCAGGGGATCAGTGCCCGACGGGCGCGGGGAACGGCTGATCAGCGGGCTTGCGGATGAAGAACGCGCCGACGATGAGCGGCAGCGAGACGATCGCGGCGATCGTGAATGCGGCGTGCGCGCCGGCGGCGCCGGCCGCAGCCTCACCGAGCCCGGCGTCGATCCCGCCGGCTGTCACCGACGACATGACCGTGACCATCAGAGCGATGCCTGCAGCACCCGCCACCTGCTGGATCGTGCCCAGCACGGCCGAGCCGTGCGAGTAGAACCTCGGCTGGAGCGAGCCCAGCGACGCGGTGAACAGGGGAGTGAACGAGAGCGCCAGCCCGATCGAGAGGACCGTCTGCACGATGGCGATCACCCAGATCGGGGTGAACTGGTCGAACGTCGTGAAGGTCCACAGCGTTGCGCTGGCGATGATCGAGCCCGGAATCAGCAGGACGCGGGTGCCCCAGCGGTCGTAGATGCGACCGATGAGGGGGCCGGCCAGGCCCATCGCAAGCGAGCCGGGAAGCACCACGAGCCCTGTGACCAGCGCCGTCACGCCGAGCACGCTCTGCATGTAGAGCGGGACGACGGTGATCGCACCGAAGAAGGCGAGCGACAGCAGCGCCATCTGGCCGATGGACAGCGAGAAGTTCGCCGAGCCGAACACGCGCAGATCCAGCAGGGCGTCATCCGTGCGCTGCAGACGGAACTGCCGCCACACGAACAGGGCGAGCGCGATGACGCCGATCGAGAACGAGGCGATGAGCGTGACCGTGGCGAGGCCGTTGGCGGCCGCCGCCTCCGCGCCGCTGCCGCCGTGGCCGCCGCCGCCGATCTGGCTGAGGCCGAACACGATCCCGCCGAAGCCGAACGCGGAGAGGATGACCGACACGATGTCGAGCGGAGCCTTCGTGGTCTCGCCGATGTTGTGGATCCACCGTGCACCGACCCCCAGGGCGACCAGGGCGATCGGCAGGACGATGCCGAAGATCCAGCGCCACCCGACGGTGTCCAGCAGCAGGCCGCTGAGGGTCGGACCGATCGCCGGCGCGAGGGCCATCACGATGCTGACCCGCCCCATCATCCGGCCACGGGAGTGCGACGGCACGAGGCGCATGATCGTGGTCATCAGCAGGGGCATCATGATCGCCGTGCCGGATGCCTGGACGATGCGGGCCACCAGCAGCAGCTCGAAGCCGGGCGACAGGAAGGCGATCAGCGTGCCGAGCGAGAACAGGCTCATCGCGGTGATGAACACGGCGCGCGTCGTGAACCGCTGCAGGAGGAAGCCGGTGATCGGGATCACGACGGCCATGGTGAGCATGAATGCGGTGGTCAGCCACTGCGCGGCGACGGCCGTGATGCCCAGGTCGCCGATGAGGTGCGGGATCGCAACGCCCATCGTCGTCTCGTTGAGGATGGCGACGAAGGCGGCGCCCAGCAGCAGCCAGATGATCCGGCTGTCTTCGGCGCTGACGGTCCGGCTCGATGTGGGGGTGGCGATGCTGCCGGTGCCTGGTCGGATGTCGGTGGCGGCCATAGGTCGTCTCCTCGGGGCTGGTCGATGCCGGCGGCTGGCGGCCGCCGGGTGGGTGCGAGATGCGGAAGGCCAGATGGACGCCGCCGAAGCGGGTCGTCAGAGAAATGGCAGCTCCTCAGACTAACGGCGGCCAATGACACGGCATTCCCGATCGGCGTGAAAACATTCGGGGCATGACCACCTTCCGTGTGCGCGGCACCGTCGTCGTCCGGGGCGTCGCCGCGCTTCTCGTCGGTCTCGCCGTCGGAGCCGCGATCACCCCCTTCCTCGGCTTCGCGGCGGGACTGCTGGCGGGGTGGGCGGCGCTGTCTCTGACCAACGTCTCGTGGGTGCTTCTGATGGTGTGGGGTATGGATGCCGCTCAGACGCGCGATCACGCCAGGTCAGAGGATCCCGGGCGTGCCGTCGCGCGGGTGATCGCGGTCGCGGGGAGCGTGGTGAGCCTCGGAGCGGTGGCCGTCGTCCTGCTGCAGACCCGAGGGGCCTCCGAGCTGGAGTCGTTTCTGCTCGCCGGCATCGCGGTCGTGAGCGTGGCCGGATCGTGGGCGCTCATCCAGGTGGATTACATGCTGCGAGTCGCGGCCGTCTACTATGCGGATCCGGTCGGCGGCATCGACTTCAACCAGGACGACGAGCCGATGTACACCGACTTCGCCTACTTCTCGGTGGGCCTGGGCATGACCTACCAGGTATCCGACACCGACGTCCGCACGAACGCCATCCGACGGATCGTGATCGCCCAGACGCTTCTGGCCTACCTGTTCGGCGCGGTGATCCTCGCGACCGTCATCAACCTGGTGACCGGACTGGGCTGAGCGCTCCCGTCGGTCCGGGTTCACTCCTGGCCGAGTGATTCCTCCGATGCCGGACGGTCCCACTTCTCGGAGCCGATCGCATCCGTCGGTTCGGGCTCCAGCTCGCGGCCCTTCAGCGAAGCGGGCGTGGGGTCGACCAGCTCCTCCTCGGGGATCGCCTTGAGCCGATCGATCTCTTCGCGCAATGCCGCCAGGTCTTCGCCGTCCGGGGCGTCGGGGATGGAAGTCATGGGGCCAGCCTAGCGAGCCGGAGAGCGTCGTAGGCTGGCGCTCGTGAGCATGGGCGGCAGGGGTGGCGGAGGCGGTGGAGGCGGCTTCCGCGGCGTCGACATCGAGGCCCAGAAGAAGCTGAACGCCGATGCGCCGAAGATCCCGCACCTCGGCAGTCGGGTCGTGGCCCTCTTCCGTCCGTACTGCTGGCAGATCCTCGTCACCGGCGTGCTGGTGATCGCAGGCGCGGCCATCGCCGTCATCCCGCCGCTGATCGTGCAGCGGATCTTCGACGATGCGCTGTTCCCGACCGATGGGGCAGCCCCCGACCTGCCGCTCCTGCTTCGCCTGGTGCTGATCATGATCGGCATTTTCGTGCTGTCGGCGGGCCTGGGCGTCGCCCAGACCTGGTACACCTCCACGGTCGGCAATCAGGTGACCGGCGACCTCCGGGTGAAGCTCTTCGAGCATCTCCAGGCGATGGAGCTCGGATTCTTCACCCGCACCAAGACGGGCGTCATCCAATCACGGCTGCAGAACGACGTAGGCGGTGTCTCGGGCGTGCTGACGAACACCGTCACCAGCATCCTGGGCAACGTCGTCACCGTCATCGCGTCGCTGGTCGCCATGATCATCATCGACTGGCGGCTCACGCTGATCGCGGTGGTCATGATGCCGTTCCTCGTCATCGTCCAGCGCCGGGTCGGGCAGGTGCGGGCGCGGATCGCGGGTGAGACGCAGGAGTCGCTCTCGGAGCTCACCGCCATCACCCAGGAGACGCTGAGCGTCTCCGGCATCCTGCTCTCCAAGTCGTTCAACCGGCAGCGCACCGAATCCGCCCGCTACGGTGCCGAGAACATCAACCAGGTCCGGCTGCAGGTGCGCAGGGCGATGAGCGGGCAGGGGTTCTTCGCCGTCGTCCAGGTGCTGATGGCGAGCGTCCCGGCGATCATCTACCTGGTCTCGGGGTATCTGATCACGGGCGGCACCGACACCATCACGGCGGGCACCGTGGTCGCCTTCACGACCGTGCAGGCGCGCCTGCTGATGCCGCTGATGGGCCTGATGCGCGTCGCGCTCGATCTGCAGACCTCGGGAGCCCTGTTCGCGCGCATCTTCGAGTACCTCGACCTGGTCCCGGCGATCAGCGACGCCCCAGACGCCGAGCCGGTCGCCGAGGCTCCTGGGCCGATGGGGCAGATCGAGTTCCGCGGGGTGGTCTTCCGCTATCCGGATGCCGCGGCCGACGCCCGCCCCACGCTTCGCGGCATCTCGTTCACCGCGCGTCCCGGTCAGCATGTCGCCTTCGTCGGGCCCTCCGGCGCGGGCAAGACGACGGTGCTCTACCTGACGCCGCGGATGTACGAGGCGTCCGCCGGCTCGGTGCTCTTCGCCGGGCAGGATGTGCGTCACCTCACGCAGGAGTCGATCATCGACAGCGTGGGGATCGTGTCGCAGGAGACGTACCTGTTCCATGCGACCATCCGCGAGAACCTCCTGTACGCCAAGCCCGAGGCCACGCAGGAGGAGCTGGAGGAGGCGTGCCGGGCCGCGAACATCCACCACATCATCAGCGGGTTCGAGCAGGGCTACGACACGGTCGTCGGCGAGCGGGGCTATCGCCTCTCCGGCGGGGAGAAGCAGCGCATCGCGATCGCCCGCGTGCTGCTGAAGGACCCGCCGGTGCTGCTGCTGGATGAGGCCACGTCGGCGCTGGACACCGTGTCGGAGCGTGTCGTGCAGGAAGCGCTCGATGCCGCGGCGCGGGGCCGCACCACACTCTCGATCGCGCATCGGCTGTCCACGGTGATCGGCGCCGATGTGATCCATGTCGTGGATGCCGGCCGCATCGTGGAGTCGGGGACGCACTCGTCGCTCCTCGCGCAGGACGGGTTGTACGCGGAACTGGCAGCCCAGCAGCTCGCGGCCTCTCGGATCCTGGAGGTCGAGGCATCCGAACCCCCGCCCGCACTACCGGCGCGTCGCGCGGACCGCGCACCCGACGAGCCGCCTGCGCCGGTCGTCGACCCGCTCGCCGCATTCGTCGCCGATCCGCTGGCTCCGCTGACGGGTCCGCTGGCCGCCGTCGCGGCGGACGAGCCGCGGAACGAGCGGGATTGGCCGGATCTCAGCGACGTCTAGCTGGACTGCGTTTGACCCGGGGTTCGAGCCCCTCCCAGCGCTGAGCCCCTCCCAGTTGACCCAATCGGCCCACTCCCGGGCGGTTTATGGGGCCGATCGGGTCACGTCACCGGCCGAGCGCGGTGCGCAGGTCGGACAGGAACGCCCGCGGGTCGTCGAGATCGGCCTGTGTCACGCTCAGGTAGGTCCACCCGAGCGCCTCCAGGCGTCGTCTGCGCGCGAGATCCCGGCGCCACTGATCCTTGTCGCGGTGATGATCGCCCTCGTACTCGATGGCGACCTTCTCGCGCCGGTACGACAGATCCACTCTCGCCACGAAGCGGCCCGTTCCGTCGAAGACCGTGACGTTGCAGTCCGGCTTGGCGAGGCCGGCTTCGATGATCAGCACGCGCAGTTCGGATTCCTTGGGCGACTCAGATCCCTCATCCAGCAGCTCGAACGCGCGGCGAAGTCGCTCGATTCCGTGTCGGCCGGCGTGCCGGTCGACCTGCCGGCGCAGTTCCTCGCGACTTAGCTGACCGGTTCCGCGGCGGATCAGGTGGTCGCCAACGGCGACGAGTTCCCGCAGGTTGAGCTCGTCGACCAGATCACAGAACGTGCGCGCGGGGGTGGTGGCCACGATGCCCGTACGAACGTCGAACTCGTCGTCGGCCAGGGCGCGCTGATGCCCGCGGATGCGTTTGCCCCGCGGAGCGCGAACGCCGGTCGGGACGCAGACATGCAGCACGGGATCGGATGCTGCGGCTGGAGGCAGCGGCAACGCATGCAGTCGTGCTGCGGTGATGTGGCTGAAGACCGCCGTTCTGGGAAGTCTGGTGGCCTTGGCGCGACAGATGCTCGGCAGATCCAGCGTTCCGGCGGCGATGCGCACGCCGTAGAACGGAGCCTGGAGGTCCTTAGCGCGCGAGCGTTTGCGACTCACGCCCGCGTTCGGCGCCCGCCAGACCGAGAAGGGCTGCTCGCCCCAGGGTTCGGGGAGCGGTGCGGGTCGCCGGGGCATAGGTCCCAGCATCCGCTCCCCGCTATGGCGTCGGACGGTTATCCACCTGTGCAGGAGAGGATGAGGGCTTTCGTCGGTGCGAGTTGACCCAATCGGCCCACTCCGGCGTTCGGGAGTGGGCCGATTGGGTCAAGTCGAGGAAAGAGGAGCGATCCAAGCAGGGGAGCGGGGCGGGGGGCTACCAGCGTGCGGCCTCCGTCGCACCGGCAGGAAGGGTCAGCCCTGCGGCATCCGGCCTCGAGATCAGGTCGCGGACGAAGGCGCCCAGCGCTGCGGCATAGCCGGGGTCCGCGTGCTCGCGCGCGATCTCCACGAGCGGCGGCAGGTCCATCGCGAGGATGAGCCGCACACGCTCTGCGGCGGCGGCCGGGTGTCCGGCCGAATCGAGGACGTCGATCCCCCCGGCCATCGCCGCGAGGTAGTCGTGCAGGACCGGCAGCGCCGCCTTGTGCTGCGTGATCGAGGAGCCGTCTGCGCGCTCACGCCAGTGCACCAGGACGTCCGGGACGGTGTCGAAGGCGTTCGCACGCGCGTACATCTGCTGCGCCACGATCTGGTCCTCGTAGAGGCGCCCCTCGGGGAAGCGCAGACCATTGCGCCGCCAGAAGCCGGTGCGGCTCACCTTCGACCAGGCGACGATGTTGCCCGATGCGGCGGGATGCTCGTCGATGGTCGTGCTCCGCCGGGCCGGGGCGGTCGCGGCGGCGACCCACGGCTGGATGACGCCGGGCCTGTAGGCGCCGGTCGCATCGGGGCGCAGTCGCACGTAGGCGCCGAGCGCGAAGTCGCTTCCACTGGACTCGAGCGAGCCGATCAGGCGGTCCAGGGCACCGGGAGTGAGGACGTCGTCGGCGTCGAGGAACCCCAGATACGGCGTCTGGACGAGCTCGAGCCCGGCATTGCGCGCGGCACCGAGGCCGCGCCTGCGGTCCTGATGCACGACGCGGAAGCGGGGGTCGGCCGCCGCGGCGGCATCGAAGCGGATGCCGGTGGCATCGGTTGACGCATCGTCGACGAGGATCGCGTTCCAGTCCGTCCGCGTCTGCGCGCGCAGCGAGTCCAGCGCGTCGTCGACGTAGGGCTCGACATCGAATCCGGGCACGATGACGGTCACGGCCGCAGGGGCGCCGGCGAGGGTGCTCATTCGTGCGAGTGTAGGGCCACCGAGGCGTTCACCGGCCGAGTGAGACGGCGTCGACGGATGCCGCGACCGCGGTGGCCGCGGCATCCAACGGCTCTCGCTGATCGTGCGCGAACGTGAAGCGGACGGCGGTCTGCGCGACCTCCGGCGCAACACCCATCGCAAGAAGGACGTGGGATGGTTCGTCACTGCCCGCGGCGCACGCCGACCCGCTCGATGAGACGAAACCACGTCGCTCCAGTTCGAGCAGCACCGCCTCGCCGCTCGTCCCGGCGAAGGTGAAGCTGGCGGTCCCCGGGAGGCGGCGCGTGGAATCACCGGTCAGCCGTGCACTCGGCACCGCGCTGAGGACCTGTGCGACGAAGCGATCGCGGAGCGCCCCGACGCGCTCGGCCGATTCCTCGCGCTCGCGTTCGGCGAGCTCGAGCGCCGTCGCGAACCCGACGGCGGCTGCGACATCCTCGGTGCCGCTGCGGCGGCCGCGCTCCTGACCGCCACCGTGCAGCAGGGGCTCCAGGGGGATGCGGCCGCGTACCGCGAGCACACCGGATCCCTTCGGAGCACCGAGCTTGTGACCGGCGAGCGCGATCGCGTCGACGCCGAGCGAGGCGGCATCCAGCGGCAGCCAGCCGGCGGCCTGGACGGCGTCGATGTGAAGGGGGAGGCGGGGGGCGACGGCACGGACGGCGACGGAGATCGCGGCAGTGTCCTGCACGGTGCCGACCTCGTTGTTGGCGTAGCCGAAGGCGATGAGAGCGGTGTCCGCGCGCACCGCCGCCGCGACCTCGTCCGGATCGAGCCGGCCGAACCCGTCGACGGGGATGCTCGTCACCTCGAAGCCGTGCACGCGGGCGAGGTAATCGGCTGACTCCAGGATCGACTCGTGCTCGATGGGGGTCGTGATCAGGTGCTGGGCGCCGCTGTGCAGCATCGCGGCGATGCCGATGCCCTTGAGTGCCAGGTTGTTCGCCTCGGTGCCGCCGGAGGTGAAGACGATGTCTCCGGGGCGCATGCCCAGGGTCGTCGCGACGCGCGTCCGGGCATCGGAGAGGGCTTCGGCCGCCCCCTCGCCCACGGTGTGGTGGCTCGAGGGGTTGCCGAACCGGGTCGTCAGGAACGGCAGCATCGCCTCGAGGACCTCGGGCCGCACCGGCGTCGTGGCGGCGTTGTCGAGGTAGAGCACGTCAGTCCTCCGGCGCGGTGATCCGGACGTCCAGGCCCAGGTCGAGCGCGCGCGCGGAGTGCGTCAGCGCGCCCACCGAGATGACGTCGACACCGGTCCCGGCGATGGCGCGCACCGTCTCGAGGCTGACGCCGCCGGATGCCTCCACCACCGCGCGACCGGCGACCAGGCCGACGCCGGTGCGGAGGTCGTCGAGCGAGAAGTTGTCGAGCATGATCGTGCCGATCCCGGCCGCCAGGACCGGTTCGATCTGGTCGAGCCGGTCGACCTCGACCTCGATGTGGGTGGTGTGCGGCAGCCGTTCCTTCGCCCCCAGCAGGGCGGCGGTCACCGACGAGTGCGTCGCGGCGAGGATCGCGAGGTGATTGTCCTTGGCCATCACCGCATCCGACAGCGAGTGCCGGTGGTTGCGCCCGCCGCCGTTCACGACCGCGTGGCGCTCGAAGGCGCGCAGGCCCGGCGTCGTCTTGCGGGTGTCGGCGATGCGGGCGCGCGTACCCTCGACCTCTGCGACGTAGCGGGCCGTGAGCGTGGCGATCCCGCTCATGCGCTGCACGAAGTTCAGCCCGATGCGCTCCGCAGTGAGCACCGAGCGGGCGGGCCCGGACACCACAGCGAGCACGGCGCCCTTCGCAAACGCGTCGCCGTCCTGGACGCGCAGCTGCACATCGACGCGCGGGTCGGTCAGCCGGAACGCGGCGGAGAACACCTCGCCACCGCTGAAGATCCCCGGCTCGCGCGCGACCAGCTCGGCGCTCGCCGTCGCCTGCTCGGGGATGAGGTACTCGCTGGTGAGGTCGCCCCACGGCGCGTCCTCCTCGAGCGCCGCGGCGACTGCCCGGTCGATCGTGGGGCGGGTGAGCATCAGCGCGCTCCGCCGGAGAGAACGGCCGGTTCCGGCGCATCCGCACGACTGCGCTCGTCGTCGCGACGATAGTGCGCGCCGACCGACGTGCGTCGTGCGAGGGCAGCGAGGACGAGCTGCTCGGCGACGATCAGAAGGTTCTCGTCCTCGAACTCGGCCTCGGTCCGCGGCGTGCGCCTGGCGGACCGCCACGCGGCGAGGATGGATGCCGCTCGAGCGAGCCCCGCCGCATCGCGAACGAGACCGGCGTCATCCCACATGAGCGCTTGCAGGGTGTGGCGGCTGAAGGGCGGTCTTTCGACGGGCTCGGGAACCTGAGCCGGCGCAGGGGCCGACGCCGCTTCGAGGTCCGACGCACGCTCGGCGACCGGGGCGACGATGGTGGGCCATGCTCCGGATGCCGCATCCGCGACGATCGCGTCGCCGGCGCGCGCGCCGAACACGGCGCCCTCCAGCAGCGAGTTGGATGCGAGGCGGTTGGCTCCGTGGACGCCGGTGCGGGCGACCTCGCCGACCGCGTACAGACCGGGGATGCTGGTGCGGCCGTCGAGATCGGTGACCACGCCCCCCATCAGGTAGTGCGCGGCCGGGGTCACCGGGATGGGTACGCGCGACCAGTCGAGACCGCGATCGCGGACCGCCCGGTCGATCGTCGGGAACCGCCGGGCCAGGAACGCCGCGGTCTCCTCCGGCGTCGGTCGCAGATGCGTCGCGTCCAGGAACACCGCTCGCCCGTGCTGCGCCTCCATCTGCCGGGCGATCGCGCGCGCGACGACGTCGCGGGGCGCCAGCTCGCCGTCCGGGTGCGCGTCGAAGACGAAGCGCCGGCCGTGCTCGTCGATCAGCGTCGCGCCCTCGCCGCGAACGGCCTCGGAGACCAGGAACGCCTCGCCGACCGCGCCTTCGGCGCCGTCCATGCCGTCCAGCACGGTCGGGTGGAACTGGAAGAACTCGAGGTCGGTGACCTCGGCGCCGGCGCGCAGCGCGGCGGCGATGCCGTCGCCGGTGGCGACCGGGGGATTGGTGGTGTGCGAGTACAGCTCGCCCGCCCCGCCGGTGGCCAGCACGACCGCGTCGGCGACGATCTGCTCGCGGACGCCGCTCACCGCGGTCGATGCCCGCGAGCCCGGGCGATCGCCGACCAGGAGGTCGACACCGGTGACTCGACCGTCGGTGACGAGCAGGTCGACCAGGAACGCGTGCTCGAGGACGCGCACGTCACTGGCGCGCAGGCGCGCGACGAGCGCCTTCTCGATCGCGGTGCCGGTGGCATCACCCCCCGAGTGCAGGATGCGCGGGTAGGAGTGCGCGGCCTCGAGGCCCTTGACGAATTCCCCGTCCGCGGCCCGATCGAAAGCCACGCCCAGATCGATGAGTTCGCGGATGCGTGCCGGTCCCTCGTCCACGAGGATGCGCACCGCCTCCGGATCGCTGAGCCCTGCGCCGGCGGTGAGGGTGTCGCGGACGTGATCCTCGACACGATCGTCGGCGAACATGACCCCCGCGATGCCGCCCTGGGCGTAGCGGGTGTTCGCGTGCTCCAGGACGTCCTTCGTGACCAGCGTCACGCGGCACCCGGCGTCCAGGGCGTGCAGCGCGACGGTCAGGCCGGCGATGCCGCTGCCCACAACGACGGCGTGCGTGGTCACGACAGCGACTCCGCGACGGGCGCAGGGGCTGCCGGGGGCTTGGCCGCCAGCATCCGCTCCAGGGCCAGGCGAGCCGGCTCGGCGACATCCAGCGGGACCTCGATGCGGTTGCGCACCTCGCCCTCGACGAGTCCGTCCAGGACCCACGCCAGGTAGCCGGGGTGAATGCGGTACATGGTCGAGCAGGGGCAGACCACGGGATCCAGGCAGAAGATCTCGTGCTGGGGGTTTGCCGCGGCCAGACGCTGCACGAGGTTCACCTCGGTGCCGATGGCGAAGGTGGTCGGCTCGGTGGCGGCCTCGATCGCCTTGCGGATGTAGTCGGTCGAGCCGGCCTCGTCCGCCGCGTCCACGACCGCCATCGGGCACTCCGGGTGCACGATCACCCGCACACCGGGGTGGGCGGCACGCGCTTGATCGATCTGGTCGACCGTGAAGCGACGGTGCACCGAGCAGAAGCCGTGCCAGAGGATCACCCGCGAGTCCGCGAGCTCGGCGGCGGTGCTGCCGCCGAAGGGCTTGCGCGGGTTCCACATCGGCATCTGCTCCAGCGGCACGCCCATCGCCTTGGCCGTGTTGCGGCCGAGGTGCTGATCAGGGAAGAACAGCACGCGACGACCCCGCTCGAAGGCCCACTCCAGCACGGTGCGCGCGTTGGAGGACGTGCAGACGATGCCGCCGTGGCGACCGACGAATCCCTTGATCGCGGCCGAGGAGTTCATGTACGTCACCGGGATGACCGGCACGAGGCCGTCGGCGTCGGGAGTGTCCATGTCGCCGTAGATCTCGGACAGCTGCTCCCAGCACTCCTCGACCTGGTCGATGTCGGCCATGTCGGCCATCGAGCACCCGGCAGCGAGGTTCGGCAGGATCACGGCCTGCTGCGGCTGTGAGAGCAGGTCGGCGGTCTCGGCCATGAAGTGCACGCCGCAGAACACGATCGCCTCGGCGTTCGGATGCTCCAGCGCCGCGTTGGCGAGCTGGAACGAGTCGCCGACGTAGTCGGCGTGGCGCACGACTTCTTCGCGCTGATAGAAGTGACCGAGCACCACCACCCGGTCGCCGAGTGCCGCCTTGGCCGCGACGATGCGAGCGTCGAGCTCGTCGTCGGACGCCTCGCGGTACTGCGCCGGGAGCTCCCCCTGACGTGGGGAGCCGGTGGGGATGACATCGCCCATCGATGAGCCCGGTCCGTAGCCGGGCCGCACATCGAAGGTCCACGGGCCCTCTGCCAGATCGGTGTTGCAGGTCTCCGCGGTCGAGGCGCCGGCGACGATCGCCTGGATGGCGTGGTCGACGGATGGGTCGGCGTCCTGCGGGCGCGGCTGCAGAGTCAGGAGTGTCGCGGTCATGACGTGCTCGATTCGTTCTCGGGTGTTCGTTCGGAGGCGAGGGGGCCGCGATCGGCGAGCTCGACGTCCTGGTTGTAGCGGTAGAAGCGTGCGGGGCGGTGACTTCCGGTGCGGAAGCGGTCGGTGGGGATGAGGGTTCCGGAGTTCTCGGCCTGCCGCCGGAAGTTCGCGGGGTCGAGCCGGCGGCCCAGGATCGACTCGTACACCTCGCGCAGTTCGGCGAGCGTGAACTCATCGGCCAGCAGCCCGTGCGCGATCCTGCTGTAGCCGACCTTGTTGCGCAGGCGCCACAGGGCGTACTCCACGATGTGGTTGTGGTCGAAGGCCAGACGGGGCAGCTCGGCGACGTCGTGCCACGAGACGTTCTCCACCGGCGCCGCGGGGATCTCGTCGGGTCGCACCAGCGCCCAGTACACGATCGAGACGACCCGGGTGGGGGAGCGGTCGACGGCCCCGAACGCGTAGAGCTGTTCGAGATAGCTCGGAGCGATGGCGGTGGTTTCAGCGAGCGTGCGGGATGCCGCGGCATCCAGGCTCTCGGTCGCATCCAGCCAACCGCCGGGCAGCGCCCACTGGCCCTCGTGCGGGTCGCGCGTGCGCATGACGAGCGGCACAACGACCGCGAGTCGGTCCGTGCCGGGATCCCTGCGCAGCGAGAAGATCACCGTGGACACCGCGACGCGGGTGACGTCGACGACTGCCTCCGGCGAAGCCCTGCGAGGTTCGATCAGCGTTTGTGTCATGATGACTCTTACCCTTCCTCGACGATCTTAGTGTCATGGTGACAAGAAGTGCAAACACACGGCGCACCGTTGTCTGTCGGCGTGGTCCCAGGCGGTTCTGCCTACGCTGAAGCGCTGGAACGCACTCGTAGCGAGCATCGGAAGGAACGAACGTGATCGTGGTGGAGATCGTGCTGATCGGCATCCTGCTGATCGCGCTGATCGCGGGCGTGCGCCGCGGCTTCGTCGCCAGCCTCGGATCCATCGTCGGGCTCGTCCTCGGCGGGATCGCCGCGTTCTGGCTCGTGCCGGTCGTCAATGACCTCTGGCCGTGGCAGAGCACACGGGTCGTCGCCGTCATCATCCTGACCATCGTGCTGCTGGTCGGCGGCGGTTTCGGCGGCGCGGCGGCCGGCGTGGCGCTGCGAAGCGGCGTCGACCGCACGCCGTTGCGCGTCTTCGACCGGATCCTGGGCGGGGCGCTCGCCGTTGTGGCCGGTGCCCTCTCGCTCACCCTCGTCTCCTCCGCACTCGTGTCGACCGGCACACCCGTCCTATCCACCGCGCTGGCGTCGTCGCAGGTGCTGCGCGCCATCGAGGGGATCACCCCCCGACCGGTCGCCGAAACGCTTGCGCGGGTGCGCTCGGCTGTCCTCGATGACGGGCTGCCGAGACTGGGCGAACTGCTCGCCCTCGACCAGGGCGGACCCACGGCTCCGCCCGTGTCGCTGGATGATCCGGTGCTCGCTCAGGCCGCGGCATCCGTCGCCCGCGTCTCCGGAACTGCCTGGGCGTGCGGGGTGAGCCAGACCGGGACGGGTTTCGTCCTGACCGCCGATCGGGTCGTGACCAACGCGCACGTCGTCGCCGGTGTCGACACGCCCATCGTCGAGCTGCCGGGGCAACCCGCGCGCGAGGGCCGGATCGTCTACTTCAACACGACGAACGATCTCGCGGTGATCGCCGTGGACGACCTGCAGGTCGCACCGCTGGCGGTCGTCTCGCCGATCGCGGTGGGAACGGCCGCCGTGATCCAGGGCTACCCCTACGGCGGGCCCTTCACGATGGTCAACGCCGCGGTGATCTCGACCGGGTCGCCGCCGGTGCCGGACATCTACGAGGAGTCCACGACCCCTCGCGAGATCTACGGCCTCGCCGCCGACGTGCAGCCGGGGAACTCAGGCGGGCCACTGCTGACGGCGGAGGGGGCGGTCGCCGGCGTGGTCTTCGCTCGTGCCGACGCAGACGAGCAGCGCGGCTACGCGATGACGACGACCGAGCTCGAGCCGGTGCTCCTGGCTGCCCCCGGGCTCTCCGACCCGGTCGGCACCGGGCGCTGCACGTCCTGAAACGCGGATGTCGCGCCGGGACGTTCCGGCCGGAGGCGTCCACTATGCTGGCAGGGCAATTCAACACACGGCCGACGATCCGGTCGGGAGAGCCTCGGCGCACGCCGAGCACCGAAGGAGCAAGCCTCCCCGCCAATCTCTCAGGTATCGCGTACCGCCCGGATCCGGCCACTCTGAAAAGCGATCCCGTTCTGGACGGGGTCCGCCGACGGTGAAAGCACCGCCTCCCGCTTCGACGGGGGCGGCGCGAAACTCTCAGGCCGATGACAGAGGGGGAGTTCACAGACGTCGCCCGGCGTCTGCCCGATCGCGACGGGAGAACTCATGACAGAACCCCGCTACACGCCGCTCCGCGCGCGCCATGAGGCGCTCGGCGCCTCCTTCACCGACTTCGGGGGTTGGGCGATGCCGGTCCGGTACACGTCCGATCTCGCCGAACATCACGCGGTGCGCACGGCGGCGGGGCTGTTCGACATCTCGCACATGGCCGAGTTCCTGATCTCCGGCGACGGCGCCGAGGCGTTCCTGGACTACGCGTTCGCGGGTCGGATCTCGACGATGTCGGAGGGGAAGGCGAAGTATTCGCTACTCCTCTCCGAGGGCGGCGGGATCATCGACGACGTGATCGTGTACCGGCTGGAAGCGGGCGCATGGGAGCATCCGTCACGGCCGTCGTTCCTGGTCATCTCCAATGCGGGCAATCGTGAGCAGGTTGCCGCAGCCCTGATCGAGCGGACGGCGGAGTTCGATGTCCGTGTCATCGACGTCACCGACGACTACTCGCTCATCGCAGTGCAGGGCCCGCTGGCCCGCGCCGTACTGGAATCGCTGCAGGACCTCACCGACCTCTCCCCGTCGCTGGATGACCTCAAGTACTACGCCGCCGCATCGGCGCGCTTCCACGACGCGCCGGTGCTGATCGCGCGCACCGGCTACACGGGCGAGAACGGCTACGAGCTGCTCATCGAGAACGCGCGTGCCGCACAGCTGTGGGACGCGCTGCTCGAGGTCGGCGCTGCGCTCGGCCTCGTCCCGGCCGGTCTCGCCGCGCGCGACACCCTGCGCCTCGAAGCCGGAATGCCGCTGTACGGTCACGAGCTCTCCCTCGACGTCCTGCCGGCGCAGGCGGGCCTCGCCCGCGTCGTGGCTGTGGACAAGGACGCCTTCGTCGGCAAGTCCGGTCTTTCGGCGATCGTCGCTGCCGACGCGCCGGTGCTGGTCGGCCTCGTCTCCGACGGCAGGCGCGCCGGTCGGGCCGGCTACGCCGTGCTGCAGGGCGAGAGCGTCGTCGGCGAGATCACCAGCGGCGCGCTGAGCCCCACCCTCGGGCATCCGATCGCCATGGCCTTCGTCACCCCCTCGGCCGGCGCCGAGGGAACCTCGCTGTTCATCGATGTTCGCGGTAACCGCATCCCCGCGACCGTCACCACACTGCCGTTCTATCGTCGTGCCCAGTAGCGACGCGCAACCTCCGGAGGATCCCATGACCGATCTGAACGCCCTTCAGTACACTGCCGAGCACGAGTGGATCGCCTTCGACGGCGACGTCGCCACCGTCGGCATCACCGACTTCGCCGCCGACAAGCTCGGCGACGTGGTGTACGTCGACCTCCCGGCCGCCGACGCGGCCGTCTCCGCCGGTCAGGTGGTCGGCGAGATCGAGTCGACGAAGTCGGTGGGCGAGCTGTACGCCCCGCTGACCGGTGCGGTCGTCGAGGCCAACCAGGCCGCGATCGATGACCCGTCGCTGGTCAACAGCGATCCGTACGGCGACGGCTGGCTGGTCAAGATCCGCGTGGGTGAGAAGGACTCGGCGGATCTGCTCGACCGCGCGGCCTACGTCGCGCTCACGGGCGGCGACGAGTGACGGGCACCTTCGCCGATCGGCACATCGGAACGGATGCCGACGCACAGCAGCTGATGCTCGGCGTGCTCGGATACGAGACGGTCGACGCGCTCGTGCAGGCGGCGGTGCCGGCATCCATCCATGTCCGGGAGCGATCCACCAGCGACATCCCGCCAGCGGCCACCGAGGCGGAGGCGCTGGCCGAGCTGCGAGAGCTGGGTGGCATGAACCAGGCCGCTCGCCCGATGATCGGGCTCGGCTACTACGACACGTTCACCCCGTCGGTGATCGCCCGCAACGTGCTGGAGAACCCGTCCTGGTACACGGCGTACACGCCCTACCAGCCGGAGATCTCGCAGGGGCGCCTGGAGGCCCTGATCAACTTCCAGACCATGGTCACAGACCTCACTGGCCTGGCGACGGCGAACGCGTCGATGCTCGACGAGTCCACGGCGGTGGTGGAGGGGATGCTGCTGGCCCGCCGCGCGTCCAAGAGCGCGTCGAACGTGTTCCTGGTCGATGCCGATGCGCTGCCGCAGACCAAAGCGCTGCTGCGCTCGCGCGCCGCGGCCGTCGGGATCGAGCTGCGTGAGATCGCGCTGGAGGCCGCGTCCGGCTCGGGCACGACGATCGACGAGCCGGCCGACGCGTTCGGCGCCTTCTTCCAGTACCCCGGGGCCTCCGGTCGGGTCGCCGACCCGTCCGGTGCCATCGCGGCGGTGCAGGCACAGGGCGGCCTCGCCGTCGTCGCCGCCGATCTCCTCGCGCTGACGCTGCTGCGCTCGCCGGGGTCGCTGGGTGCCGACGTCGCCGTGGGAACGACTCAGCGCTTCGGTGTGCCGCTCGGGTTCGGCGGACCCCACGCCGGCTACATGGCGGTGCGCTCCGGGCTTGAGCGGCAGCTGCCCGGACGCCTCGTCGGGGTCTCCCAGGATGCCGTGGGCCATCCCGCATACCGGCTGTCGCTGCAGACGCGCGAGCAGCACATCCGCCGGGAGAAGGCGACCTCGAACATCTGCACCGCGCAGGTGCTGCTGGCCGTGATGGCGGCGATGTACGCCGTCTATCACGGGCCGACCGGCCTGAAGGCGATCGCGACCGAGGTCGCGAAGAAGGCCGACGCGCTGGCGGAGCGGCTGCGCTCCTACGGTCTGACACCGACCGCCGACGCCTTCTTCGACACGATCCGCGTGGTGACCCCCGGTCCGTCCAAGCGGGTCATCGAGCGCGCACGGTCCAAGGGCTACCAGTTGTTCTGGGTGGACGACGCTACCGTGGGGATCGCGGTGGACGAGACCACCACCGCCGAGGACCTCGCCGCAGTCGCCTGGGCGTTCGGCCTGCCGGATGCCGACGAGCACGACGTGCGCGACCTGCCGTTCGACGATGCGGTGGCGCTGCGCGCGATCGCGGACGGCCTCCATCGCGATGACGCGTACCTGCAGCATCCGGTGTTCAACACGCACCGCTCGGAGACGGCGATGATGCGCTATCTCAAGCAGCTCGCCGACCGCGACTACGCACTGGACCGCGGAATGATCCCGCTCGGGTCGTGCACCATGAAGCTCAATGCCGCGACCGAGATGGCCGCGGTCTCGTGGCCGGAGTTCTCGCGCGTGCACCCCTTCGCGCCCGAAGCCGACGTGCGCGGCTACCTCGCCATGATCGAGCAGCTCGAGACCTGGCTGGCCGAGGTCACCGGGTACGACACCGTCTCGCTCCAGCCGAACGCGGGCTCGCAGGGCGAGCTGGCTGGGCTCCTCGCGATCCGCGGGTGGCACCGCTCGCGTGGCGACCTCGACCGCACGGTGTGCCTGATCCCGTCGTCGGCGCACGGCACGAACGCCGCTTCGGCGGTGCTGGCCGGCATGAAGGTCGTGGTCGTCGCCTGCGACGAGGCGGGCAACGTGGACCTCGACGACCTGCGCGCGAAGATCGCGGTGCACGCCGACGAGCTCTCGGCGCTGATGATCACCTATCCGTCCACGCACGGGGTGTACGAGCACGATGTGCTCGAGATCACGCAGGCCGTTCACGACGCCGGAGGCCAGGTGTACGTCGACGGCGCCAACCTGAACGCCCTGCTCGGGTACGCGCGGTTCGGCGACCTCGGCGGCGATGTGTCGCACCTGAACCTGCACAAGACGTTCGCCATCCCGCACGGCGGCGGCGGACCCGGCGTCGGTCCCGTCGCGGCGAAGGCGCACCTCGCACCGTTCCTGCCGTCGCATCCGTTCGCGCAGCGCGCCGATCATGCCGGCGGCCACGTCTTCGAGGGGGGAGTCGTCTCGGCGGCGCCGTACGGCTCGGCCGGCATCCTCCCGATCTCCTGGGCGTACATGCGCATGATGGGACTGCGCGGGCTGACGGATGCCACGGCGGCCGCGGTCCTCTCGGCGAACTACATCGCGGCGCGCCTGCAGGAGCACTTCCCGGTGCTGTACGCGGGGGAGGGCGGACTCGTCGCGCACGAGTGCATCCTCGACCTGCGTCCACTGCGGGAGGAGACCGGGGTGACCGTGGACGATGTCGCCAAGCGCCTCATCGACTACGGATTCCACGCGCCGACCATGTCGTTCCCGGTCGCGGGCACGCTGATGGTCGAGCCCACCGAATCCGAAGACCTCGGCGAGATCGACCGGTTCATCGACGCGATGATCGCGATCAAGGCGGAGGCCGCGCTCGTCGGCGCAGGGGAGTGGCCGGCCGACGACAACCCGCTGGTGAACGCCCCGCACACCGCCGAGACCGTGGTCGTCGGCGAGTGGGAGCACCCGTACTCGCGGGAACTCGCGGTCTATCCGGTGCACACGCTGGTGCGGACCAAGTACTGGCCACCGGTGCGCCGCATCGACCAGGCGTTCGGCGACCGCAACCTCGTGTGCGCGTGCCCGCCGATCGAGGCGTTCGCCTGAGCGGCGCGCGGGGGCCGGCCTCGCGGTGTCCGTTCGCGGCGACGCCGAGCCCCGGGATTCCCGGCGAGACGCGGGTTCGACGCCGAAACCCTGGTTCGACGCCGAAACCCCGGGTCGTGCACCCGGGTCTCGCGGCGCCTGCCGGGTGTCGCGAGTTGCCCATGGTCCCGCCGCGCGGCTCAACGCGGATTGTGACGCAACGTGCGCAGCAGCGCGAACTCACGCGGGCGAACCGTTGTCAGCCCCGCGGCATGCAGCTTGTCGCCGAGCGGCGAACTTCGCAGCGTGTCAGCCCAGTCCCAGCGGGCGAATCCGCCCTCGTGGCGGCGCAACCGGTCCTCGCGGATCTTCTCCCGCACGAAGTGCGCTTTCGCGCTCTCCGGATCGTGGGCGTCGTACTTCCCGTACCCGTCGGACTCGGCGACGATCCGGCGGCGCCGGAAGTAGAAGTCGGATCGGTCCCGGGCGCCCTCGTGGAAGAACTCGACCTGCAGCTCCGGCGCTTCGAAACCCAGCCATTCGATCACGGCGCGACTGACTGACTCGCCCACCGACTCGGCGGTCGCCGTCGCGCGCGCGTCGATCCAATCGAGTTGCCTCAGGCCTCGCCGGTCGGCGCGCTCCCGCCCCATCACGCCGAAGGTGGGTGTGCCGTTCAACGCCGTCTGGGAGCGCAGCGCCTTGTCCGCGACCGCGAGCGCGAACGCCGGCGGCAGCACTCGGCACAGCGCCAGCGCGGTGTCCACGTAGCTCGTCGTGCTCACGCCGCCGGTCGTCATCACCTCGAGGTCGTCGCTCGTCGCATGCACGACGACATCGCCGTAGCGGCGAGACTTCCCGCTCGAGTCGACGACGTGAATGTCGCGCGGTTCGCCGAAGAGCGGCACTCCGAGGCGGACCGCCGCAGACTCCAGGCAGAACACCGGTGCATCCCACATCAACGCAAGGGCTTCGACGCGGGCCGCGTAGCGCTCCCACGGCTTCATGCCCGCCCACACCTTCGCTTCGAGGTAGACGCCGCGCCGCACCTGATGCAACTCCGCATCACGTCGATACGGGCGGCGCAGAAGTGGGGCATCCCGGGTGAGGAAGAAGGGCAGCCCATCGCGCACGTCGTCGACCATGCAGACACTCTCCGTCGTCGCCGGGCACGCGGCAGAGATCCTGTCCTCGATGTGCGGAGTTCGGCAGCGCGGGCATGCTGTGCAGGAATCGGCGTGCGTCGCTGATTCGCCGAGACCGGGCACTTCGCGCCAGAACCGTGTGCGCGGGACCGGGTCTGGGTGCGAAGCGCCGGTCTCGGCGCCAGAGGGGGGACGGATGCCGCGTGGCTCCGGCGCGCCGGAGGTGCGCGGCGTGTCGGGCTCGGCGCCCCCGTCGGCGCTGGCGCCGGCGCTGCCGGATGTCGCCGAGACCCGGTACTTCGCGCGAGATCCGGGTGCACGGCGCCTGGTCTGGGCGCGCAACACTGGTCTCGCCGCCAGGGGAGCGGATGCCGCGCTGGACGGGGTCTGGGCGCGCAACACTGGTCTCGCCGCCAGGGGAGCGGATGCCGGGCGGCACGGGATCTGGGCGCGCAGGCCCCGGTCTGGCCGACCCAGGGGAGCGGATGCCGCGCGGCTACGGCGCCCCGGAGGGCGAGGGCGTCGGGGTGCCGGTCGAGGACGGCGCGGGCGCGAAGACCGCGGGCCAGAGCGCGGCGGCGAGCGGGTAGCCGACGAACGCGACGATATCCAGCAGGGTGTGGGCGATCACGAGCGGCATGATCCGCCCCCACCGGCGGTAGCACCAGCCGAAGACGACGCCCATCACGAAGTTGCCGACGATCGCTCCGACGCCCTGGTATGCGTGATACGCCCCGCGCAGCGCTGCCGTCGAGAGGATGATCGCCCACCACGACCAGCCCAGGCGACGCAGCCGGTCGAACAGGTACGCGATGAAGATGACCTCTTCGGTGAGCCCGGCCCGGACCGCCGAGAGCACGAGGAGCGGCACGATCCACCACGCCGAATCCAGGGGCGAGGCGACGACGGCGACGTTGAGCCCCAGCATCCGGGCTCCCGCGTACAGGGCGAGGCCGGGGATGCCGATGACGGCCGCGAGCAGGAAGCCGCGGCCCAGATCCCCGCCGAACCGGCTGAAGTCCAGGCCGATGCGCCGCAGCGCGTTCTGACCCGGTTCCCACAGCAGGTAGACCACCATCGCGACCAGCGCCAGCCCGAAGAAGATGCCGAGGAACTGGTAGAGCACGTTCCAGAGCGCTTCCGCATCGCGGTTCGGGTTCAGCTGCGTCTGCTGCTGGCCGATGGGCGTGCTGCGCAGCGACGCGCGCAGCAGCGACAGCACCGAGTACAGCGCAGACTGCCCGACCGTGATGGCCAGGAGGATGCAGATCTCCCAGGTGAGCCGGGTTCGGGATGCCGGCTCTGTCGTCAATCGCACATTCTCGAACGCCGATCTGGAGGTCACCTTGTCAGATTGCCACATCCGACTCCCGTTGAGTTAAGGCTCTGTAACGTTTTCCTGCGACGTTTTGAACATCTCATATGGCGTGCTTATGGTTTCCCTATCCGCGCCACTGTCGGGCCTGTCCTGACGTGTGCGCACAACCCTGCACAGGAGGAACAGTGAGAATTAAGCGCATCTCGGCTGCGGTGGCACTCACCGCGGCCGGCGCACTCGTGATCTCGGGCTGCGCCGCCGGTGGCGGCGACAACGGCGATGACTCCGGTCTCGTCGAAGGCTCGTCGATCACCGCCGCGTGGAACCAGGCGTTCTACTCCATGAACGGCAATACGTCGTTCGGAAACGCCACCGCCAACAACAACATCAACTACTTGGTGCTGGACGGCTTCAACTACTACAACAACACTCCCGAACTGGTGAAGAACACCTCCTTCGGTTCGTACGAGCTCGTCAGCGAAGACCCGCTGGTCGTGACGTACACGATCGCCGAGGGCAAGAAGTGGTCCGACGGCACGCCCATCGACGCCGCCGACTTGATGCTCTACTGGGCCGCGGAGTCCCGGTCGCTGGACACCCCCGACTTCGACCCGGCGGACTTCACCGACCCGGACACCGGTGAGTTCACCGACGCGTTCCCGACCGATGTCGTCTACTTCGACTCCGGCGCCACCCCCACCTCCGGCTTGGGCCTCGTGTCCGAGACTCCCGAGGTCGGCGAGGACGGCCGTTCGGTCACCCTGACCTACGACGAGCCGTTCGTCGACTGGGAGCTCACCTTCGCCACCATGGGCGAGATGCTTCCGGCGCACATCGTCGGCAAGAAGGCCCTCGGCATCGACGACAACGAGGAGGCCGCCCAGGCGGTCCTCGATGCCGTGCAGAGCAACGAGGCCGCCGACCTGGCGCCGATCTCGTCGTGGTGGAACTCGGGCTTCAACTTCACCGAGATGCCCGATGACCCCGACCTCGTCGTCGCCAGCGGCCCGTACATGATCAGCGACTACGTCGCCGACCAGTACGTCACGCTGACCGCGAACCCGGAGTACACCGGCGACAACGGCGCGAACATCGAAGAGATCACGATCCGCTTCATCCCCGACCCGCTCGCAGCGGTTCAGGCGCTGGAGAACGGCGAGGTCGACATCATCCAGCCGCAGGCGACCGCCGACATCACCACGGCGCTCGACGGCATCGACGGCATCACCGTCGACACCAGCCTCGGTGGCACCTACGAGCACGTCGATCTGCAGTTCGACCAGGGCAAGAACCCGGAGAACATCTTCTCGAACCCGCAGGTCCGCGAGGCGTTCATGAAGGTCATCCCGCGTCAGGAGATCGTCGACACGCTGATCAAGCCGATCATCGGCGACGAGGCGATCGTGCGCAACTCGCAGATCTTCGTCCCCGGCGCCGAGGGCTACGACGAGTCCGTCGCCGCCAATGGTTCCGACGCCTACGCGGATGTCGACATCGAGGGCGCGAAGGCGCTGCTGGCCTCGTCGGGCATCACCGACACCTCGGTCTGCATCCTCTACGCATCGAACAACCCGCGTCGTGTCAACGAGTTCGCCCTGATCCAGGCCTCGGCCGCTCAGGCCGGCTTCAACGTCACCGACTGCGGCTCGACCGAGTGGGGCGGCCTGCTGGGGACACCCGGAGCGTACGACGCATCGCTGTTCGGATGGCAGTCCACGAGCCTGGGTGTGACCAACTCGCTCCCGACGTTCGAGACCGGTGGAATCAACAACCTGAACTTCTACTCCAGCCCCGCGGTCGATGAGGCCGTCTCTGCGCTGAACACGGAGTTCGACGAGGACGCCAAGATCGACCTGCAGATCGACCTGGACACCGCGCTGTGGTCGGACTTCTACGGAGTCACCATCTTCCAGTTCCCGGAGGTCACCGCCATCAGCGACCGCGTCACCAACGTCGAGTCGTCGATCCTTGCGCCCACCGTGTTCTGGAACGCGTGGGACTGGGAGGTCACCGACGCTGCATCGGAGTGATCCGACAGTACGGTTCGCGGTGATTCGTCACTGAGCGCACCGGGTGGGGTGCAGGTCCCCGGAGGGACCTGCACCCCACCGCGTTAGACTCCCTCTCAGTGGCGGAGCACACGGCCGTGCATCACGACGACGCGTGCATACGCTGATTCACCGATTGGCAGGCGGCCACACCATGGCTTCATTCATCATCCGGCGACTGATCGCGTCGATCTTCGTGCTCTTCGCCGCGACCTTCCTGATGTACATCCTTACGGCGATCTCGGGCGATCCCCTGGAAGACCTGAGGCAGGGCAACGCCCCGAACAAGGCCGAGCTCATCGATGCTCGCACCAAGCTCCTCAACCTCGACGTCCCGCCGCCGCTGCGCTACTTCCTGTGGCTGGGCGGAATCTTCCGCGGCGACTTCGGCGTCAGCATCCAGAACCAGTCCGTCAACGCACTGCTGGGCAACGCGATCTCGGCGACGCTGACACTGGTCACGACCGCCACCGTCGTCGCGATCATCCTCGGCATCACGGTCGGAATCATCTCCGCGCTGCGCCAGTACACCGGCTTCGACTACAGCGTGACGCTGATGGCGTTCCTGTTCTTCTCGCTGCCGATCTTCTGGGTCGCCGTCCTGCTGAAGCAGTACGGTGCGATCCAGATCAACAACTGGCTGGCGGATCCGACGATATCCATACCGGTGATCATCATCGTCTCGCTCGTCGCGGGACTGGTGTGGATGTCACTGCTCGGCGGTCGATGGCGACGCCGGCTCATCGTGTTCGGCATCTCGACGGTGGCCACCGCGATCGTGCTCACCTACCTCTCGCTCACGCAGTGGTTCGCGGACCCGTCGATCGGCATCGTCGTGTTCACAGCGCTGGCGCTGGGAATCGCCTTCGGCGTCACGGCCATCTCGACCGGCCTTCGCAATCGGCGCGCGGTGTACGCATCGCTGATCGTGGCCCTGCTCGGCGTCGCGCTGTACTTCCCGATGGTCAACTACATCCTCAACGGGATGACCATCTGGTTCTTCCTGCTGCTCGCGGTCCTGTCGGTCGTGGTCAGCGGCGCCGTGGGATGGTTCATGGGCGCTCCCGATCGGGGCCCGGTGATGCGCACCACCGCGATCGTCGGATTCCTGATCGCCGCGCTCATCGCCCTCGACAAGTACATGTCGTACTGGCAGGCGTACTCGAACTCCAGCCGCGTCCGCGGTCGTCCGATCGCGACCGTCGGGGCATCGACCCCCGGCCTCGGCGGCAACTTCTGGGTGCAGGGCATCGACCTGTTCACGCACCTGCTGCTGCCGACGATCGCGATCATCCTGATCTCGTTCGCCAGTTACACGCGGTACTCCCGCGCGAGCCTGCTCGAAGTGATGAACCAGGACTACATCCGCACGGCGCGCGCCAAGGGCCTCACCCAGCGCACCGTCGTGGTCCGTCACGCGTTCCGCAACGCCCTCATCCCGATCACCACGATCATCGCCTTCGACGTGGGCGCCATCATCGGCGGCGCGGTCATCACCGAGACGGTGTTCGGCTGGACCGGCATGGGCCGGCTGTTCATCGACGGCCTGGCCGCGCATGATCCCAACCCGGTGATGGCGTTCTTCGTCGTGACCGGAGCACTGGCGGTGCTGTTCAACCTCATCGCCGACCTCGTGTACGCGGGGCTGGACCCGAGAATCAAGGTGGGCTAGATGAACACCACAATCACCGAACCCGACGCGCGCGAGAACGACGCCGTCGCCGAGATCTCCATCGAGCAGAAGGAGACCGAGGGCCTCAGCCAGGGGCAGATCGTCCGCCGGCGCTTCTTCCGCCACCGCGGCGCGCTCATCTCGATGATCGTCCTGGCGTTCATCATCATCCTCGCCTTCACCTCCGTCGGCGTGGACCTGTGGGGCCTGCGCATCCCCGGCTGGTGGATGTGGCGCTGGGACCAGATCGCGCCGAAGATCAACAACGGCGTTCCGACCCTGAGCCTGTTCCCGCCGACATTCGGCGAGCACCCGTTCGGTCAGGACGAGGTCGGTCGCGACATCTTCGCGGTCGTGATGCGCGGCGCGCAGCAGTCGATCATGGTCATGGTCATCGCCGGCTTCGTCGCGACGGTCATCGGCGTGGTCATCGGCGCGATCGCCGGCTACTACGGCAAGGTGACCGACTCGATCCTGATGCGCTTCACCGACATCGTGATCACGATCCCGCTGATCGTCATCGGCGCGGTGCTGGGCAACACCTTCGGCAGCCTCGGAGCGGCCGTGCTCGGCGTGGTCATCGGGCTGTTCGCCTGGACGACGATGTCGCGACTGGTGCGCGGAGAATTCCTGAGCCTTCGGGAGAGGGAGTTCGTGGATGCCGCGCGCGTCTCCGGCGCTCGTGACCGGCGGATCATCTTCCGGCACATCCTGCCCAACGCCATCGGTGTGATCGTGGTCAACGCGACGCTGCTGATGGCCGGCGCGATCCTGCTCGAGTCGGCCCTGAGCTTCCTCGGGTTCGGCGTCCAGTCGCCGGACACGTCGCTGGGCAAGATCGTCTCGGACAACCAGGCCGCGTTCTCGACGCGTCCGTGGATCTTCTGGTGGCCGGGCATCTTCATCATCGCGATCGCGCTGTGCGTCAACTTCATCGGCGACGGTCTGCGCGACGCGTTCGACCCGCGCCAGAAGAAGATGCCGAGCGAGCGGGCGATGCGTCGCGCCGGTCGCGCGGGCGGCCCGGTCGGACCAATCCTGGACACCACCGAGCCCACCCAGGCCCGCAGCGTCGACGTGGGGATCGAGACCGCCTACACGGGCGATGTCGTGAACTACCACGACCCTCGACCCGAGGAGCCCGGCGACGTCCAGGATCAGCCGCTCAATCCGGAGCGGTGAGATGCGGACGCTAGGCCAGGATGCCGATCGCCGACGCTGCCGCCAGGACGAGGATCGCCGTGATCGTCGCCCAGTGCCACGTCACGGTGTTCGCGTCCGGATCGACGCCGGCATCGAGCATGCCCGAGTCGCGCAGTCGCTCCCAGTGACCGCGGATCAGCTGCGCGAGGTTGCCGCTCGGCGTGGAGACCGCATCCGCCGGACGAAGGCCGCCGTGCGCACCGCGTGCGGACTCGCCGACGCCGTCGAAGTCCTGCCGGGCGAGGCCCAGCGTGCGGTGACGCCCGGGTGCGGGCGCGGCCCACACGGGCACCTTGCCGGCGGCGGTGAACAGGGTCAGCGAGAACCGGGTGTCGATGCGCTCGATCGCGGGCCACGGCACGAAGTACGTGCGCAGCACGTTGGAGACCGTGATGCCGTGCTCCTGCACCCGCAGGCTCGGACGCCAGAACAGCGCCCAGGCCACGACGGCGACGAGCACGATCGGCCATGCGTAGCGCAGCGCCGACGCGGCATCCCCCAGCACCAGTGCGATCATGCCGATCGCGCACACCACGACGGTGGCGACAGCGAGGACACGGCCGAAGACCGGTCGGTAGAGGACCTCCTGGAATGCCATGGACTCAAGCTTCGCAGATGGGAATCACGCAATGACTGACAGCACGGGCATCAGCGCCGAGATCGCGGCGTCGCACAAAGCGCTGCCGGAGACGATCCTGGAGGTGCAGAACCTCGGCGTGGAATTCTGGGTCGAGGGGGAGTTCTACCCCGCCGCGATCGACATGAACTACGTGGTCCGCCGCGGCGAGGTCCTCGCCATCGTCGGCGAGTCCGGGTCGGGCAAGAGCACCAGCTCGATGGCGCTCCTGGGTCTCCTGCCGGAGAACGCACGGGTCACCGGCTCGATCAAGCTGCTGGGCCGCGAGCTGCGCGGGATCGACGACACCACGCTGCGGGCGCTGCGCGGAAACGAGATCGCGCCGATCTTCCAGGAGCCGATGACGGCGCTGAATCCGGTCTACACGATCGGCTTCCAGATCGTGGAGGCGCTGCGCTCGCACGACCGCGCCATGGCGCCGACGGTCGCGAAGGAGCGCGCCGTCGAACTGCTGCGCCTCGTCGAGATGCCCAACCCGGAGCAGTCCTTCAACAAGTACCCGCACCAGCTCTCCGGCGGGCAGCGCCAGCGCGCGATGATCGCGCAGTCGATCTCGTGCGATCCGCTGCTGCTCATCGCCGATGAGCCCACCACCGCGTTGGATGTCACGGTGCAGGCCGAGGTGCTCGACCTGATGCGCAACCTGCACAAGCGACTCGACTCGGCGATCATCCTGATCACGCACGACATGGGCGTCGTCGCCGACCTCGCCGACCGCGTCATGGTGATGAAGAGCGGCGTCGTCGTCGAGTCCGGAACGGTGGAGGAGATCTTCCACGCTCCGCAGCATCCGTACACGCAGCAGCTGCTGGCCGCTGTGCCCCACCTCGGACTCGGGGTCCTGGAGGAGCCGGACGCCGCCGAGGTGATGCTCGAGGGCGAGGGAGCGGGCGTTCCCGTCATCGCCGCGATCCGCGAACGCGCATCCGAGGCGGCCGAGGAGACCATCGAGACGCGCGCCCCGGTGCTCTCCTTCGAGGACGTCGCGATCGAGTACCCCAAGCGGGGCCGCATCCCCGCCTTCCGGGCGGCCGAGCACATCGACCTGCAGATCTTCCCGGGTGAGATCGTGGGACTGGTGGGCGAGTCCGGGTCGGGCAAGACGACACTGGGCCGCGCGGCGATCGGTCTCATCCCGATCGCCGAGGGCAAGCTCACCGCTGTCGGCACCGACATCTCGCACGCGTCGCAGAAGGATCTGTTCGCGATCCGCCGCCGCACCGGGATCGTCTTCCAGGACCCGGCGTCGTCGCTGAACCCGCGCATGCCGATCGGCCAGTCCATCGGCGAGCCGATCCTGCTGTCCGGGGAGGCGAAGGGGAAGGATCTGGACAAGCGCGTGCAGACGCTGCTGTCGCAGGTCGAACTGCCCACCTCCTACCGCAACCGCTTCCCGCACGAGCTCTCCGGCGGTCAGCGTCAGCGCGTCGGCATCGCCCGCGCGCTGGCCCTGGCACCAGAGCTGCTGGTGGCCGATGAGCCGACCTCCGCGCTGGACGTCTCGGTGCAGGCGCGCTTCCTGGACCTGCTGCAGGAACTCCAGCAGCAGCTGCAGTTCGCGTGCCTGTTCATCAGTCACGACCTGGCCGTCGTCGACATCCTCGCCCACCGGATCGCGGTGATGCATCACGGCAAGCTGGTGGAGATCGGCACCCGCGATCAGATCCTGCGCGGGGCCACCGATCCGTACACGCAGCGCCTGATCGCCGCCGTCCCCGTGCCGAACCCCGAGGAGCAGCGCATCCGTCGCGAAGCCCGCGCGCTGCTGCTGGATCGGACCGGCACCGAGGGCTAGGACGACCTGCGAGGGACGCTCAGGAAGCGCCCGGTAGACTGGGGATGCCCGGCTCCGGGCGCTTCCCCGTTTCTGCAAGGATTTTTCATGGCGCGCGCCCACCGTTCAGACCTCCGCAACGTCGCGATCGTTGCCCACGTCGACCACGGCAAGACGACCCTCGTCGACGCCATGCTGCGTCAGACCGGCTCGTTCGGAGAGCACGCCCACGTGGACGAACGGGCGATGGACTCGAACGACCTGGAGCGCGAGAAGGGCATCACGATCCTCGCGAAGAACACGGCGATCACCTATCAGGGTGTCCACGCCGGCGGCACACCGGTCACGATCAACGTGATCGACACGCCGGGTCACGCGGACTTCGGCGGCGAGGTGGAGCGCGGTCTGTCGATGGTGGACGGCGTCGTCCTGCTCGTCGACGCGAGCGAAGGGCCTCTGCCGCAGACGCGCTTCGTGCTGCGCAAGGCGCTCGAGGCCAAGCTCCCGGTCATCCTCCTGGTCAACAAGACCGATCGCCCGGACGCCCGAATCGCCGAGGTCGAGGAGGAGGCGCACGACCTGTTGCTGGGTCTGGCCAGCGACCTCGTCGACGACGTGCCGGACCTCGACGTCGACGCCCTCCTGGACGTCCCAGTGGTCTACGCGAGCGGCCGCGCAGGCGCGGCATCCCGCAACCGCCCCGAGAACGGCTCGCTGCCCGACAACGACGACCTCGAGCCACTGTTCGAGGCGATCCTCGAGCACGTCCCGGCGCCCGCCTACGACGACGAGGCCCCGCTGCAGGCCTGGGTCACCAACCTCGACTCGAGCCCCTTCCTGGGCCGTCTCGCCCTCCTGCGCGTCTTCAACGGCACGCTCAAGAAGGGGCAGACCGTGGCGTGGGTTCGCGCCGACGGCACCGTCAGCAGCGCCCGGATCACGGAGCTCCTCAAGACCCGCGCCCTGGAGCGCTACCCGGCCGAGAGCGCGGCGCCCGGCGACATCGTGGCCATCGCCGGCTTCCCGGACATCACGATCGGCGAGACCATCGCGGATCCCGACGATGTGCGTCCACTGCCGCAGATCCACGTCGACGACCCCGCCATCTCGATGACGATCGGCACCAACACCTCGCCCCTGGCCGGCAAGGTGAAGGGCCACAAGCTCACGGCGCGCCTGGTCAAGGACCGCCTCGACCGGGAACTGGTCGGCAACGTCTCGCTCAAGGTCGTCGACATCGGACGCCCGGATGCCTGGGAGGTGCAGGGCCGCGGTGAGCTGGCGCTGGCCATCCTCGTGGAGAACATGCGCCGCGAGGGCTTCGAGCTGACCGTCGGCAAGCCGCAGGTGGTCACCAAGAAGGTCGACGGCAAGACGTACGAGCCGTTCGAGCACCTGACCATCGATGCCCCCGAAGAGTATCTCGGCGCGATCACGCAGCTCCTGGCCACCCGCAAGGGGCGCATGGAGAACATGACCAACCACGGCACGGGCTGGGTGCGCATGGAGTTCGTCGTGCCCTCGCGCGGCCTGATCGGCTTCCGCACCGAGTTCCTGACCACCACCCGCGGCACCGGCATCGCCAACGCGATCTCGCACGGCTACGAGCCGTGGGCCGGGCAGATCGTCACGCGCCAGAACGGATCGATCGTCGCCGACCGCACCGGTGTCGTCACGCCGTTCGCGATCATCGCGCTCCAGGAGCGGATGTCCTTCTTCGTCCAGCCCACGCAGGAGGTCTACGAGGGCATGGTCATCGGCGAGAATTCGCGCAACGACGACATGGACGTGAACATCACCAAGGAGAAGAAGCTGACCAACATGCGTCAGTCCACCTCCGACACGTTCGAGTCCATGACGCCTTCGCGCCAGCTTTCGCTCGAGGAGAGCCTCGAGTTCGCCCGCGAGGACGAGTGCGTGGAGGTCACGCCCGAGATCGTCCGGATACGCAAGGTCAATCTGGATGCCACCGAGCGCGCTCGCGCCACGTCGCGCCTGAAGCGCCAGGACGCGAACGCCTGATCTGGCAGGAATCGGGCCACGGATGACGCCGTGGCCCGGACGGGCCGCGCGCACCCCTCGCTACGCTGAATCGGTGGACGCCGAACCTGACGCGCATGCTCGGCGTGCGACGCGCCAGGCGCTCAGTGTCGCGCTCGCCACGAGCGCGTACGGCATCTCCTTCGGCGCGCTGGGTGTCGCGGCAGGACTGGACATCTGGCAGACCTGCGTCCTGAGCCTGCTGATGTTCACCGGCGGCTCCCAGTTCGCCTTCGTCGGCGTGATCGCCGCCGGGGGACTGGCCGCGGCGCCCGCGGCCATCGCATCCTCGGCGCTGCTGGGCGTGCGCAACGTCGCCTACGGCATGCTCATGTCGCCGATCATCGGCTCAGGGCTGTGGAAGCGGATCGCGGCCGCGCAGTTCACGATCGACGAGTCGACCGCGGTCTCCATCGCCCAGGCGACGCCGCGGGCGCGCCTGTTCGGATTCTGGGTCACGGGCCTTGCGATCTACGTCGGATGGAACATCTCGACGCTGGCCGGTGCACTCCTCGGAGACGTCCTGGGGGATCCGCGCGCGTACGGACTGGATGCGGCGGCGGCCGCGGCGTTCCTCGCGCTGCTGTGGCCGCGGCTGAAGGGCCGGCAGCCGATCGCGGTGGGCATCGCCGCCGCGGTGGTGGCGACGGTCCTCACGCCGGTCATCGTGCCCGGCATCCCGGTCCTGATCGCCGCGCTGGTGGCCGTGGTCGTCGGCTGGTACAACTGGCTCGGGCGACCCACCGACCCCGCGGCGACGGGCGGCGCACGCACGGAGCCCGATGACGTCCCCGAGCTCGGAGGCCTGCCGTGACGCTGTGGACCGCGGTGCTGGTGGCGTCGATCATCTGCGTCGCCCTCAAGACGCTGGGCTACCTCGTGCCGCCGCGTGCGCTCGAGGCGCCGCGTCCGGCCCGGATCGCCGACCTGCTGACCGTGGCCCTCCTCGCGGCGCTCGTCGCCGTGCAGACCTTCGGCGCCGGGCAGGCGGTCGTCGTGGACGCCCGAATTCCCGCAGTCCTGGTGGCAGCCGGACTCCTGCTCCTGCGCGCGCCCTTCCTGGTGGTCGTGGTCGCTGCGGCGCTGGTCGCGGCGCTGCTGCGGCTGTGGGGGTGGGCGGCGTGACGGCGGACCCCGTGGTGGGGCTGGGTAGAGTTCTGGAGTGAACTCCTCTCTTCCCGCACGCCTGGGCACCTGGGTCGTCGCCCTCGTCGTGGGCATCGTCTACGGGCTCGCGGGAACCATCGCGCACTCCTTCTCCTGGGGCCCCCTGCCGATCGGGCTCATCCTCGCGATCCTCGGCAGCGCCGCGCTGCTGGCGGCGGTCCGGCTGCTGACCTCCGATCGCTGGTCCGCTCTGGCGACCGGCCTGGGCATGATGGTGGCGACCCTCGTCTTCTCCGGGCGCGGACCCGGTGGCTCGGTGATCGTGCCGCAGACCAGCCTCGCCATCGCATGGACGATCGCCGTGCCGATCCTCGTCGCCGTCGTCGTGGCGTGGCCGGAGGGCATCGCGTCCGCACGGGCCGGCACCCCGGCTCCGGCCGATGCCGACGCGCGCAGCAATTAGACTCGACCCGTGACGTATGTGATCGCTCTCCCGTGCGTGGATGTGAAAGACCGTGCCTGCATCGACGAATGCCCGGTCGACTGCATCTACGAGGGCGACCGCTCGCTCTACATCCACCCCGACGAGTGCGTGGATTGCGGAGCATGCGAGCCGGTCTGCCCGGTCGAGGCCATCTACTACGAGGACGACCTGCCCGACGAGTGGCAGGACTACTACAAGGCCAATGTCGAGTTCTTCGACGACGTGGGCTCACCAGGCGGAGCCGCGAAGGTGGGCGTGATCCACAAGGACCACCCGATCATCGCCGAACTCCCGCCGCAGGCGCCGTGACCGCCTCAGCCCGCCCGGCCGGCTGATGGGCGTCTCCGACCTCGCGGACTACCCCTGGGACGCAGTGGCGCCGTACGCCGCGCGCGCGGCGCAGCATCCTGACGGCGTCGTGGACCTGTCGATCGGCTCCCCGGTGGATCCGACCCCCGGTGTGGTGCGCACCGCGCTCGCGGCGGCGACGGACGCGCACGCCTATCCGCAGACGGTCGGCACCCCCGCGCTGCGCGAGGCCATCGTCGACTGGTACGGCCGACGCCGCGGCGTGTCCGGTCTCGCGCCGGACAGCGTGCTGCCCACGATCGGCTCGAAGGAGCTGGTCGCGCTGCTGCCGATCCTGCTGGGACTCGGCCCCGGCGACACCGTGGTGCACCCGCGCGCGGCATACCCGACCTACGAGGTGGGCGCCAGGCTCGTCGGCGCGTCCGCGCTGGCGGCGGACGATCCGCAGGAGTGGCCGGAGGGCGCCAGGCTCATCTGGATCAACTCGCCCGGCAATCCGGACGGCCGGGTGTGGGATGCCGCGCAGCTGCGCGCGGCGGTGCTGCGCGCGCGGGAGCTCGGCGCCGTGCTGGTCTCGGACGAGTGCTACGCCGAGCTCGGCTGGGATGCGCCGTGGGACCGCGAGCCGATCCCCTCTGTCCTGGACGCCCGGGCCACCGGCGGCGATGTCCGCGGCATCCTGTCGGTGTACTCGCTGAGCAAGCAGTCCAACCTGGCCGGCTACCGTGCCGCCTTCCTCGCGGGCGACCCTGAGATCGTCGGCAGACTGACCACGGCGCGCAAGCACCTCGGCCTGATGCTTCCGGCGCCCGTGCAGCGCGCGATGATCGCCGCGCTGATGGACGATGCCCACGTGGCTGCGCAGAAGCACCTGTATCGCGCCAGGCGCGAGGTCCTGCGGCCGGCGTTGGAATCCGCGGGCTTCCGGATCGATCACAGCGAGGCCGGCCTCTACCTCTGGGCGTCCGAGGGCCGCGACGCCTGGGAGAGCATGGACCGCCTCGCAGCCCTGGGCATCCTCGCTGGGCCCGGATCCTTCTACGGCGAGCACTTCCCCCTGCACGTCCGGCTGTCCCTGACCGCCACCGACGAGCGGATCGCCGCCGGGGCCGCACGCCTGCGCGCCGCCTGATCCCGGGGTCTGCGTCTGAGGAATCCTCCTACCGATCCCGCCGTCCTTTGGCCGTGTCCGCGGTAGGCCGGGCGGGACAGTAGGCTGTAAAAGGCTCGAGACCGCGGCATCCGCTGTCTTCGCGCTGGCCCCTTGGATATGTCAATCGGCGGATCCGTCCGGGGCCGACGACCCCCTGACCGACCAGGAATCGCGAGGAGGCGCCGTGAGCGACACAGGCACCGCGCAGGACAACGCCGCCAGCGGCACCCAGCAGAAGGCTCTCCTGACGATCGGAGATCGCACCGCTGAATTCCCGCTGCTCACGGGCACCGACGGCACGCCGAGCGTCGATGTCTCGACCTTCACCCGGCAGACCGGCCACACCGCGCTGGACTACGGTTTCGTGAACACGGCCGCCACGAAGTCGGCGATCACCTTCATCGACGGTGATCAGGGCATCCTGCGATACCGCGGCTACCCGATCGAGCAGCTCGCGAAGAACAGCACCTACCTCGAGGTCGCGTGGCTCCTGATCTACGGCGAGCTGCCCACTGCCGACGAACTGGCCGCCTTCGATGACCGGATCCGGCACCACACGCTCCTGCACGAGGATCTGAAGCGGTTCTTCTCCGCCCTGCCGCACACCGCCCACCCGATGTCGGTCCTCTCCTCGGCGACCTCCGCGCTGTCGACCTACTACGAGTCGCAGTCCGACCCGAACAACCCCGAGCACGTGGAGCTGAACACGATCCGGATGCTGGCGAAGATGCCGGTCATCGCGGCATACGCCCACAAGAAGAGCATCGGCCAGGCGTTTCTGTACCCGGACAACGGCCTGAGCTTCGTGGACAACTTCCTCAAGCTCAACTTCGGCGTCCTGTCGGAGATCTACGACGTCAACCCGGTGATGTCCCGGGCGCTCGAGCGGCTGCTGATCCTCCACGAAGACCACGAGCAGAACGCCTCGACCTCGACGGTGCGACTGGTGGGCTCGACCGGCGCCAACCAGTTCTCGTCGATCTCGGCGGGCATCAACGCGCTGTACGGTCCGCTGCACGGCGGCGCGAACGAGGCCGTGCTGGAGATGCTGGCGCGTATCCGCGACTCCGGCGAGAGCGTGCAGCGCTTCGTCGAGCGGGTCAAGAACAAGGAGGACGGTGTCAAGCTCATGGGCTTCGGGCACCGCGTCTACAAGAACTACGACCCGCGCGCGAAACTGGTCAAGGAATCCGCCGATGAGGTGCTCGAAGCACTCGGCGTCAGCGACCCGCTGCTGGATCTGGCCAAGGAGCTCGAGCAGCTCGCACTGGAGGACGACTACTTCAAGGAGCGTCGCCTCTACCCGAACGTCGACTTCTACACCGGCGTGATCTACAAGGCGATGGGGTTCCCGACGCGCATGTTCACGGTGCTCTTCGCCATCGGGCGCCTGCCCGGCTGGCTGGCGCACTGGCGTGAGATGCAGCAGGACCCGCAGACGAAGATCGGCCGCCCGCAGCAGCTGTACGTCGGCGCGCGGGCGCGCGACTATCCCGGCGCGCGCTAGGTCGGCGGTTCAGGCCGCGGAGGTGTCCTCTTCACGAGTGGCGATCGCCGCGGCATCCGATTCGCGCTTCCGCTTGCCCTTCTTCGATGCGATCCGCTCGTCCTTGCCGTGCCGTGCGAGCTCGTCGACGTAGTCGGGTACTGCCGTGTCCTCGTTGCGCGGAGGACGCTCGTAGCCCCCCGACGCCGGCCGTGGCGGGATCTCGATCTCCTCGCGCTCGACCTGCTCGTACGGGATCTTCGAGAGCAGGTGGGCGATCATGTTGATCCGCCCGCGCCGCTTGTCCTCGTTGTCGACCTCGTACCAAGGCGATTCGGGGATGTCGGTGTGCACGAACATCGTGTCCTTCGCGCGCGAGTAGTCCTCCCACTTGGTGATGGAAAGGACGTCGTTCGGGCTGAGCTTCCACCGCCGCATGGGATCCTTCGCGCGGGATTTGAAACGCGCCTCCTGCTCGACGTCGGAGACGCTGAACCAGTACTTGAGCAGGATGATGCCGTCTTCGACCAGCATCCGCTCGAAGATCGGCGCCTGGTGCAGGAACCGGTGGTACTCCTCGTTCGTGCAGTAGCCCATCACATGCTCGACGCCGGCCCGGTTGTACCAGGAGCGGTCCATCAGCACGATCTCGCCGGCGGCGGGGAGGTGGGGGACGTAGCGCTGGAAGTACCAGCGGGTCTTGTCCCGCTCGCTCGGCGTCGGCAGCGCGACGATCTTGGTGACCCGGGCGTTCAAGTACTCCGAGACCCGTTTGATCGTGGATCCCTTGCCCGCGGCATCCCGTCCTTCGAAGATGACGACGATGCGGGCCCCGCTCTGCTGGACCCACGCCTGCATGTCGACCAGCTTGGCCTGCAGGATCATCAGCTCGGACTCGTAGAGCTTCTTCGCCATGCGCTTGCTCACGTGTGTCTCCTGCTCGTTTCAGGGAACTCTACGCGTGCAGCGCCTCATTGAGGGTGACCCCGACCCCCGCGCGGCGCACGGCCTCGATCGCGCCGCTGAGCGAATTGCGACGGAACAGGATGCCGTCGAGCCCGGACAGCTGCGCGCCCTTGACGGTCGCAGGGGATCCGTCCGCCCGACGCGGTTCGTCGGGCAGGGCGATCTTCGATCCGGCGGTCACGTACAGTCCCGCCTCGACGACGCAGTCGTCGCCGAGCGAGATGCCCACGCCCGCGTTGGCGCCCAGGAGGGTCCGTGCGCCGATCGAGACGCGGTGCGCGCCGCCTCCGGAAAGGGTGCCCATGATGGATGCCCCGCCGCCGATGTCACTGCCGTCCCCGACGACGACGCCCTGCGAGATGCGCCCTTCCACCATCGAGGCGCCGAGCGTGCCGGCGTTGAAGTTGACGAATCCCTCGTGCATCACCGTCGTGCCGGGGGAGAGGTAGGCCCCCAGCCGCACGCGCGATGCGTCGGCGATCCGCACCCCCGGGGGGAAGACGTAATCCAGCAGGCGCGGGAACTTGTCCAGGCCCTGCACCTGGACGCCCGCGCGCAGCAGCGACGCGCGGAGCCGTGCTGCATCGTCGGGGTGCATCGGACCGGCCGTGGTCCACGCGACATTCGGCAGGTGGCCGAAGATGCCGTCGAGGTTCAGGTCATTGGGCAGGACGAGGCGGTGCGAGAGCGCGTGCAGACGCAGATAGGCGTCGAGCGTGGATGCCGGCGGGGCGTCGAGATCGATCTCGACTTCGGCGACCTCGACGTTGACCGCCCGGCGATCATCGACCCCGGCGAACGGCTGCAGCTGCTCCGCGACGTCCGCCTGGAAGGACGCCGGCTTCCGGCTCCCGCGCTCGGGGGAAGGGAAGGAGGCGTCCAGCACCATCCCGTTCACGGAGATCGTCGTCAGTCCGATACCCCATACGCGCCGATTCTCGCTCATCCCTCCACGCTATCGAACCGACCCCGGTCGTCCGGACCGGATCGATAGACTCAGGGGATGCCGCCCCTCGTTCTGACCGCGTCATCCGTGGACCTCACCCGCACGATCTGCGACATCCCGAGCGTCTCGGGAGACGAGGCGGTCCTGGCCGATCTGATCGACGATGCGATCGCGGCGCTCCCGCATCTGCACGTCTACCGCGATGGCGACACCATCGTCGCCCGCACCGAATCGGATCGCCCGCAGCGCGTGGTGATCGCCGGGCACATCGACACGGTTCCGATCAACGACAACGTGCCGACCCGCGACGTGGACGTCGACGGCGACGCGTACATCTGGGGCCGGGGCACCGTCGACATGAAGGCGGGGGTCGCCGTGCAGCTGAAGCTGGCCGCCGAATTGGTCGAGCCACGGATCGACATCACCTGGATGTGGTACGACCACGAGGAGGTCGATGCCGATCTCAATGGGCTGACCCGACTGGCTCGAAGCCGGCCCGACCTGTTCGCCGGCGATTTCGCGATCCTCGGCGAGCCCTCGAACGGCACCGTCGAAGGCGGCTGCAACGGCAACCTGCGGGCGGTCATCCGCACGACCGGCGTGCGCGCGCACAGCGCCCGCGCCTGGGTCGGCGAGAATGCGATCCATAAGGCGGCGCCGGTGCTCGCCCGGCTGGCCGACTACCGTCCGCGCGAGGTCGAGGTGGACGGTCTCGTGTATCGCGAGGGACTGAACGCGGTGCGGGTCGGCGGCGGGGTCGCCGGAAACGTGATCCCCGACCTGTGCGAGGTCGAGGTCAACTACCGGTTCGCGCCGAGCAAGTCGGCAGTCGACGCCGAGCGGCATGTCCGCGACGTGTTCGCCGGCTTCGAGCTCGATGTCATCGACGTCGCCGTCGGCGCACGGCCCGGACTCGATGCACCGCTCGCGCAGCAGTTCGTCGCCGCGGTCGGCGGCGAGCCACGCCCGAAGTACGGATGGACCGACGTGGCGCGCTTCTCCGCGATGGGTGTGCCCGCGGTCAACTACGGACCGGGAGACCCGCACCTGGCCCACCACGACCAGGAGCGTGTGCCGATCGCCCAGATCGAGGATGTCGAGCGCGGACTTCGCGCGTGGCTGAGCTGATCGGCCGGCTGACATGGGTGGGCTGACTCCCGCGCCCGCTGACGCAGTCGCGAATCCGACCCGATGGGAGCGGATGCCGGTTGCTGTGCGGATCGGCATCCTCTACATCGTCGCGCGCGCGGTGACGACGACGTTCCTCCTGCTCGCGGCGGCGCTGTCGAGCGTCGGGTCACGGTTCGGCGAGAACGCCGACATCGGCACGCTGATGATCGGGTGGGATGCGCAGTGGTACTGGTTCGCCGCCGAGCACGGCTACCCGGCCCAGCTCCCAATCACCGATGGGGGAGACGTCGCCGAGAACCAGTGGGCATTCATGCCCGTCTACGCCTTCCTGGCCAAGGGTCTCGGTTTCCTTCTCGGGTCCTGGGGTGTCGCGGCCGTCGCCATCGCGCTGGTCGCCGGGTACCTCGCGTGCCTGGTGCTCTACCGGATCGTGCGGATGCGGGCAGATGACGCCACCGCGACCTGGGCGACGGCCTTCTTCGCCGCCGCGCCGCTGGCCGCGCTCTTCCAGGTCGGCTACGCGGAGTCGCTGTTCCTGCTGTGGTTGTTCCTTGCGCTGTGGATGCTGCAGCGGCGACGCTACGTCTGGCTGTACGTGCTGATCCCGCTGATGGGCTTCACCCGGCCGGGGGTGCTGGCCTTCGCGCTCCTCCTCGGCCTGTACGGCATCTGGCGCTGGGCCACCAGGCGCACCGAGCCGCTGCCGGTCCGCGAGATCGTGCACATCTGCGCGCTCGGGCTCCTCGCCGTCGTGGTGGGATTCTCATGGCAGGTCCTCGCCGCGGTCGTCACCGGCGATCCGAGCGCGTACCTGGCGACCGAACTCGCGTGGCGGCGGAACTGGCTCGGACAGAGCGAGGGCGCCTTCGTCCCGTTCGACGGGTTCGTGCAGGGTGCCGCCTTCTGGTTCGGCTCCTGGGGGCTCGGCGAGATCACCGGCTACGTCGTGCTCGCGGCATCCGTCCTCGGCATCGCCGCCCTGCTCCTGTTCGAACCCCACGTGCGTCGCATGGGCGTCGAGGTGCGGCTGTGGTCGGCCGGCTACCTGCTGTACCTGCTCGCGGTGTTCTTCCCGCAGTCCAGCATCTTCCGGCTCCTCGTGCCGCTGTCCCCGCTGTGGGGGGCCGTCGCGATGCCGCGGTCCGCGCTGTGGCGGGTGAGCGTGCTGGTCGCATGCCTGGCGGGGCAGTGGTGGTGGATCTACAACATGTACGCGCTGGGGAATACCTATTGGCAGATCCCATGATCGGTCGCCGAGGCGAGCGGATCGGGGCGACGATTATCCCCTGGTCGTAGGCGCACGATAAACTCGACACGCAGACCACGACGAAAGGGAGCCGCAATGGCAGCCATGAAGCCGAGAACCGGAGACGGGCCGATGGAGGCCGTGAAGGAGGGTCGTCTCATCATCGTGCGGGTTCCGCTCGAGGGTGGAGGACGCCTCGTCGTCTCGGTGAACGACGCTGAGGCCAAGGAGCTCTACGACGTGCTCGGCGGGGTCGTCAACCCCGTCTGATCACACCTCACACGAGAACGGCCGGTCGAACCTCGACCGGCCGTTTCGCGTGGATTCCCGTCAGTCCGGAGGAGTCGTGGTCAGCTGGAGAAGGCCCTCGCCGACGATGGACAGGGCGCCGATGACGGCGGCGGACGCTTGGGTCTCGTGGATCAGCGAGCGATACGAGGCCGTCACCGCGTCCCGGCGCACAGGATCGGCGACGGCGCCGCGGTTCAGCACGCGGGGGATCAGCACGGTGCCGCCGGCCCGGACCAGGCGGAGTCCGTGCTCGACGTAATCGATGACGCCATCCGGGTCGGCATCCACCAGCACGATGTCGTATGACGCTTCGTTCATGCGGGGGAGCACTTCCATCGCTCGACCGGTGATGAAGCGCACACGAGCCGGGGGAACCTTAGCGTCTGCGAACGACTGGCGCGCCGCGCCGAGGTGCTCGGGTTCGCTGTCGATCGTGGTCAGCGTGGCGCGGGGCGAGCCGTGCAGAAGCCAGAGCCCGGACACGCCGGCGCCGGTGCCGATCTCGACGATGTTGAGTGCACGGGATGACGCCGCGATCACTGCGCACTGCGCTCCGACGGCGGGGGAGATGGGTGCGGCGCCGATCTCGAGTGCATACGCACGCGCCTTCGAGATGTGATCCGGTTCGATCGTCGCCTCATCGGCGAAGCGGTAGTTCGCGTCCTGCTCGCCCATCGGTGCTCCTTCGATGTCAGCCTACGTGTCGGTGCGGCGTCGACTGCTCAGGCGCGGCGGTAATCTGAAGGCATGTTCTTCGGCATCACGATCGAGAAGCTCCTGCTGATCGGGTTGATCGCCGGGCTGCTCATCGGGCCCGAGCGGCTGCCTCGCTATGCCGAGACCCTCGCACGGTTCACCAAACGCGCACGCGAGTACGTGACCAACGCCAAGTCGCGCGTGAAAGAGGAGATGGGCGGGGACTTCGACGACGTCGACTGGCGGACGCTGGATCCCCGCCAGTACGATCCGCGGCGCATCATCCGCGAGGCGCTGCTGGATGACGCTCCCGTGCCGACGGTGAAGGCGGTGAGCGCCGCGGCCGCGATGACCAGCGCGACCCCGCTGATCGATGGACCCACGGAGACCTCCGACCGGTTCCAGGCCGACCGCAAGCCGCCGTACGACACCGAAGCCACCTGAGCCGGGGGCTCGATCCGCCACCGCGCGAGCGGGCACCGGCTTATCGCAGCCGCATTGGAAGCGCGCGCCCCGCAAGCCCGCGCGGCGTCGCGGCCAGGCCGGCGGCGATCCGCTCGATCGCGATCGCCGCAGGGTCGTCGGGGTGTGCGGTGACGATCGGCGTGCCCGCATCGCCGTCGCTGCGCAGCAGCGGGCTGAGGGGGACCGACCCGAGCACGGGGACGTCGTCCTCGCCGCGGGAGAGCATCTCGGCGACCTGCGCGCCGCCGCCCGCGCCGAACAGGTCGAGTGTCGTCCCGTCGGGGAGCGTCATCGCGGCCATGTTCTCGACGACGCCGATCACACGCTGACCTGTCTGGCGTGCCACCAGGCCGCTGCGGACGGCGACGTCGGATGCCGCGGACTGCGGAGTGGTCACCACGATCACTTCGGCGTGGGGGAGCAGCTGGCCGACCGAGATCGCGATGTCGCCGGTCCCGGGCGGCATGTCCAGCAGCAGCACGTCGAGGTCGCCGAAGTACACGTCGGTGAGGAACTGCGAGACCGTGCGGTGCAGCATCGGTCCCCGCCAGGCCACCGCTTCCACCGGTCCTGACGCGCCGCGCAGGAACATGCCGATCGAGATGACCTTCACGCCGTGCGCGACCGGCGGGAGCATGAGCTCGTCGATGCGGGTGGGCTGCGGCACGCTGCCACCGGCAGCGACGAGCCCCAGCAGGCCCGGGATCGAGAAGCCGTGCACGTCCGCATCGATGAGGCCGACAGCGAGTCCGCGGGAGGCCAGCGCGGTGGCGAGGTTGGCGGTGACCGTCGATTTGCCGACGCCGCCCTTGCCGCTGGTCACCGCAATCACACGGGTGAGCGAGTCGGGTCCGAAGGGCATCTCCCGAGCCGCCCGCCCGCCGCGCAGCGACTCGGTCAGCTCACGTCGCTCCGCGGGTGTCATCACGCCGACGGAGAGGTCGACAGCGCTGACGCCGGGAACGGATGCCGCGGCTCGGCGGACGTCGGCGGCGATGCGATCGGCGGCGGGGCAGCCCACGATGGTCAGCACGATCCCGACCGAGGCCAGCCCCTGATCGAGCGTGATCTCACGGAGCATGCCGAGCTCGGCGATCGGACGCCGCAGCTCGGGATCGACGACCGCGCCGACGGCACGCCGGACCGCGTCGGCATCGTTCGGGCCGGCGACGTCGGAGCCGGTGTGGCGGGTCACCGGCCGGAGCCGTCCCGTTCGTCCGCGCGGGTGTCGAGCTGTTCGAGCATCGCCTTGAGCTCGTTGCGCAGGACGTCCTTGGTCACGGCACCGCTGGAGCCGTCCGTCAGCGCCATTCGCAGCGCGACGATCTCACGTGCGAGGTACTCGGTGTCGGCGAGGTTGCGCTCGGCGCGCTGGCGATCCTGCTCGATCTGGACGCGGTCGCGGTCGTCCTGCCGATTCTGGGCGAGCAGGATCAGCGGAGCGGCGTAAGACGCCTGCAGCGACAGGATGAGCGTGAGGAGGGTGAAGTTCGTGGCCTTCGGGTCGAACTGCAGATCGACAGGAGCCAGCGAGTTCCACAGCAGCCAGGCGGCCACGAAGACCGTCATGCCGATCAGGAACCCCGACGTTCCCATCCCGCGTGCGAAGGCTTCGGAGAAGCGGCCGAACCGGTCGCGGGACGGCTGCGGGTTGCGGTTGAGCATGCCGCTGCGGCCCCGAGGCGCGTCCAGCGCGGGCATGCGGGAGGGGCGTGCCATCACCGTCTCCTCGGGATGCCGGCGGTCGTGGGGGCAACGGCAGCGCCGGCGAGGTGATCATCGCCTCCGTCGTGCGAGCGCCAGTCCTCGGGCAGAAGGTAGTCCAGCACGTCGTCGACCGATACCGCGCCGACCAGCCGGTGGGCGTCGTCGACGACCGGAAGCGAGACGAGGTTGTAGCTGGCCAGCATCCGCGCCACCTCCGCAGCGGAGGCCGTGGCCGTCGCGGGCTCCAGGGTGTCGTCGATGATGGCGCCGAGCCGCTCGTGCGGCGGATAGCGCAGCATCCGCTGGAAGTGGACGGTGCCCAGCAGCCGTCCGGTGGGCGTCTCGTACGGCGGCAGGGTGACGAACACCGAGGCGGCAAGGGCCGGGTGCAGCTCGTGGCGACGGATCAGCGCGAGCGCCTCGGCCACCGTCGCGTCGGCCGACAGCACGATCGGCTCGCTGGTCATCAGACCGCCGGCCGTGTCGGGTCCGTACTGCAGGAGGGCGCGCACGTCCTCGGCCTCCTCGGGCTCCATCAGATCCAGGAGGTGCTCGGAGCGGTCATCGGGCAGCTGACCGAGAAGGTCGGCGGCGTCATCGGGCTCCATCGCGTCGAGGATGTCGGCCGCGCGCTCGTCGCCGAGCTGTTCGAGGATGTGAACCTGCTCCTCCTCGGGCATCTCCTCGAGCGCGTCGGCGAGACGCTCGTCGGAGAGCTCCTCGGCGACCTCGATCATGCGTTCGTCCGAGAGGTCGAGGAGCGTGTTGGCCAGATCGGCGGGTCGCAGGTCGGCATAGGTCGCGACGAGCTGCTCGGCCGACTGCGCCTCGCCCGGGATCTGCTGCTCCTGCACCTCCGACCAGTTCGCGAACGTGGTCGGTCCCTTCGCGAAGGGGGAGGCGCTGGTGCGGGGGCGGCGCAGGAAGAGCTGCCCGACATCCCATTCGCCCAGCCGGTTGCGCTCGATCGCGACATCCTCGATGACCGCGGTGCCGGAGCCGTCGCGGAGGAACACGCGACGACCGACGAGTTCGGACATCACCCGCACCTCGCCCCCGCGCTGCTGGAAGCGGCGCACGTTGATCAGTCCCGTCGTGATGACCTGGCCGGTGGCGATCGAGGTGACCCGCCCGATCGAGACGAAGACGTGGCGCCGGCCGGGGATCTCCACGACGAGTCCGACCACGCGCGGCGGGTCGTTCTGGCGGTAGATGACCACGACGTCGCGGACCCTGCCGAGGCGGTCGCCGACGGGGTCGAAGACGAAGCACCCCGAAAGGCGCGCCACGAAGACCCTCTGCGTGCTCACGCTTCCAGCGTAGTCGCGTCGGCGCAGGCAGGAGAGGAAGCGCCGCGTGGGACAATGTGAGGGTGAGCATGATGGGCGGACGATTCCCGCAGGCAGCCGACGATGTCGGGCAGACCGTGGCGAGCTTCCCGAGCTACGAGGCTGCGCAGAAGACCGTTTCGAAGCTGATCGCCGAGAACGTCCCGGCGCGCGACATCGCGATCGTCGGGCAGGGCCTGCGCTCCATCGAGCGCATCACCGGACGCCTGGGCTATGCCGCCGCCGCACGCTCCGGGGCGATCAACGGCGTGCTGCTGGGTCTGCTGTTCTCCGCGATCCTCGTGATCGGAACGCCGTCGGTGCCGATCCAGGCCTTCGTCGGTGTGATCTTCGTCGGTATCGCGCTCGGCATGCTGATGAGCATCGTCACCTATTCGTTCGTGCGCCGTCGGCGCGACTACGCGTCGGTCATGCAGGTGCTGGCAGATCACTACGAGGTGACGGTCGCCGCATCCAGCATCCATCGCGCGCGCGAGGTCATCGGGTCGGCCGCGACTCCCGCAGACCGTCGTCCCACCGCGGCGCCGTCGGGGCCGGTGGCGGCCCCGACGCCGCCGCCCGCGGACGAACCGGTCACGCCGGTCGAGCCACCGCGGTACGGCGAGCGGGTCGACCCCTCGCCCGTCGCAGACGGCGGGATCCCCGATGGCGAGCCCGGTGGTGTCGACGGCGGCGGAATCGCGGGCGCGCCCGGCTCCGGAGCTGCGCTGCCGCCGGAGCGCTGATGACCGGGCGATCCGAGGCGCAGGTCGTCCGGGTCGAACTGCCCTCAGGGCCGGTCGGAGTCTCGGTCGACCTCGAACGAGCTGACGATGCCTGGGCCACGATGGCCCTTGCGCACGGTGCGGGCGCCGGGTACCGGCATCCATTCCTCCTCGGTTTCGCCCGGGGCATGCACGCGCTCGGCGTCACGATCGCGCGGTTCAACTTCCCGTATGCGGAGGCGGGCCGACGGATGCCGGGGCCTGCCGCGCACGCGGTGTCGACCTGGTCGGCGATCGTCGACCACCTCTCGGCGGGATCGACGCCGGTGTGGGCGGCCGGAAAGTCCTACGGCGGGCGGATGGCGTCGATGGCGGCCGCGGCGCGTGTCATCGATCCCGTCGGGCTCGTCTACCTCGGATACCCGCTGCATCCGCCGGGAGATCCGGCGAAGGCCCGCGTGGCGCACCTGCCCGAGATCATCCAGCCGCAGCTGTTCGTCGAAGGAACCACTGACCCGTTCATCCAGCCGATCGCCCAGCTGGATGACGCGGTGACGTCCTGCCAGGACGCCGAGGTCTCCTGGATCGACGGCGGCGGGCACTCCTTCGAAGTGAAGGGTCGGAAGCGTCCGCCGAACGAGGTCGGCGCAGACCTCGCGCCGCTCGTGGTCGACTGGATGCGCCGGCGGTCCTGAGCAGCTACCCGTGGTCGCGGAGTAGGCCGACGATGTCGTCCAGCACCGACTCCGACCCGGCGTAGATGCCGTTGGGACGCGGCCAGTGGCTGATGACGTCGGTGAAGCCCAGCTGCTCGGCACGACCGACTGCGTCCTCGTAGGCCGCCGCGCTGCGCAGGAAGTAGCGCACCTCGTTGTCCAAGGAGAGGGTTCGGGATGCCGGGGTCGTCCGTTCCGCGCTCTCGACGGCGTCCTCGAAGCGACGTGCGAGCGCGGCCACTCCGGCCCACCACTGCGCCTCGCCCTCCTCGTTCCCGCCGGTGGTGATCCAGCCATCGCCGCGGGATGCCGCGTACGCGATGGCCTTCGGCCCGTTGCCTGCCACCAGGAGGGGGGCGCGGGGGAGCTGCGCCGGCGCGCCGACCATCCGCGCCGAGCGCGCCGTGAACCAGTCGCCGTCGAACGAGATGCCGCCCGAACCCGGCTCCTCGAAACGCAGGAGCACGTCGAGGTCGTCGACGAACTCGACGAAGCGCGCATGGCGCTGCCGCGCGGTGAGTTCGTCCTGGCCGAGCACGAATGCATCGAACCCCGTGCCGCCGGAGCCCACCCCGATCAGCAGCCGCCCGGCGGAGATGTCATCGAGGGTCGCGAGTTCCTTGGCGAAGGGCACCGGGTGGCGGAAGTTGGGGCTCGCCACGAAGAGTCCGAGCCCGATCCGCGTGGTCACCGTCGCCGCGGCGGTGAGTGTCGGGATGGTCGCGTACCAGGGCTGGTCGGCGAGGCTCCGCCACGAGAGGTGGTCGTAGGTCCACGCGTGGTCGAAGCCGTATTCCTCCGCGCGGCGCCACAGTGGCGTAGCATCCGCCCATCGGTGCTGGGGCAGCAGGACGATCCCATGTCTCATGCACGCAACGCTACGCTGACAGGCAACCGTGCACCTCACTCAGTTCCCGTGCTGCGCCGGGAACCGCGATCGGATCAGTGCGTCGATCGAGCGCATCTTGGCCTGGTCGAACGCCACCAGCCGCACTTCCTCGACGCTCGTCGGTGCATGCGCGAGCGCGTCGCCGACCGTCTCCACGGCAACGGCGATGGCGTCGTCGATCGGCCAGCCGTAGATCCCCGCGCTGATCAGCGGGAAGGCGACCGTGCGCGCACCCCGCTCGCCGGCCACCTCGAGTGCGCGCCGATAGCAGGACTCCAGCAGCGTCCGGTCGCGTTCCCCGGCGCTGTAGTTCGGCCCCGCGGTGTGGATGACCCAGGTGGCGGGGAGGTCGCCGCCCGTGGTCCAGCCGGCGTCTCCGGTGGCGAGTCCGCGAGGGAATCGCTCGACGCACTCGGCCAGCAGGCCCGGCCCCGCCGCTCGATGGATCGCTCCGTCCACGCCGCCGCCGCCGCGCATGCGATTGTTCGCGGCGTTGACGATCGCGTCGACGTCCTGCTCGGTGATGTCGCCGTGGACGACGGTCAGAAGAGGCACGTTCCCATCCTCGCCGGAATGCGGTTCAGGCGGGCGGAAGCGGGTCCAGTCGTGGGAAGACGGGGACCGGTGCCGGCAGGCGGGTTCCCGGCGCGATGCGCTCGCCGATCATGCTGAAGTCGCGCCTGTCGACGGGCATCGCGACCAGGTCGAGCAACCGTGCCGCAGCACCGGGGATCACCGGCTGGACCAGCAGCGCGGCGATCCGCACGACCTCGATCGTCACGTACAGCACGGTCCGGAACCGCTCCTGGTCCGCCTCGGCCGAGGATCTGCGCAGGGTCCACGGCTCCTGTGACGAGAAGTAGCGATTGGCCGCTCCCAGCACACTCCAGATCGCCTCGAGGCCGAGGTGCATCGCGGGTGCCTCGAAGCGGCGCCGAACGACGGGCAGCAGCCCGTCGGCGAGCCCGAGCAGCTCGATGTCGGGAGCGCTGAAGGGTCCGGGATCGGGGACGATACCGCCGAGGTTCTTCTGGATCATCGAGAGGGAGCGCTGCGCCAGGTTGCCGAGCTCGTTCGCAAGGTCGGCGTTGGTCCGGGTGATCAGCGCGTCGTCGCTGTAGCTGCCGTCCTCGCCGAAGGTCATCTCGCGCAGCAGGAAGTGGCGCACGCGATCGACTCCGAATCGATCCACGAGCTCGATCGGGTCCAGCACGTTGCCGACCGACTTTCCCATCTTCCTGCCGTCGTTCAGCACGAATCCGTGCGCGAAGACGCGCCGGGGGAGCGCAATGCCGGCCGAGAGGAGGAACGCGGGCCAGTACACGGCGTGGAACCGGATGATGTCCTTCCCGATCACGTGCACGTCTGCCGGCCAGTAGCGGCCGAAGTCCACGGAGTCGGTGTCGGGGTATCCAGCGCCGGTCAGATAGTTGGTCAGGGCGTCGACCCACACGTACATGACGTGCTCGGGGTGATCGGGCACCGGCACGCCCCAGTCGAACGTGGTGCGGGAGATGGACATATCGCGGAGTCCCGACCGCACGAAGCTCAGGATCTCATTGCGCCGCGAGGGCGGGCCGATGAAGTCCGGGTGAGTGTCGTAATGCTCCAGAAGCCGGTCGGCGTAGGCGGACAACCGGAAGAAGTAGGTCTGCTCCTCGGTCCACACCACGGGCGCGCCGGTCTCACGGGAGCGCTTGTGCCCGTCGTCGCCGATCTCGAGCTCGTCCTCGGTGTAGAAGCGCTCATCGCGCACCGAGTACCAGCCCGCGTAGGTGTCGAGGTAGATGTCGCCCGCCTGTTCCATCGCTCTCCAGATGGCGATCGAGGCCGCGACGTGGTCGGCGTCGGTGGTGCGGATGAAGCGGTCGAACGAGATGTCCAACGCGCTCTGCAGCGCTTCGAAGGCGTCGGAGTTGCGCCGGGCCAGCAGCGCGGTGGGCACGCCCTGGGCCTCAGCGGTCTGCGCCATCTTCAGCCCGTGCTCATCGGTTCCCGTGAGGAAGCGCACGTCGTCGCCGTCCAGGCGCCTGAAGCGCGCGATCGCGTCGGTGGCGATGTACTCGTACGCGTGGCCGATGTGCGGGGCGCCGTTGGGGTACGCGATCGCCGTCGTGATGTAGAAGGGCTTCATCGTCCGGCCGCGTAACCCTGCATGCCGCGGGGGTTCGCCGCCGCCCAGAGGAGGCCGGCGGCGGCATCCCGTCCCACCGCCGACACGCGACCGAGCGCCCAGTCCCCGGCGCGGGTGACGCGGTGTCCGCGGCGCTCGAGCTCCGCGACGAGCGCGTCGCCGAGGCGATCCTCGACGACCACCCCCGTCGGGTCGAACGTGCGCGGCCAGAACGAGTCGATGAGGGCGGTCGTGTGCAGTGACGGTGCGTCGATCGCCTGCTGCGGCGAATAGCCCCCGACCAGCATCCGCAGGAGCGCAGAGAGCTGCCACTGCTCCTGATGGTCCCCGCCGGGACTGCCGAGCGCCATGACCGCCCGCCCGTCGCGGAGCACCAGCGTTGGGGTGAGGGTGGTCCGCGGACGCCGCCCCGGCAGCAGCGCGGCGGGGGAGGAGGCATCCAGCCACGTCACCTGCAGCCGCGTGCCGAGGCAGAAGCCGAGTGCGGGTATCGTCGGAGAGGACTGCAGCCAGCCGCCCGACGGCGTGACGGCCACGATGTTGCCCCAGCGGTCGATCACATCGATGTGGCAGGTGTCTCCGCGGGTCTCGCCCGACCGTGCCACCGTCGGCTCGCCGGTGCCGGCTGACGATTCGCCCGAGTGCGAGCGCAGCGGGGGATGAAACGGCACCCGCCCGGGCACATGCCCGGGTCGCCATCTCGTCGACGCGGTCTGGTCGATGAGATCCCGACGGGATGCCGCGTACTCGGCGGACAGCAGCACATCCAGCGCGTCCTCGGTGTCGCCGTAGTACGCATCGCGGTCGGCGAGGGCGAGCTTGAGCGCCTCGATCACGTTATGGGCACCGGCGGCCGTCGACGGATCGGTCTCCGGGAGCCCGTCGAGGATCCGCAGTGCCTGCAGAAGCGCCGGACCCTGCGTCCACGCGCCGGCCTTCGCGATCGTGTGACCGCGGAACGGCACTGTCACGGCGTCCTCGTACGAGGCGTCGAAGTCGGCGAAATCCTGCGCCGAGATGACGGCCGCGTGATCGGTGCCGTCGGAATGGCGATGGGGTTCGGACAGGAACGCGGCCGCGTGCTGCGCGACGATCCCGGTCTTCCACTCCGCGCGGGCGGCGTCGATACGCGCGGCCCTGCCCACCGGACCGTCGTCCTCGCACGCGCCGCGCACGGATCGCCCGGCAGCGATGAGGCGGTCCAGCACGCTCGCGTACGCCGGGTTGCGGATGATCGAACCGGCCGCGGGCGGCTCGCCGTCCGGCATCCACCGTTGAGCGGAGGTGGGCCAGTGCTCCCGGAACAGCTCCGCGACCCTGGCGATGGTCGCACTGGCCTGGGCGGCCAGCGGAGCACCGTTCCTGGCGTAGTCGACGGCGAACGCGAGCACGTCGGCGAGCTCCCACGTCCCGTGGTCGCGCAGCAGAAGCAGCCACGCATCGACCGCGCCGGGGATCGCGGCTGCCAGCCCGCCGGCGCCGGGCACCAGGTCGAGGCCTTCGGCGTGGAAGTGCTCGATGGTCGCACCGGCCGGCGCCGGCCCCTGTCCCATGAGCACGACCGGGGTCGCCGGGTCCTGCGCGGTCGCGAAGATGCCGACGAGGTCGCCTCCTGGCCCGTTCAGGTGCGGTTCGACGACGTGCAGCACGAAGCCGCCCGCGACCACCGCGTCGAAGGCGTTGCCGCCGCGCTCGAGGACCGCCTGCGCGCTCGCCGTGGCCAGCCAGTGCGTCGAGGCCGACATGCCGAACGTGCCGGTCAGCGTCGGACGCGTCGTGAACGCGCCGGGTCGGGCGTACTCCGTCACGCTCAGTCGCCGCTGCGCTCGATCACCGGTCCGCAGGATTCAGGCGTGCGACCCAGGCTTCGACGTCGTCGGCCGTGCGCGGGATCGCCGCCGACAGATTCCGCGGTCCGTCCTCGGTCATCAGGATGTCGTCTTCGATGCGCACCCCGATCCCGCGGTACTCCTCGGGCACCGTGAGATCGTCGATCTGGAAGTACAGGCCCGGCTCGATCGTGAACACCATCCCCGGCTCCAGCGTGCCCCCGTGGTACAGCTCGCGCCGCGCCTGCGCGCAATCGTGCACGTCGATGCCGAGGTGGTGGCTCGTGCCGTGCACCATGTACCGCCGGTGCTGGTGCCCCGTCTCGGGGTTCAGCGACTCCTCCGCGGAGACGGGAAGGATGCCCCAGTCCTCGAGCCGATGGGCGATGACATCCCACGCAGCGGCGTTCAGATCGCTGAACCTGGCACCCGGCCGGGCGGCGGCGAATGCGGCATCCGCCGCCTCTCGGACGGCCTCGTACACCCGCCGATGCACCTCGCTGAAGCGCCCGTTCACCGGAATCGTGCGGGTGATGTCCGCGGTGTACAGGCTGTCGAGCTCCACGCCGGCGTCGATCAGGATCAGGTCGCCCGACGCGACCGCCCCGTCGTTGCGCGTCCAGTGCAGATAGCAGGCGTGCGGACCGGATGCCGCGATGGTGTCGTAGCCCTCCCAGTTGCCGTCGCTGCGCGCACGCTGGTGGAAGACGCCCTCGACGACCCGCTCGCCCCGAGGATGATCGATGATGCGCGGCAGGTTCGCGACGATGTCGTCGAATCCGTCGGCGGTCACATCCACCGCCAGCTGCATCTGCGAGATCTCGTACGCGTCCTTGCGCAGGCGCAGCTCGGAGACGAACCGGGTGAGCTCCGCGTCCTGGTCGATCACGAGGTCGTC